>NZ_MUBM01000221.1 GCF_002154505.1 Streptomyces carpinensis | reverse complement strand
CGCCTCCCCACCGGGCGGGGCCCGGGCCGGGCCGGAGCAGGGACGGGCGGATCACCGCCGGCCTCCGAGCCGGGCGGCGAAGGCCCGCAGCGTCTCGTACTGGGTCATCACGGCGTGCTCACCGCTGCCGACGGGGTCCTTGAAGAAGAAGGCCAGCTCGCCGAGGGGACCGGAGATCCCGCGCTCGTGGGCCCGGGCCGCCAGCCGGGCGAGGTCGATCACCAGGGGGGCGGCCAGCGCCGAGTCACAACCGGCCCAGGTGAACTGGAGGTTCATCCGCACGCCGAGGAACCCCTCGAACGTCACGTGGTCCCAGGCGGTCTTCCAGTCGCCGAGGGAGGGCACGTAGTCGATGTGGACCTCGCCCTCGACGGGGTGTCCCAGCGTCTCGGCGAGCACCCGCTGCTTGGAGGCGGTCTTGCTGGCCATCGCCGCGGGATCGGCGAGCGTCTCGCCGTCGCCGCCGCCGAGCAGGTTGGTGCCGGACCAGCTGCTCACCCGCAGGCCCCGGGCGGCGAACATCGGCCCGAGGGTCGCCTTGAGCAGGGTCTCCCCGGTCTTGCCGTCGTTCCCGGCGTACGGCAGGCCGGCCTGCTCGGCCATCTCGCGCAGGGCCGGGATCCGCATGCCGGCGGACGGCGTGAAGTCGACGTGGGCGCACCCGGCCGTGATCGCGGCCAGGGCGTACAGGGAGCTGGACGGCAGCACGTCCTCACCGGCGGCCAGCGCGGCCCGCAGGGCCCCTGCCGAGTCGTGCCCCGGGTGTGCCCGCAGGACCGGTTCGGTCGAGGAGACGTTGACGACGACCACCCGTGCGAGACCGTGCCGCTCGCGGAAGGCGGCGATGTCGGCGCATATCGCTTCTACGGCGTCCGACTGGCTCATGTCCGGGCCCGGGAGAGGAGCCGGGCGTATCTCCGCATCGGCCGCGGCCAGGTCGTCGTGCACGGCGGTGGGCAGCCCGTGGGGCAGCACGCCGGCCGCGACCAACTGCTCGGCCCGCTTGGGCAGCGGCGTGCAGGCGACGTCGTGCCCCCCGAAGACAAGGTCGGACATGGCGGGCAGGCCGGCTTCGGGGAACCCCGGCTGCTCGGTGACGCACCCGGTCGGACCGGCCAGCCCCGCCCGCAGAGCGGCCGTGCCGGCGACGACCGTGGTGGCCACCGATCCCCGCGCCCCCGCCAACCAGACACCCGTGCGACTGCGCTGATCTGGCATCTCGTCACCTCCGTCGGCCGTGCGTGGTCGCGCCCGGCCGCCTCGTTCCTCGCTGTCGATGTCGCTGCCCCCTGTCACCTGCTTCCGCTCCCCTCCGGACGGTCGTCCGGGGTCAGGGCCTGGCGTGGGGGTCACCCGGGGAAGACGTGCCGGTGACCCGAGCCGGCGTCGATGTGGGCGGGCGGGTACCGGGTGCCCGGCGCGCCGCCTGGGACGGCGGGCGCGCCGGGGCACGTCACCTGCCGGTCAGTCGGTGCTTTCCGGATCGCAGTTGAACTTCGCCGTACCGGCCGTCATCTGGATGCCGCCGAGGACGTGCGACAGGAACAGCGGGTCGGCGTAGCTCTCCTTGGTGTGGCCCATGCCGGTGTAGAAGGACCGGCCGCCGTCGTACGGGTGGCACCACGCGATGGGGTGGTCCGCGCCCATCGAGCCGCCGTTGTAGCCGACCGGGTTGTACGTCCGCTCGTCCAGCGTGGCCAGGACACGCACGTCGGAGCGGGGGTTGGAGCGGTAGTTGTACCACTCGTCGGTGCGGACCCAGCGGTTGGGCAGACCCCTGGTGGCAGCGGTGCCCTGGCCCACGACGTTCACGGTCGCCTGCTGGATCGACGGGTGGTCGTTGAAGTACGCGCCGACCAGGCCGCCGTACCAGGCCCAGGTGTAGCCGGAGTCGGCGGCGGCGTGGATGCCGACGTAGCCGCCGCCGTGTTCGATGTAGCGCTGGAAGGCGTCCTTCTCGGACTGCTGGTCCAGCGGGTCGCCCGTGGTGGAGACGAAGACGACCGTCCGGTACTTCGCCAGGTTGGCGTCGTTGAACTGGGTGGCGTCCTCGGTCGCGTCGACCGCGAAGCCGTTCTCCTGGCCGAGCTTCTGGATCGCCGCCACACCGGCGGGGATGGAGTCGTGCCGGAAGGCGGTGGTCTTGGAGAACACCAGCACCCGGAACGCCGGTTCCGCCGCGTGTGCGGTGGTGGCGCTGGTGGCCGCGAGTGGCAGTGCCAGAGCGGCCGCGGACAACAGCGCGACGATACCTCTGCGGGACATAATCAACCTTTCGTGACCTGATTCCGGGGACGGTGGGTGCTGGGTCAGCTGAAGGCGCCGGGCAGGTACTGGTCGACGTTCTCCTTGGTCACGGTGGCGGAGAACAGGGTCAACGAGGACGGCAGGTCCTCGCCCACCAGGTCGCCCATGCCCTTGTGCTGGGCGATGAGCCGGGCGAGCTTGATCGCGGCGGCGGACATGTTCGTCGGGTAGACGACCGTGGCCTTGAGCACGGAGCTGTCGGCCTTGATCTCCGTCATGGCGTGCTTGGAGCCGGCGCCGCCGACCATGAAGAACTCGTCGCGGCCCGCCTGCTTGATGGCCGCCTCGACGCCGATGCCCTGGTCGTCGTCGTGGTTCCACACCGCGTCCAGGTGCGAGCGTGCCTGGAGCACGTTGCTCATCACCTGCTGGCCGGAGTCGGCGGTGAAGTCGGCGGCCTGCCGGATCCCCACGCGGAAGCCGTACTTGGCCAGGCCCTTCTTGAACCCGGCGCTGCGCTGCTTGGTGAGTTCGAGATTGTCGATGCCGGCGATCTCGCCGATCACGGGCGAGGAGACGCCCTTGGCCTTGAGGGTCCGGCCGATGTAGAGGCCGGCGTTGAGCCCCATGCCGAAGTTGTCGCCGCCGATCCACGTCCGGTACGCGAGCGGGGTGTCGAAGACGCGGTCGACGTTGATGACGGGGATGCCCGCGTCCATCGCCTGCTGGGCCACGGAGGTCAGCGCCTTGCCGTCGAACGGCAGGATGACCAGGACGTCCACCTTCTTGCCGATCAGCGTCTGGACCTGGCTGATCTGCGCGTTGACGTCGTTGGTGCCCTCGACGGCCTCGAAGTGCACATCGGAGTACTGCTTGGCCTGCGCCATGGCGTTCTTGGTGATGGCCGCCATCCAGCCGTGGTCGGCGGCCGGGGCCGAGAACCCGATCGTCACCTGCTTGCCCGGCTTGTCGTTGTCGGTGCCGGCCTTGCTCGCCGCCTTGACGTCGTCGGTGGACGCGTCGCTCTTGTTGCTGGTGCAGCCGGCGATCATGGCTCCGCCGCCGAGTGCCGCGCCGCTGAAGAGGAGCCTTCTGCGGTCCATTCCGCCGAGTCCGCGCTTGTCCATCTCGCTAGTCCTTCCCGTCACGGGTGTCCTGCCTGGGGTGTGCCTGCCGTGGTCGATGCGGGCGTGCCGCGCGGCTGGGCCGGGGCGGCGCGGTCGGCGGCAGCGGGGACTGGGCCGCCGTCCGCGCCGCGGCTACGGGGCCGCGGTCCGGCGTCCGCGCCGCTGGATCAGCACGGCGGCGACGATGATCAGACCCTTGGCGATCTGCTGAATGTCGGTGGTGAGGTTGTTCAGCACGAAGATGTTGGTGATCGTGGTGAACACCAGGACGCCCAGGATCGAGCCGATGAGCGAGCCGCGGCCGCCGGTCAGCAGCGTCCCGCCGATGATCACCGCGGCGATCGAGTCCAGTTCGTAGAGGTTGCCGAGGTTGCTGGCGCCGGAGGTGGTCCGCGCGGTCAGCATGACCGCGGCGATGCCGCAGCACAGGCCGGACAGGACGTACAGCACCAGGGTGTGGCGGCGCACGTCGAGGCCGGCGAGGCGCGCGGCCTCCTGGTTGCCGCCGATGGCGAACGTCCGCCGGCCGAAGGTGGTGCGGTTGAGCAGCACCCAGCCGAGGACCACGGCCACCGCCAGGATGTAGACCAGCAGCGGGATGCCGAGCCACTTGGTGGAGGCGATGGAGTTGAACGAGTCGACCGTGACCACCTGGGACTGCCGGTCGGAGATCCGCTCGGCGAGTCCTCGGGCGCTCGCCATCATGGCGATCGTGACGATGAACGCGACGATGTTGCCGTAGGAGATGATCAGGCCGTTGATCAGGCCGACGACCGCGCCCACGGCGAGCGCGCAGACGATCATGCCGCCCAGCCCGTAGGACTGGGTGGCCACGGTGGTGCACCACACGGAGGCGAGCGCCACGATCGCGCCGACGGACAGGTCGATGCCGCCGCCGATGATGACGAAGGTCTGGCCGATCGTGATGACGCCGATGACGGCCGCGCTGCTGAGGATGACCAGGGCGTTCTGCCGGGTGGCGAAGTTGCCCGAGGTCAGTGCGCCGACGACGCACAGCAGCACGAGGACGACGAACAGGCCTAGGTTGCGCACCCTGCCCATGTGCCCGAGGAAGGCCGGTCCGCTGCCCTTGCCCGGGGACGGGCCGGTCTGCCGTACGGATCCTGACGCCGATCCCTGGCCGGTGGCGGGCAGCGGACCGCTCCCGCCGGGGGGACTGGTCTGCTGGCTCACGCGGAGCTCCCTTCCATGACGAGGTCGAGCACTTTCGATTCGTCGAGGTCCAGGGCGTCGGCCTCGCGGACCACCCGCCCTTCGCGCATGACGAGGACGCGGTCGGCGAGGCCGAGGACCTCGGGCACCTCGCTGGAGACGAGGAGCACACCGACTCCCGAGTCGGCGAGCCGCCGGATGAGCATGTAGAGCTCCGCCCGCGCCCCGACGTCGACACCGCGGGTGGGCTCGTCCAGCAGCAGGAGCCGGCAGTCCTTGAGCAACCAGCGGGCGACGACTGCCTTTTGCTGGTTGCCGCCGGACAGCGTGCGCACCGGTCGGGTCGGGTCGGGGGGCCGCAGGTCGAGGCTGCGGACCGCCTCCGTCGTGGCGGCCAGTTCGGAGCGGGAGTCGAGGAACCCCGCGCGGGCGAACCGCCGCAGCGAGGACATGGACACGTTGTGGGCGATGGAGGAGTGCATGAACAGCGCCTGGCTCTTGCGCTCCTCCGGGGCGAGCCCGATGCCCGCCCGGACGGCGGCGGTGATGCTGCCGGGCCGTAGCACCTTTCCGGCCACGCTGATGCGCCCGGAGGCCGAACGGCGGGCCCCGTAGACCGTTTCGAGGATCTCCGAGCGGCCGGAGCCGACCAGGCCCGCCAGCCCGACGATCTCGCCGGCCCGGACGGTGAGGGACACGTCCTCGAACTCCCCCGGGCGGCTGATGCCTTCGACCTCCAGGAGCATCGGGCGCTCCTTCGGGCCAGGTGTCTGCGGCCTCGGCGGGAAGACGTACTCGACGGTGCGGCCGGTCATCAGCGAGACCAGTTCGGAGGTGGGGGTGGTGCGCGCGGGCAGTCCCCGTGCGACCGTGCGGCCGTCCTTGAGCACGGTGACGCGGTCCCCGATCCGGCGGATCTCCTCCATGCGGTGCGAGATGTAGACGACGGCCACGCCGGCGGCGGTGAGGTCGCCGATGATGCGGAAGAGGTTGTCCACCTCGTCGTGGGCGAGGACGGCGGAGGGCTCGTCCATGATGATGAGTCTTGTGTCGTGCGAGAGGGCGCGTGCCATGGACACGAGCTGCTTGCCGGCCGAGGAGAGGTCGCCCACCTCGCGCGTGACGGGGATCTCCGGGTGCCCGAGCCTGCGCAGGAGTTGCCGTGCGGCGTCGTGCATCCGCGAGCGCTGGGCGAAGCCCAGCCGGGACTGCTCGTGCCCCAGGTAGATGTTCTCCGCCACCGTCAGGCCGTCGGCCAGGTCGAGTTCCTGGTAGATGGTGGCGATCCCGTGGCGCATGGCGGCCGTCGGGGTCGGGAGCGTGACCGGTTCGCCCTCCCAGGCGATGTGTCCCTCGTCGGGCTGGTGGGCTCCGGCGAGGACCTTGATGAGCGTGGATTTGCCGGCGCCGTTCTGGCCCAGCAGGCAGTGGACTTCTCCGGCGACCACGTCGAGGTCGACGCCGTCGAGGGCCCGGACGCCGGGGAACTCCTTGACGACGCCTTGCATCTCGAGCAGCGGGGCACTCATGGGTCTCCCTCTGATGCGGTCTCCGCCGGCCCTCCCAGGGGCACATGACGGTTCGTCGACTTGTCGATCTCATGGAGCAGTTGGTCCCTCACGGGTGGCCTCGGCTCGGAGGCCGGTGAGGGGTCGGACGTGTCGTGGGTGGCGGTGATCCCGGTCCGGCCGGGGGCCGGTCGTGGCTCCTCGGCGGTTTCCTCGTGGGTGGGATTCGGTGGTTCCGGTCGGGTGTTTTCCGATGGGTCCGTGCGTCCGTCCGGGTTTCCCGGATCCGGCCGCTCCCTGGTCACCTTGCGCGCTGAGAGGAAGGTAGTTCTCACAGCGTTGTTTGAAAAGGGTTCGCGAACTTTCGGAACTTCTCGTGGCCAGAAGCGGCAACACCTGTAACACTTTTGGGCATTCCGCATCGCGGCACGTCTGGAATGCCCCGAACTGCGTGCCGTTCGCCGGTGCGGCGGGACGCCGGGCGGCCGGCGCCGTCTGCTCGCCCACCTCGGGAACTCGTGTGCTGTGAGGGCCGGCGCACCTCATGCCCGGCGGATTACGGAACTCCGCCCGAATGACGCACGAGACCCGCGGGGAGGCAGGCGGGCATTTCCGGGAACACAGGGTCGAACGGGCCCCGGATTTACCGACGTCTGCCGTACGGCGCATGTCACCGGTCAGTAACATCCGGTCTCCGGCCGGCGAATGAAAGTGCTCGACTGAGCGGATTTATCTTCGGAGTTTCCTTGAAATCCTCCTTCGCGTGAACGGAACGTGTACGTCGGTCGTGGACGGCCGGCCGGGTGGGACGTGCGGTGTTGGCGGAACCACCGGGCCGGCCGGCGCCGCGGCGTTCGCTCAGGGAGCGACCACCGCGACGGGGTCGCCGGTTCCGGACGGTGGCGGCGAGTCCTCCGGCGCGACTTCCTCGTGTGCGACGGGCGTCCATACGCTGCCGTGCGCGGCACTGTGCTCCACCGCGGCGAGCACCCGCTGCACCTGCAGCCCGTCGGCGAAGGACGGTTCGGGATCCCGGCCCTCGTCGATGGCCTGCAGCAGATCGCGCACCTGGTGGACGAAGGTGTGGTCGTAGCCGAGTCCGTGACCCGGCGGCCACCATCCGTCCAGATAGGGGTGGTCGGGTTCGGTGACCAGGATCCTCCTGAAGCCCGCCGTCGCGGACGCCTCGGTGTGGTCGTGGAAGTCCAGTTCGTTGAGGCGCTCCAGATCGAAGGCGATGCTGCCGCGATCGCCGTTGATCTCGACGCGCAGGGCGTTCTTGCGGCCGGCGGCGACCCGGGTGGCCTCGAAGGACGCGATGGCACCGCCGGGGAACCGGCCGGTGAACAACGCGGCGTCGTCCACCGTGACTTCTCCGCGTGGCGCGGTCCCGTCGACGACTGCCGCGAGCCCCGAGGACGCCGCGGGCAGCGGACGTTCGCGGACGAACGTCTCGGTCAGCGCGGAGACTCCCGTCAACCGCTCGCCGACCAGGTACTGGGCCAGGTCGACGATGTGGGCGCCGAGGTCGCCCAGCGCGCCGGAGCCGGCGTGCTCGCGCTGCAGCCGCCACACCAGGGGGTATTCCGGATCCACGATCCAGTCCTGTAGGTACTGTGCGCGTACGTGCCGCAGGCTGCCGAGACGGCCGTCGGCGATCAGGCGGCGGGCGAGGGCGAGCGCCGGCGTGCGCCGGTAGCTGAAGCCCACCATGGAGCGCACGCCGCGGCGCGAGGCCGCGGCCGCGGCGGCGGCCATCGCCTCCGCCTCCTCGACGGTGTTGGCGAGCGGCTTCTCGCACAACACGTGCTTACCGGCCTCCAGGGCCGCGATCGCGATCTCGGCGTGGCTGGACCCCGGGGTGCAGACGTCGACCAGCTGAACGTCGGGGCGGGCGATCAGGGCCCGCCAGTCGGTGTCGGTGGCGGCCCAGAGCTGACGCCGGGCGGCCTCTTCCAGTGCCGCTCGCTCGCGTCCGGCGAGGGCGGCCATGACCGGGCGTATGGGCAGATCGAAGGCACAGGCGACGGTACGCCAGGCGTGCGAGTGCGCGCGGCCCATGAAGGCGTATCCGACCATGCCCACCCCGATCGTGGGCGAGCCGTGCTGACTGTCCATAGGCGCTCCTGAAGGATGCGTGTGGCGCGGGCAACGGACGCGGGGATCACGTCCGTTCGCGGGGAACGGATTCCGGCCGCGCGGGGGCGCGTCAGGCCGGTGAGAAGATGTGGTCGCTGATCAGCCGGGTGGCGCCGACGACACCGGCGACCTGGCCGAGCTCGCCGAGGACGATCGGCAGGTTGCCGGTCGCCAACGGCAGGGACTGCCGGTAGATCTGGGTACGGACGCTGGCCAGGAGGGTGTGGCCCAGCCCGGTGAGCCCTCCCCCGATGACCACGAGGCCGGGGTTGAAGAAGCTGACCAGGCCGGCGATGACCTGGCCGGTGCGGCTTCCGCCCAGGCGGATCAGTTCGAGGGACGCGGCGTCACCGGCGCCGGCGGCCGCCGAGACGTCCTCCGGGGTCAGCCGTCCGGCCGCCTCGAGCCGCCCGGCCAGTTCCGCCGAGCGGCCCGTCTCGGCGAGCGCGGTCGCGTCCCGCACCAGGGCGCCGCCGCCGAAGTGCGCCTCCAGGCAACCGGTGTTACCGCAGGCGCACGGCGGCCCGTCCGGGTCCACCTGGATGTGGCCGATGTCGCCGGCACTGCCGGTGACACCGCGGTGGACCTCGCCGCCGACGACGATGCCGCAGCCGATGCCGGTCCCCACCTTGACCCACAGGAAGTCACGCACGGACCGGGCGACGCCGGCCTGCTGCTCGCCGAGGGCCATCAGGTTCACGTCGTTGTCGACGAGGACGGGGCAGCCGAGCTCCTGGCTCAGCGCCTCGCGGACGGGGAAACCGTCCCAGCCGGGCATGATCGGCGGTGCGACGGGGACGCCCTCGGGGAACCGGACGGGCCCCGGGACGCCGATCCCGGCGCCGTCGAAGTGCTCCGCCAGGCCGGCCTCGCGCAGCTTGGCGGCCAGGGCGAGCACCCGCTCGAACACGGCGACCGGGCCCTCACGAACGTCCAGCGGCTCGGAAAGGTGGCCGAGCACCTCCAGCTCCGCGTTGGTGACCGCGGCGTCCACGGACGTGGCACCGATGTCCACGCCGAGGAATCGCAGCGAGGGAGCGATCCGGACGTTGTGCGAGCGGCGGCCGCCACGGGAGGCGGCGAGACCGTCCTGGACGACGAGGCCCGTCTCCAGCAGCCGGTCGATCTCGACCGCGAGCTTCGAACGCGACAGCTCCACCCGGTCACCCAGAGCGACCCGGGACTGCGGGCCGAGGTCGCGCAACAGACGGAGCAGTGTGGCCTGGTGGACATTGGCCGGTCGAGCCGTCATGCGCCTCACGCCACCCCTCCCGTCGTCGCCGAAGCCGTACGCGCACCCGGCGATTCGGGGCGCGACTTTCAAAAGGACCGTAGCACCGTGGTGCCGAACACGAAAGAACTTGTGCAGCAGTCCGATGAACTTTCATCTCGCAATGGACAAAGCCGATTTGAAGTCACCGCCGTGAAGGTGCATGAACGGGACTCGCGCCAGCGGCGCGGATCCGCCGGGCAGGTCCTGACACACCCCCACAGCGGGCAGGGCCCGATGGAGTGGAACCTGCCGGTTCCACTCCATCGGGCCCTGGTGCCGTGCGGTCGAGCCGTCCGAGTCGCCTCGGCAGGCGCTCGTTCAGGCCCGCCGAGTCCTCTCGTACGAGGCGGGGGGTCAGCTGCCCCCCGCCGTCACCTCACCGCTCCGTACGGGCGGTGTGCGGCATGCCGACGTCGGAACGGCCGGCGGCCTTCTTGATGGCGCCCGCCTCCCGCTGGTCGACGACGCCCTCGCTCCGGAGGTCCGCGACGAGCTTCTCGACGGACGAGACGAACGCGCCATGGTTGGTCCAGGCCGCGTGGTCCTCGATCAGCTCGTTGATCGTGCAGCCGTTCGTCGTGACGCGGTTGGGGATGCCCGTGTTGATCGTGCCCACGAACACCGTCGA
Organism: Streptomyces carpinensis; assembly: GCF_002154505.1. Classification (GTDB taxonomy): domain Bacteria; phylum Actinomycetota; class Actinomycetes; order Streptomycetales; family Streptomycetaceae; genus Streptomyces; species Streptomyces carpinensis. The sequence goes on along the minus strand of NZ_MUBM01000221.1, from coordinate 52,366 downwards.
ACGGTCGTCCGCCTCAGGGCAGTCGGTGGGCGGCTTGCTGTCCACGACGGTCAGGGTCAGCGACTTGGCCGCGGACGTGTTGCCCGCCTTGTCGGTGGCCCGGTACAGGAAGGTGTGGCTCCCTGCCCGGTTCACCGCCACCGGCGCGGAGTACGGCAGGTAGGGGCCGCCGTCCAGGGAGTACTCGGTCGCGGCCACGCCCGACCCCGAGTCCGACGCCGTCACCGTCACCGTCGCACCGCCCACGTAGTTGCCGGAGGCGTCCTTCGTCCCCGACACGGAGGCCGACACCTCCGGCGGAGTGGTGTCCTGCGGCGGAGCCGCCACGACGGTGAACGACACGGACTGCGCCGCGGACGTGTTGCCGGCCTTGTCCGTCGCCCGGTACGACACCGTGTGCTGGCCGACCGTGCCGACCTGCACCGGCGCGCTGTAGTCCTTGTAGGCACCGTTGTCGAGCGAGTATTCGATCTTGGCCACACCCGACTCCGCGTCGGAGGCAGTCACCGTCACCGTCGCGCTGGAGACGTAGTTACCGGAGGCGTCCTTCGTCCCAGACACAGTGGCTGACGTCTCCGGCGCGGTGGTGTCCTGCGGCGGAGCCGCCACGATCGTGAACGACACCGACTTCACCGCCGAGGTGTTGCCGGCCTTGTCCGTCGCCCGGTACGACACCGTGTGCTGACCCACAGCGCTCACCTTCACCGGTGCGCTGTACGTCGCGTACGCCCCACCGTCGAGCGCGTACTCGATCTTGTCCACGCCCGAACCGGAGTCCGTAGCCGACAGCGTGACCGTCGCGCTGTCGACGTAATTGCCCGAAGCGTCCTTGGTCCCCGACACCGAGGCCGACGTGTCCGGTGCGGTGGTGTCCTGCGGCGGAGCCGCCACGATCGTGAAGGACACCGACTTCACCGCCGAGGTGTTGCCCGCCTTGTCCGTCGCCCGGTACGACACCGTGTGCTGACCGACACTGCTCACCTTCACCGGCGCGGTGTAGTCCGCGTAGGCGCCGTTGTCGAGCGAGTACTCGATCTTGGCCACCCCAGAGCCGGAGTCCGTAGCCGACACCGTGACCGTCGCACTGTCGACATAGTTCCCGGAAGCATCCTTGGTCCCCGACACCAAGGCCGACGTGTCCGGAGCGGTCGTGTCCTGCGGCGGAGCCGCCACCACCGTGAACGACACCGACTTCACCGCCGAGGTGTTGCCCGCCTTGTCCGTCGCCCGGTACGACACCGTGTGCTGACCCACAGCGCTCACCTTCACCGGTGCGCTGTACGTCGCGTACGCCCCACCGTCGAGCGCGTACTCGATCTTGTCCACACCCGAACCGGAGTCCGTAGCCGACAGCGTGACGGTCGCACTGTCGACATAGTTCCCGGAGGCATCCTTCGTACCCGACACGGATGCCGACGTGTCCGGAGCGGTCGTGTCGCCCCCGGAGCCCGCGGTGACGGTCAGTTCGCCGGACATGATGTGGCCCGGCATCACGCAGTAGTAGCGGTAGACGCCGGGGGTCAGGGTGACCTCCGCCGTGTGCCGGCCGCCGCTGGAGTCCGACGGGCTCGCCTGGATGTTGAGGCTGACGTCGGTGTTGTAGTCGGTGTTCGAGGTGTCGAACGTCAGCGTGTGCGGCATCCCCGTGGTGTTGCCGGTCGCCGCGCTGTTCTCGAACACGATCGTCGCCGGGCCGGCCACCGCGGTGGTGGGAGCGGACGTGTAGCCCGTGTAGCCGTCACCGGCGGTCCAGGTGAGCACCTGGGCCGCGGCCGTGTTGTCGGCCCCGCTCCAGGCCGCGTAGGCGGCCGGCGCGGCCAACGCGAACGCCGTGACCAACAAGGCTCCCAGCGCCAGCACGATCGGATGCGTACCGAACCGGCCCCGCGGCGCGGATCTGGAGGGGGGCGGATCCGTCTGGGTATGGAGCAGTCTTCTGAACACCGCTGTACCTTTCGCGAATTCGCTTGTCGCGGTACCGCGCACGGATCCGCGGTCCCGCCAGGTGGACGACCAGCCGCCGGGACGACCGCGTCGGGGCCCGTCCGGCCGGGTGCCGCGCGGAGCTCGGTCCGGAGCGGCGATGGCACTCGGTCCGTCAGGTGACCGGCGCCCTGAACTCAGCGGCACGATGAGGGAGCTGTGGGTGATCACGGGGCGGTACCGATGGCGACCGGCCGCGGCCGCACGAGCGAGCGAGCGGTGTCCGCTCCGCCCCGTGCCGGAGCGGTGACGCCGCGTGCCCGCGCGCGCAGCTCACCCACCTCTCTGATTGCAGCAACGTTGGGAAGCTACCGGTCTTTTGACGACCCGCCAAGGTCTATGGCCACAACCCAACCAACTTTGACCTGAGTCTGGAAAAACTGGAGAAGCACCGTTACGGTGAGGCCGTTCCGAGGCGCAGTTCGCCTTCCGAGCCGAGCCGGGTTCGGCCGTACCGGGGCATCCGCCCGCCGGACGGCCCCCGGACCGGCGAACCGACCCGACGACAACGCTGTCGAACCCGACGACTTCTCTACCGGCCCCGTGGGGGCCGAACGCCCGGCGCACCACCGCAAGACCGCCGCGTCCGGATGCTGTGTTGCCTGGGGCGGCACTCCTCACGACCACGAAACGCCGTCAGGCGCCCGCGCCTGTCGCGGATTGGAGAGCGATGACCGACTCAGGCGCAGGCGTGCGACGCCTCTTGTCCCGGCGATCGTTCGCCACTGGAGCTGTGGCGGCGGCCGTCGTCCCCGCGGCGCTCGGCACCGCCGCCGCCGCGACCTCGGACAAGCCCGCCGCGGCGGACAAGGGCGGCGACGTCCGCAACCTGACGCTGTACATGGAGAAGCTGCCGAACGGGGAGATGGGCTACGGCCTCCGCCCGGGTGAGGCGACGATTCCGGGCCCGCTCATCGAGCTGACCGAGGGCGACACCATGAACATCGAGGTGGTCAACAACCTCGACGTCGCCGCCAGTCTGCACGTGCACGGCCTGGACTACGACGTCGCCAGCGACGGCACCAAGATGAACGACAGTGTGGTCCAGCCCGGCGAGCGGAGAACCTACGTCTGGCGCACCCACGCCCCGGGCAAGCGTCACGACGGGACGTGGGAGGCCGGAAGCGCGGGCTACTGGCACTACCACGACCACAACGTGGGCACCGAGCACGGCACCGGCGGGATCAAGAAGGGGCTGTACGGCCCCGTGGTGGTGCGACGCAAGGGCGATGTGCTGCCCGACAAGCAGTTCACGGTCGTGTTCAACGACATGACGATCAACAACAGGACCGCTCCCAACACCCCCATGTTCAAGGCCGTCCGCGGCGAACGGGTGGAGTTCATCGTGATCACCCACGGCGACTTCTTCCACACCTTCCACGTGCACGGCCACCGCTGGGTGGACAACCGCACCGGGATCCTCGAGGGCCCGCAGGACGTCAGCCGGGTCATCGACACCAAGACCACCGGCCCCGCGGACTCCTTCGGATTCCAGGTGATCGCCGGCGAACGGGTCGGCGCGGGCCACTGGATGTACCACTGCCACGTGCAGAGCCACTCGGACATGGGAATGTCCGGGGTCTTCATGGTGACCGAGGCCGACGGCTCGGTTCCCGGCGGCATGCACGACATGCACGACATGCACAACATGCCCGGCATGTGAACCTGACCGCCGTCGTCCCTCACCCCACCCCTTCAAGCCACGCCCGTCGGACCTGACCGGACGGTCTGACGGGCGTGTACCACCTGCCGCCGGTCGGTCGGCCCTGGGCCGTGAGGTCCCGGGGCGTCCGCGACCTCACCGGCTCCGGTGCCCCGGCCGTCTCCCCACGTCCCGATGGCCGATCCGAATCCGCCTCGCCCGGCGCCCGCCGTGCGGGGCCCGTGCGGCAGCCCTGGCTCCACCCCCTGACCACTCTTCCGTTGCCGGATCGAGTCAAGGAGCAAGAATGGGCCGAAGAGACCGGTTCACCCTGTCACGACTAAGCGGAGCACCACCGTCGCACCCTGCCCGAACCCCCCGCCACGCACCGGCCTGGCGACGCGCGGTCATCCTGCTGTCCAGCTCCGCGCTGGCACTGGGGCTGTCCGCGCTGCCGGCCGTGCAGGCACAGGCGCAGTCGCCGTCCGCACCCGACCAGGACCAGGGAGCCGGCGCCGACGCCTCGGTGAACGTCCTGGTCTTCCACGGACCGGCCGATCAGCAGGACGACCCCGTCAAGGCCGCCGTCTCGACGATCAAGGGACTGGGTCAGAAGAACGGCTTCTCCGTGGACGAGTCGGACGACCCGTCCGTCTTCACCCCCGACAGCCTGGCCCGCTATCGCGGCGTGGTCTTCCTGTCGGCCAAGGGCGTGTCCCTCACCTCCGACGAGGAGTCCGCGTTCCAGGCCTACGTCAAGGGCGGCGGCGGCTTCGTCGGCGTCCACGACGCGGCGCGCGCGGACGCCGACTCCAGCTGGTTCACGGGCCTGATCGGCACGCGCCCGGCCTCCAGCCTGCCCGCCTCCGAGAAGGTGGCGGACGTCACGGCGAGCGACGACAACCCGCCGAACGAGACGAAGGCCAAGCTGTTCGACGGCAGCAACACCACCAAGTGGCTGGCTCATCAGAACACCGCGTGGGTGACGGCGAAGATGGACCACGCCGTCGCGGTGGCCCAGTACGCGCTGACGTCGGCCAACGACTACCCGGGCCGGGATCCCAAGGACTGGACCCTGCAGGGCTCTCAGGACGGAAGCACCTGGAAGACGCTGGACACCCAGTCCGGCCAGAGCTTCCCGGACCGTTTCCAGACCAAGCAGTACAAGTTCTCCAACACCACGGCCTACCAGTACTACCGGCTGAACGTCACGGCCAACTCCGGTGAGCCGCTGACCCAGTTGGCCGAGCTGCGGCTGTTCGGCGCCGACCCGGCGCCCGCGCCGGAGACCAAGGTGCAGCAGGCGGTCGTGGACGTCACCGACCGCCAGCACCCGGCGAACAAGGGCCTTCCGCTGAAGTGGACCCGGTCCGACCAGTGGATGAACTGGGACCCGAACCCGAGCGGCAACGTCCAGACGGTCGCCCAGGTCGAGGAGAGCTCCTACGACGCCGGGCCGGCGGGCAACGGCGCGTTCCACCCGATCTCCTGGTGCCGGGACTACGACGGCGGCCGGTCGTTCTACACCGGCATGGGCCGCACCGAGGACAGCTACACCTCGGACACCAAGTTCCAGAGTCATCTGCTCGGCGCCATCGAGTGGACGACCGGCATGGTCCGCGGCGACTGCCAGGCGACCATCGCCTCGAACTACTCGGTCGATCGGCTCACGGCCAAGAACCAGTCGGGCCAGCTCGACCAGATCGGTGAGCCCCACGGTCTGACGATCGCCCCCGACGGCAAGACCTTCTACATCGGCAAGGCGGCCTGCCCGAGCGGACCGATCCCCGACTGGAACGACCCCAAGGTGGGCCTGGGTTGCGGCACGATCCACCAGTGGGACCCCAAGACCAAGCAGGTCAAGCTGCTCACCACGCTCGACGTGATGGGCAACCGCGGCAGCGGCGACGAGCTGGTCAAGAACGAGGAGGGTCTGGTCGGCATCACGCTCGACCCCAAGTTCGAGCAGAACGGCTGGATCTACATCTACTGGATGCCGCACGAGTCGGTCGACCGGGACAAGCAGACGGGCCAGCGCACCATCTCGCGCCTGACCTACGACTTCAAGAACCAGTCCATCGACAAGAGCACCCGCAAGGACCTGCTGCACTGGACCGCCCAGATCCACAGCTGCTGCCACACCGGCGGCGGCATGACGTTCGACAACAACGGCAACCTCTACGTGGGTGTCGGTGACGACAACTCCTCGCAGGGAGCCGGGGCGGGCTACTCCGGGAACAACTGGACCAAGGACTACAAGGGCCTGTCCTTCCAGGACGCCCGCCGTACGGCCGGCAACACCAACGACCTCAACGGCAAGATCCTGCGGATCCACCCCGAGGCCGACGGCACGTACACGATCCCCAAGGGCAACCTGTTCACCGGCAACGAGGAGGGCGGCGGCAAGACCCGCCCGGAGATCTACGTCATGGGTGTCCGCAACATCGCGCGGATCGCCTGGGACAAGACCAACAACTGGCTGACCGCGGCCTGGGTCGGCCCCGACGCGCCGACGCCCGACCCGGAGCTGGGCCCGGCCAAGTACGAGACCGCGACCGTCATCACCTCCGCGGGCAACCAGGGCTGGCCGTACTGCATGGGCAACAAGCAGCCCTACCGTGACCGCAGCAACACCGACGCCAGCGTGCTCACCGGCTGGTACGACTGCGACCACCCGAAGAACACCTCGCCCCGCAACACCGGACTGGTGGACCTCCCGCCGATCCGCAGCAACATGATCTGGTACTCGCCGCAGGGCGGCGGCGTGGACTACCCGAAGCGCAGCGACGGCAGCGGGCTGCCCACGTACGTGCAGAGCGACGAGAAGTACACCGAGCCCTACCTCAAGGGCGGCGGCCAGGCCATCATGGACGGCCCGACCTACCACCGCTCGGAGGTCGACACCAACAGCGGTGTCGCCTGGCCCTCGTACTGGGACAACAAGTGGTTCATCGGTGACGAGTCCAACGCCAACAACCGCGTCGCGGTCACCGTCACCCCGGACAACGTCAAGGACCAGTCCCAGCCGGCCTTCGGCGAGGACCTGCGCCGGATCCTCCCCGGCGGCGTCGGGGACAACAAGATCCAGAGCTGGATGGACGCCAAGTTCGGCCCGGACGGCGCGCTCTACATGCTCGACTACGCCGGCGGCTTCTTCAGCCTCGACTCGAACCAGAAGCTGGTCCGCGTCGCCTACCACGGTGGGCCGGCCACGCCGAACCCGAGCGACGCCGCGGGACGCGCGGTCGCGCAGAGCAAGCCGCGGACGATCCAGTTCTCGGCCGCGAAGGCGGGCGGCGTCTCCTGGGAGTGGAACTTCGGTGACGGCAGCCAGCCGTCGCACGAGGCCAACCCCACCCACACCTACGCCTCCTACGGCACCTACCACGCCACGCTCAAGGTGACCTACGCCAACGGCGAGCAGTCCACCGGGAAGATCGACGTGACGGTGGGCTGCACGGCGCCCGACGCCCGTTCCACGGTCCGGCTGCTCGACACCGACACCGGTGTGGCCAACCACAAGGTCGGCGGCGGCTGCACGATCAACGACCTGATCGACGACGAGGGCGCCTGGCCGAACCACGGCGCGTTCGTCAGCAACCTCAACGACCTGGTGGACCAGTTCCGCAAGGACGGCATCATCGACAACCACGAGGCGGCGACCCTCAGCAAGGAAGGTGCCCAGTCGCCCATCGGCAAGACGCCCGGATACAAGTCCATCTTCGACGGGTCGGCGAGCAGTCTCGCCGGATGGAGCCAGGCCGGCGCGGGCACGTTCTCGCTCCTGCCGGACGGCACCATGCGCAGTTCCGGCGGCATGGGCATGCTGTGGTACAGCAAGCAGCAGTTCAAGGACTACTCGATCAGGCTGCAGTTCCGGGACGTCGCCCCGGAGGGCCACCAGGCCAACAGCGGTGTGTTCGTGAGGTTCCCCGACCCGCGGACGCCGCTGGCCCAGCGGCCTGAAGGCTGCAGCACCACGGGATCGGCCCGCACCGCTCCGGAGTGGGTGGCGATCTACTGCGGCAACGAGATCCAGATCTACGACGGCGCCACCGGTGAGCCCCAGAAGACCGGCTCGGTCTACAACTTCGATCCACTCGACCTGGACCACGCGAGGGTCACTCCCAAGGGACAGTGGAACGACTACGAGATCCGGGTCGTCGGGCAGCACTACACGATCATCCGCAACGGCGTGGTGATCAACGAGTTCGACAACACGCCGGGCAAGTCGTCGTCGCGTGCGGGCGATCCGCCCACGGACCTGCGTCAGTTCTTCAGCGGCTACGTGGGTCTGCAGAACCACAGTGACAACGACCTGATCGAGTTCCGCAACATCCGGGTGCGGGACCTGTAGCAAGGAGCGATCGGCGCCGGGCTCGGGGCGGCAGCCCCGAGCCCGGCTCTGCCACGAACCGGCCCGCCCACGCGACCGCGGCGGGTCCTCCCGGGCCGTTCCTCCGCCGGATTGAACCGTTCAATGCGGAAGAAGTTTTCGTGTGAGAGCGGATCAAACCCGGACCCAAGCAGCGGCGCACCCTTGACCCTGTGCACTCGAACAGTTACTCAAGCTACAGCAGTTACCCGAGTTACCTGAAACGTTTGCAGGCGATTGACGAACCGCGGTCGATCACGGGTTCTGGCCTCCCCCAGCCGGGGGGCGGCCTTCCCCGCGTTCCCTGCCGGCCGCACTCGGCGAAGGAGACGGAAGTGTCCACGCTCAGCTACCAGACAGGCCGGCGGCCCCAGCCCGAAAACTCGCGTCTGCTCAGAGACGAGGTCCACCTTCTGTCGCTCCTGGCGACCGGCCTGCCGGTCGAGGCCGTCGCCCGGCGGCTCCACGTCTGCCCCCGAACGGTGCGGCGACGCTGCCGGGGCGTGTGCGACAAGATCGGCGTCAGCAGCGTCATCGAGGCCGTCGCCTGGGCGGCGCGACGCAGACTGATCTGAACCGAACGCGATCCGAACGCGCCCTTGAGAGCCTCCGAGGACTCCTGACAGCTTCCAGAAGCCGAAAACTCGCACAACACCCTTGCGCGCCCGGCCGCGTCCCTCGAGGGACGCGGCCGGGCGCGCAAGGGCCGAGGTCCGTCCGGTGCTTCGCGTCGGGGCCCGGCGTCGCTTCAGACGGTGTCGCCGTAGGCCAGCTCGCTCGCCAGGACGGCGGCGCCGACGACCCCGGCGCGGCCGCCCAGCTCGGACAGTACGATGGGCAGGTCGCCGGTGGCCAGCGGCAACGACCGCTGGTAGACGACACTGCGGAGTTCCGCGAGCAGGATGTGCCCGAGGTCGGCGAGGTCGCCGCCGATGACGATCATGGACGGGTTCATGAAGCTCACCAGCCCGGCGAGCACCTGGCCGACCCGCCGCCCGCCGGTCCGGACGAGGCCGATGCAGACGGCGTCGCCGGCCGCCGCGCCGTCGGCGACGTCGCGCGCGGTGAGGGAGCCCCTCGCCGCCAGGCGCTCCGCCAGCACCGGTGAACGGTCCCCGTCCGCGGCGGACTCGGCATGGCGGGCCAGCGCCTCATGGCTGAAGAGCGCCTCCAGGCAGCCGACGTTCCCGCACGAGCAGACCGGGCCGTCCGCGTCGACCTGGATGTGGCCGATGTCCCCGGCGCAGCCGGCGGCGCCACGGTAGATGCGGCCCTCGATCTGCACTCCGCAGCCGATGCCGCTGCCGATCTTGACGAAGATCAGGTTGTCCACGGTCCGGGCGACGCCGCTGTGCTGCTCGCCCAGGGTCATGACGTTGACGTCGTTGTCGACGGCGACGGGGCAGCCGTGCTCATCGGAGAGCACGTCGCGGACCGGATGGCGGTCCCATCCCGGCATGATCGGCGGGGAGACGGGAATGCCCTCGCGGAAACTCACCGGGCCGGGCAGTCCGATCCCGATGGCGTCCAGCCGCGTGAAGTGGCCCTCGGCGCGGATCTTGTCCAGGATCTGCGTCACCCGCCCCAGGACGGTCACCGGGCCGGTGCGGATGTCGCAGTGCTCGGTGTGCGCCGCCACCGCCTGCAGGCGGCCGTCGGTGACCTCGACGCCGACCGAGCGGGCGTCGAGGTCGATCGCCGCCAGGCGCAGGTCGGGGTTGAGCTCCACGAGAGGGGAGCGGCGTCTGCCGCGGGAGGCGTTCGGCCCCGCCTCCACGACGGTCCCCGACGCCACCAGGCGGTCGAGCTCGGCCAGCAGGCGCGGCCGTGGCACCTGGAGCCGGCCGGTCAACTGGGCGCGGGACTGCGGGCCGTGGTCCCGCAGCAGGGTGAGCAGACCGTACCGGACGCTCACTTGGCTCACCTCCTGGTGGAAGGCACGGCTCGCCGGCCCACGTCGTCAGCGCCGGCGAGGGGCATGAGAAGCGGCCACCCCGTTCCGCCGCCCGCCCCGGCGGGAGCGGGGCGGGCGGCGGAGACGGGGTGGTGACGTCCGGTCAGGACAGCAGGTTCGCGAGCGCCGTGTAGCTGCGCTGCGCGGCACCGAGCGAGCCGGGCGGGTCGGGCTGGGTGCCGGGGGCGGTGTCCTGCTCCCAGATGCCGTGGTGGTTGCCGAACGGGCCGATGGCGTGGATGAAGCGCTGGTAGCGCATGTCGCCGGCGCCGAACTCGGTCATGTCGTAGCCGTCGGCGACGTTGGGGTCGGACTTGCCGTCCTTCATGTGGAACAGCGTGTACCGGTAGGGGTGCTGGCGCACGTACGCGGCGGGGTCGAAGCCCGGGTAGCGGAACTGGCCGACGAAGGCCCAGTACACATCCATCTCGAGGTAGACATGGGCAGCGTCGGTGTTCTCCAGGAAGACGTCGTACAGACGCACCTCCGGCTGGTCCTGGGCGAAGGCGAACTCGCCCGAGTGGTTGTGCTGGTAGAGCTTGAGGCCGCGCGCCGACGCGGCCTCGCCCCAGCGGTTGAAGTCCTCCGAGGCCGCCTGGTACGCGGCGACCGTCGGGGTGTCCGAGGGGGCGTTCGCGGTCCCGATGTTCGGCATGCCGAGGATCTCGGCGTTGTCCAGCTCCCGCTGCAGGTTGCTGCGGAAGGACCCGATGCCGATGTGGCTGCCGATGGCCCGCAGGCCGTTGTCGTCGAGCAGCGTGCGGATCTCCTGGAGGGTGATCTGCCGGCCGAGGATGGAGGTGTTCTGGGTGTAGCCGGCGAACTCGACCTCCTTGTAGCCCATCCGCGACAGTTCCTCGAAGACCACGCGGAAGCCGAGGTTGGTGACCTTGTCGCGGACGCTGTAGAGCTGGATGCCGATGGCGTCCTTGGGGATGGTCAGGCTGGCGCCGTGGGGCCCGGCGTCCGGGGCGAGTGTCTGGGCGGCTGCGGGGAGCGCGCCTGCGACGGACGCCGCACCGATGGCCACGGTGCCGGCGGCTGCCGCGCGCAGAAAGCCTCTGCGGTCGAAGTCATGGGTGAACTTACCCATCATCACTCCTTAGATGTGGAGCACCCCCGAGCCGCGGTGGGACCGCGGCGGGGGCCGTCAAGTACAGACGTCCTCGCCCGGTGTTCGGGCGGGGTGGTACGGGGCGTTCGTCGGCCTGGAGCGCCTGGCGGACGGGCAGTGGGCGGGACTGACGGGGGACGGCGGGAGTCGTGCCCGGTGAGCGGGGACGGGGCGGCTGCCGGGGCGCGGATCCCCGGGGACCGCTCGACGGTGACTGCATGGTCTCGACGGCTCCCTGGCGGACGATGAACACCTGAGACGGCCGATAGTTCACCACGGACCGGCGGTACTTTTCACCGGACGAGCAAAAGATATGGCCACTTGAGGCCATGAAAAGCAGCTACCGAGCAGTATCTTCTTGACAGTGGGTTGTCATGGGTTCACGCTCGTGACGCTTCATCAGGAGCCGTTGGACCCTTCCGAGCCCTGACGTCACGTCCCACTCCGGACCGCACGACCGCATCCGATGCCCCGTCCGCAGTCACGAACGGGCTCGACACCGGTTGTGGGCGGCCGCGCACACCTGGGCCACCTGCCCACTCCACCGGTGAGACGGCACACGGCCGGCCCGGCCATCCCGGACCCGGCTCGACACCCCGCGCGACGCGACCGATCGCGCGATGTCCATCGCAGCGCCACACGAGAGGCAGGCAGTACGTGCGTACACCAGTAAGCCGACTACTCACCGCCACGTTGAGCGCAGTGCTCAGCGTGGGGGTCGCGGTGGCCGGATCGACGTCCGCGCAGGCGCGGACCGAGGCGTCGGCAGGTACGGCCGCGGCCGCGCCCAGTGCCGCGACGTCCGACTTCCAGCAGGTCACCCTCGCCAAGGGATCGGACCAGGTGGGCGAGCCCATGGGGCTCGCCGTGCTGCCCGACGGCAGCGCACTGCACAGCTCCCGTGACGGGACCGTCTACCACACCACCCTCGACGGGCTCACCAGCGTGGCGGCGAAGCTGTCGGTCTACACCCATGACGAGGACGGGTTGCAGACCATCGCGCTCGACCCGCACTTCGCCAAGAACCACTGGGTCTACGCGTACTACGCGCCGAGACTCGACACCCCCATGACCGACGCCCCGGAGAACGGAACCGCCGCCGACTTCGCGCCCTACAAGGGCTACAACCAGCTGTCCCGGTTCACCTTCACCGACGGCAAGCTGGACCTGTCCAGCGAGAAGAAGATCATGAAGGTCGACACCGACCGCGGGCAGTGCTGCCACGTCGCGGGCGACATGCACTTCGACGGCAGCGGCAACCTGCTGCTGAGCACCGGAGACGACTCCAACCCGTTCGCCTCCGACGGCTACGCCCCCATCGACCGGCGACCGGAGCGCAACCCCGTCTTCGACAACGAGCGCTCCACTGCCAACACCAACGACCTGCGCGGCAAGCTGCTCCGGATCAAGGTGCACGACAACGGCACCTACACGGTCCCGGACGGCAACCTGTTCCCGAAGGGCACTGCCAAGACCCGTCCCGAGATCTACGCGATGGGCTTCCGCAACCCGTTCCGGTTCAACGTCGACAAGAAGACCGGTGTCATCTACCTGGCCGACTACGGCCCGGACGCCGGCAGCGCGAACCCCAAGCGCGGGCCGGAGAACACCGTCGAGTACAACCGGATCACCAAGCCGGGCTTCTTCGGATGGCCGTACTGCATCGGCAACAACACCCCGTACGTCCAGTACGACTTCGCCACCGGGCAGTCCGGGCAGCCCTTCGACTGCGCCCACCCGGTCAACGACGCTCCCCTGAACACCGGCCTGAAGGACCTGCCCCCGGCCCAGCCGGCCTGGATCTGGAACCACTACGCGGGCAACCCGCTGTTCCCCCAGCTCGGTGGCCAGGGCGCGCCGATGGGCGGTCCCGTCTACAACTACGACTCGGGGCTGAAGTCCGCGGTCAAGTTCCCCCAGAGCTATGACGGGAAGTTCTTCGCCTACGAGTTCGGTGCCCACTGGATCAAGCCGATCACATCCGACAGCAGCGGAAAGATCCAGTCGATCGACACCCTGACCAACGGCAACGACTGGGCCCGCCTGGTCGAGCCCATCGACACCGAGTTCGGTCCGGACGGCTCGCTGTACGTGCTCGACTACGGCAGCGCGTGGTTCGGCGGCTCGCTGGACGCCGGGCTCTACAAGATCGAGTATGCGCCGGGCAACAAGGCGCCGACCGCGGCGATCAAGACGGACACCGCGTCGGGCAAGTCCCCGCTGACGGTCAAGTTCGACGGTACGGGCTCGACCGATCCTGAGAACGACAAGCTCAGCTACGCGTGGGACTTCGACAACAACGGCACGACCGACTCCACGGACGCCACTCCGTCGTTCACCTACACCGCGAACGGCCAGTACCACGCCAAGCTCACGGTCAGTGACCCGAGCGGCCGGACGGGCGTCGCCGCCGTCCTGGTCACGGTGGGCAACTCCACACCGGTACTGTCGTTCTCCCAGCCGCCGAACGGACTGACGTTCAAGGACGGCGACCAGGTCGCGTGGAAGATCGACGCGACGGACCCGGACGGCACCCCGGTGGACTGCTCCAAGGTCCAGGTCAGCTACGCGCTCGGCCACGACATGCACTCCCACAACCTCTCGCAGGCCACGGGGTGCAGCGGTACGTTCTCCATGACCACGGCGGGCCACACCGACGCCGACGACTTCTACGCCATCCTCTCCGCGAGCTACACCGACACCTCCCCGACCGCCGGGGTACCGGACCTCACCGGCACGACGCAGATCGTCCTTCAGCCCAAGGGCAGGCAGGCGGAGTTCTACCGCACGCAGTCCGGCGTGCAGACGGTGAACGACGCCAACGCCCAGGGCAACGAGGCGGTCAAGTCGATCGACAACGGTGACTGGATCGAGTTCGACCCGTACGACCTCCAGGGTGTCAGCAAGATCGACTTCCGGGCGGCGTCGAACGGTGCCGGCGGCACGATCGAGGTCCGCACCGACGCGCCCGACGGCCCGCTGGTCGGCACGGCGACGGTCGGCGACACCTCCGGCGCCTACACGACGGTCAGCGCACCGGTGACCGACCCGGGCGGGACGCACAAGCTGTACTTCGTCTTCAAGGGCGGCAGCGGCGACCTGTTCAGCCTGGACTCCTTCACGATGAGCTGACACGGCAGCAGCCCATGCCCGCCCCGCCGAGCCGTCACCGACGGCCCGGCGGGGCGGTCCGTGTCCCGGGGACTCCGGCCGGGGACGCGCTCGGCCGGCCGGCGGGCGCAGGCGATCAGGGCGCGCCGGGGGACCTCACCGGCGGTGCACGCTGACGGCATAGCCGCCGCCCTCGTAAGGGTCGGCGTCCCAGGTGGCGAAGCGGTCGACGAAATTGAGCCCGGCCGCGGCGCAGCAGTCGTCGTACTCCTCCAGGGTGATGCCGGGCGGCACGGGCAGGTGGGCTTCGTCAAGGCCGAAGCCGGCGACCAGCAGACCGCCCGGGCGCAGGACCGCGGCCAGGCGTCCGACCACCGCGGCCTCGGTGCCGGCAGCGAGCAGCGGGAGGACGTTGCCTGCGGCGACCACGAGATCGAAGCCCGCCGCGATGCCGAGCGGCTCCGGCTCGAACGCGGCCAGATCGACCTGCAACCACGGCAGTGCCGGGGCCTGCTTCCGCGCCACCGCCAGCATCGACGCGTCGAGGTCCACCCCGACACAGTCGTAGCCGAGCTCCGCGAGCCGGATCATGACCCGTCCGGTACCGCACCCGGCGTCGAGCACCCGCGCCCCGGCAGGCACGAGCGCAGCGCACAACCGCGCCTCTCCGTGCACGTCCCGCCCGCTACGGGCCAGGGCGGCGAAGCGTGCGGCGTAGTCGTGTCCGGACGTCCCCCCGGTCAGGTCCTCCCAACGGCTCATGCGGTCGACTATAGGCGGGCCGTGCCCACTCGAAGGACGCGGCCGCAGCTCGCGGGCAGGCGGCTTCGTGGGAGCAGGCGACGGCGAGCTCGTGGCCGACCCGGTGCTCTTCCAGCGCTGCCCGCAGCGTCCGGGTGCCGCCGTGGACCTCGTCGCCTGCGGCCCAGCCCCGGGGTCTACGCTGTGACCCGCGGCCGCCGTGTGATCGTTTGTCCTCACAAACCGATGACCAACGGTGGCCGCAACCGCCTCTCAGCCGACCCCACCGGCGAGATCATCGTCTACGGCCGGAGTACTCGATGACCGACTGCCGGCAAGCCCACGATGCCGCTCGCGCGATCGCCGCAGCGGCCCTGGGACGCGACCCCGGCCCGATGGCCACCACTGAGAGCAGCTCCCACCACGTCTACGTCGGCTCGCACGTCGTCGTGAAGATCATCGATGCCGCGTGCCACGCGCGGCTGAACCGGGAGATCGCACTCGCGCCCCACCTGCCCACCGGCCTCACGGCCCCCCTGCTCGACAGCGGGCTCCACCGGCTGGGCGCGTGCGACGTTCGCTACGCCTGCTACGCCCGCGTGCCGGGAGCTGCTCCCGGCATGGGCATGCCCGGTGTGGACGGAGTGACCGCACGCCTGCTGGCGGAGGAGGCAGCCCAGCGGCTCGACGCGCTGCACAGCTGGACGCCGGCGGAGACGTCGAACAGACACTGAGACAACCCCTCGACCACGGCGGGTTCGTCAGCCAGGCAAGCCTCTTTGCCGAGGTCGAGAATCTCGCCTCCCTGGACCGGGACCGAACCATACCGCGCCGTCTGCTCGACGGCCTGACGGCCATCGCGGAGCGCGCGCCGCTGCACGCACGAGCAGTCGTCCCGGTTCACGCGGACTGTCACTGGGGCAACTGGCTCGCGCACGATCGAAGCGTGACGGCCCTGCTGGACTTCGAATGGGCTCGCTTCGGCGAACCGGTGGATGACTGGTTCTTCCTGGCCCGGTTCAGCGGCCCGCACATGGAGACCGTTCTCGACGTCATCGCCCGTGCGACGACGACCTCCCTGGAAGCCCTCCGGGCAGAATGCGAGGTTCGCGAAGCGAGCTACCTCGCCTCCGACCTCCGCGTCGCGTTGGAACACCCCGATGCCTCTGCACGGATGGCTGCTGACAGACTTCGCGCACTCGAGGAACTCATCGTCGGGCGCCACTGGTGGCGCCACACCCGGTGAAGCCGGTCGGCGCCGGCACCCGGCACCGCACAACTGGCCCAGCCCGAGCGGTTTTTGATCGTTCTTGACAGGACGAGCCTTTCGGCCCAGCAGCCTCAAGGGATAACCTCGCCCCCGTCCGCGACCCCCTGTGCCACCACCCCCCACCTGAGGGGGCGGACACGCAAGTCCCCTTTCGATCTCAAGGGAGGACTCTGATGGCACGCAGCATCAGACAGTGGCTGCTCGCGGGGGTGGGTACCCTCAGCCTCGCGGCAGCGGGCGCCATACCCGCAAGTAGCGCCGCCCACCAGGCGGCTTATCCGCAAGCACGGCCAACGGTCGCCGACTACGCGCAGTTGACGTCCAGTCAGACGCCACCGACCCAGGCCCAGTGCGCGTCAGTGGGACGCCGCTGTTTCAGCCCCCAGGGTATCCAGGCGGCGTACAACGTAGGTCCGCTGCACGCAGCCGGCAACGACGGCCGCGGTCAGACGATCGCCATCGTCGACGCCTACGGCAGCGACACCATGGCCCACGACCTGCACGTCTTCGACCAGGCCTTCGGCGTCGGAGCCATGTGCGGCGAAGAGGGCGTCACCTGTGCGCCCGGCATGCCGACCTTCAGCGAGCTTCACCTGCAGGGCTCGCCCGCCACCAAGGCGCCCCCGTCCACGAGCAACTCCCCCGGGCAGGAGGACAAGAGCGCGTGGGCGCTGGAGGTGGCTCTCGACGTCGAGACCGCCCACGCCATGGCACCCGGCGCCAACATCCTGCTGGTCACCACCCCCACCGCCGAGACCCTCGGGGTGCAGGGCTTCCCGCAGATGATGGCTGCCGAGAGTTACGTCGTCGAGCACCACCTCGCGACCGTCATCTCCCAGTCGTTCGCCTCCGCGGAGGGCGCCTTCCACAACGCCCAGTCCCTGGAGAACCTGCGCTATGCCTACAAGGCAGCGGCGCAGAACGGTGTCACCGTTCTCGGCTCGTCAGGTGACGGCGGCAGCGCCGGCTCGCTCAAGACGCCTGTGGGCAAGGGCGGATCGACGCTCGCCGACCCCGCCGTCGAGTGGCCCGCGTCCGACCCGCTGGTCACCGGAGTCGGCGGCACGAACCTGTGCACCGACCCGGGTGCCACCGGCGGCAGGGTCGTCGACAGCGTCTCCCCGCCCGGAGCCTGCCAGAAGGCCCCCGGCCAGTCGGAGATCGCCTGGGTCGGCTCCGGCGGCGGCTACAGCAGCGTCTTCGCCAAGCCGGACTACCAGTCGCGCGCACTGCCGGCCGGCAGCACCTCCATCGGCGCGATGCGCGGGGTTCCGGACATCTCCCTCCAGGCGAGCCCGTCGACGGGAGCGCTGGTGTACGTGTCCCTCCCGCCCGACGGCCTGAGCGGGCTGAAGTGCGGCAGCACACCGTGCAGCACGGGCTGGTACGACATCGGCGGCACGTCGCTGGCGTGCCCCGAGTGGGCGGGCCTGGTCTCCATCGCCGCCCAGATCAACCACGGTGGACTCGGACCGATCAACCCGGCTCTGTACAAGCTCGCGTCTGACCCGGCCACCTACGCGGCGGACTTCAACGACGTCACCGTCGGCAACAACACCGCCGACGCCTCGGTCCCGGGCTACTCCGCCACCGCAGGATGGGACCCCGTCACCGGACTGGGCACGCCGAACGCGGCGAAGCTCCTGCCCGACCTCGTCAGCGCCGTCCACAGCAGCTGACCCTCCGATCGCACCAACCGGGCATCCCGTCACCTGCCGGTGAAGGGATGCCCGGCAGTCGTCACCGCGGCGTGTGACCAGTGAGGGCCTCGGCAATCGGGGGGCCACACCGGTGGGTGGCCCCCCGATGGACGGACGGATCAGCTGGTCGTCAGGGCCGCGTCATCGATGACGAAGCCGGTGTACAGCAGGGAGTCCTCCACGCCGCTGAACTTCAGCGTGATCGTGGAACCGGCGAACGAGGACAGGTCGAAGGCCCTCTGGGTGTAGCCGGAGGCGGCGTTCAGGTTCGAGTACGTCGCCAGGGTCGTCGACCCCGCGGTCACCGTCAGCTTGTCGTACTGCGTGGTGGTGGTGGTCTCCGCCGTGTCGATGTGCAGGTAGAAGGTGAACTTCGCCTTGCAGCCGGACGGGATCGTCACCGACTGTGACAGGGTGTCGGTGTGGGAGGTGCCGTAACCGTCCAGCCAGGCGTAGTAACTACCGCTGTGAGGCGACTGACCGGTGCTGTTGGTGATGACCCCGCTCGTGGCGGTCCAGGCCGTGTTGCCCGACTCGAAGCCGGGGTTGCGCAGCAGCTGCGCCGGCGAACACGTACCGCCCCCCGAGGAGCTGACCGTCCAGGTGAAGCTCGCGGATCCGGTGGCACCTGTGCTGTCGGTCACCGTCACCGTGGTGCTGTAGGTACCCGCGGTCGTCGGGGTCCCGGAGACGAGGCCGGTCGAGCTGTTGATCGACAGGCCGGTGGGCAGGCCGGTCGCCGCGTAGCTGAGGGACCCGCTGTTGGTGCTGGAGGCGGAGATCTGCAGGCTCACGGCGGTGCCCACGGTGGAGGACTGGTTGCCGGGGCTGGTGACCGTCACGCCCGAGGACGGCGGCGTGATGTGGCTGCCGACGTTGATCCCGGCGAAGGCGTTGCCCACACCGGCGTACTGGGTGGAGCCGGTGCCGTACAGCGCCGCGGCCGCGTTCAGGGCGGCGGTGCGCGCACCGGCGTAGTTCGTGCTGGACGTCATGTACGTCGTCAGCGCCTTGTACCAGATCTGCAGGGCCGCGGCCCTGCCGATGCCCGCGACCGCGACGCCGTCGGAGGTGGGGCTGTTGTACGTGACGCCGTTGATGGTCTTGGTGCCGCTGCCCTCCGAGAGCAGGTAGAACATGTGGTTCGCCGGGCCGGAGGAGTAGTGGACGTCCAGGTTGCCCACCCCGGAGTACCAGCTGTCGGCCGACGCGCCGTCCTTGCTGGGCTTGTCCATGTAGCGCAGCGGGGTGCCGTTGCCGTTGATGTCGATCTTCTCGCCGATGAGGTAGTCGCCCGGGTCGGAGCTGTTGTCGGCGTAGAACTCGACACCCGTGCCGAAGATGTCCGACGTCGCCTCGTTCAACCCGCCTGACTCGCCGGAGTAGTTGAGGCCCGCGGTGTTCGAGGTGACACCGTGGCTCATCTCGTGGCCGGCCACGTCCAGTGAGGTCAGCGCGTGCGTGCTGCCGGAGCCGTCGCCGTACGTCATGCAGAAGCAGCTGTCGTCCCAGAACGCGTTGACGTAGGCCGTGCTGTAGTGGACGCGGGAGTAGGCCGCTCTGCCGTCGTTCCTGATGCCGTTGCGGCCGAAGGTGTTCTTGTAGAAGTCCCAGGTCTCCTGGGCGCCGTAGGCGGCGTCGGCGCCGGCCGTCTGGGTGTTGGACCCGGATCCGTTGCCCCAGACGTCGTCGGCGTCGGTCATCAGGGTTCCGGTGCCCGAGGTGCCGTTGTTGAGGCTGTACGTCTTGTGGCCGCCGCGCGTGGTGTCGTACAGCTGGTAGGTGGAGCCGGACAGTGTGGTGTTGAGCGTCACCGTGCCGCTGTACTGGGTGTTGCCGGTGCCGGTCTGGATGCCCTGGTAGCGGTAGAGCTCCTTGCCGGTGGTGGCGTCCGTGACGACGTGCAGCCGGCTGGGCGTACCGTCGTCCTGCACCCCGTCGACCACCGTCTCCCAGGCGAGTTTCGGGGAGCCGCTGCCGGCCCAGATCACCTTGCGGGCGCTGTCCGCGGTCGGCTGCCGGGCGTCGAGCGCCTTCGCGGCCTTCAGGGCCTTGGTCACGGCGGCCGACTTGGCGAAGGTCGCCGTGGTTGAGGCGACCTTGATGGTGTGCTTGTTGTTGAAGGTGGTGCTCTCCGTGCCGGTGGCCAGGGAGGCCGGCGGGGTGTGCACGACCAGGTCGCCGCCCAGCACGGGCAGGCCGGCGTAGGTGCGGTCGTAACGGGTGTGGAGCGTGCCGTCGTTGTCCTTGACGACGTCCTTGACGACCAGCTTCTCCTCGGCTCCGAGGCCGAGGGAACGCGCGGTCTGCGTCGTCCTCTCGGCCGCACTCTTGATCAGCGCGCTGTGCTGGGCGTTGGTCAGCTTCGCCTCCAGGGCCCCGGTACGCAGGGGACTTGCCTGGGGCACCGGCTTGGCGGCCGCGGGGACCGCCTGGATGCCGACGGCGAGAAACGCGGCAGTCGCCACGAGGGCGCCTGTCGCTGTCGCCTGACGGGAGATTCGTCTCACTCGTACACCTCCTGTGGCGGCCGCGAGTCCTACGGCCGGTGACAGACCGGGCAGACGGGGTGTGCTGCCCGGGACGAGCCGAGCTGTGCGAGAGCGTGACCGTGGCCAGGCCGGACACGGCCCGCGGAACGGCTGGAGGCAGGTTGGCAGTGTTGACCCGAACATGTCATTCACATGGAGGCGAATCGAGGGTTAACCCTCGGCGGCCCCGCGCGCCCTCCGTCAGGAGTCCGGGCACGGACGCGTAACGCCTCGAGGCAGCAAGGGCCTCGAGCAACGCGCACGCCGGCTGCGCATGCGGGAACTGCGAGAGTGGTGGGGCGTCGAGACCGTCCGGGCGCGCCCGTGACACGGCCCGCAGTGCGAGCAGGGAACCGTCACGGGTCTACGTCGCGCGGAACCGCCCCTCCCCCACCTCCGCGACCCGCCCGTCGCCCAGCAGTCGATCCAGGTGCTGAACCGCCGTCCGCCGCTCCACCGGCCTCACGTGCGGTCCTTCGACGTGGGCCCGGTACACCAGCCGGTGCTCGACGATCTCCTCGACGGTCCGCGGCTCGCCGAGAAAGGCGAGCAGCGCTGCCTCCCGCCGATCCACCACGCCGGCGAAGTCGTCGAGCCGGCGCCGGAACTCCGCGGCACCCTCGATGACGCCCTTCTGGTGGGACGTGCCGTACCAGCGGGCGTCGATCTCCCGGCACCGGCGGATCGACGCCTCGTAGTCCACGAGGCTGCTGCCGATGTCGCCGTAGTAGGGACCGAACGACGTCAGGTCGATGTCCGCGACGAACAGGAAGCCGTCGGGCTCGATCAGGAAGCCGCTGTGGCCAGCGGTATGGCCGGGGAGGTGCACGACGGTCACGGTGCGCCCGCCGAGGTCGAAGACGGCACCGTCCTCGAACGCCGTCGCGTCCGGCCGTCCCCGCACGTGGAAGTGGTCCCGCATCATCGTGTCGAACGCGTCGACCGCGTCCGGCGGAAGGCCGTACCCGGCGACCATGGCCTCCCGGGAGCGCAGCGCGTCGAGGTCGGCCTCATGGACGTGGACCGGCACGTCGTAGCTGCCGAGACCGGCGATGTGGTCCTCGTGCGCGTGGCTGACTAGGACCACGTCCGCGGGCGGTGCGCCTTCGACGAGCGACAGCGACGGATCGACGACCAGCGATGCCGTCGTGCCACGTACGAGCAGAGAGTTGCCGTACGGGTAGGCGCCCCGCACGGGGCCGAAGAGCACGTCGACCCCACCGTACGCGACTGCTGTGTACCCCGCGATCGGCATGTCCACGACTGTCGCGCCCTTCGATCCGATGATCCCGCCCATGCCCAGCGCCTGGGCCCGGCCATCCGGCTTTTGATCGCCTCCGCCGCGAAGCAGCGTACTTCCGCAAGACGCGGGAACGGATACCCGCATCCGGCGCGACGACCTCACCGAGCGAAGTCCGCCAGGGACGGCAGCAGCCGCGTCGGCGCCCGTCGAAGGGCGAAGCCAGGCCGAAGGCACCGGCAACGACGCACACCCGCCCGGGCGGAGGCCCGGAAGCGGGTGCCCGCGTCCCCCACCCCGAGAACAGGGCGCCGTGGGCACCTCTGTGTCCGGGGCAGGACGCGTCAGACCGCGCTGCCACGAGCTGCCTGGTCGGCATGGGGTCCCGTACCAGGAGGAGCCGTCCCATCAGGCAGTCCTTCGCTGGTGACGAAGTAGAAGACCGGGAGGACGGTGAACACAGCGATCGCCAGCAGCGGTGCGATGAACACCCCGAGGAGCCCGGCGACGGTGTAGGCGAGGGCTCCGGTCCAGGACCGAAGCCGCCCGTGCCGTACGTATGTGTCCTCCACGTCAGGGTCCAGTAGCTCGGGCCGACGGGCGATCTGTTGGTAGAAGGCCACCCAGCTCAGGCACATCGTTGCGGCGAGGCCGGCGTAGAGGGCGACGGCCACCCGCGCGTCGGAGTCCGTGGGGTCGGTCTGCAGCGCGTCCGCGACCACCGCGGTGGGGAAGGACAGCGCCGCCGTGGTGAGCAGCAGGAACAGGTTGGCAGCATGCAGTCCGCGATCCATGGCTCTGATGCGGACGAAGGCCTGGTGGTGGTTGAGCCAGATCACCGACACGTACCCGAAGGACGCCAGGTAGCCGAGGTAGGCGGGCCACTGCGCCAGCAAGGCCGGACCGAGGCCGCCCGGCTTGTGCGGCGGATCGGCGAGATCGAGAGCCAGCAGCGTGACGGCAATGGCGAACACACCGTCGCTGAAGGCCTCCGCCCGTGTGGTCTCAGAACGAGAGAACTTGCGCAGGTGGGTACGAGACACACCGACTCCCGAAGTACTCGGCCCGCCCCGAAGCAGCGGGTTCGCCAATCGCGCTCCGGAAGTCCAAAGTGTCCGAGGCGTCCGATGGCCCGACGTCGTGCTGCACCTCGGAGCCATCCGGCTGATGGAACTCGTCGCCCATTGCTTCGTCGACCATGCGCGCTCCGCGGGTCCTGTCCGTCGGGCCCGCGAGCAAGTATCCGTGCCGTCTCGTCGACCACGTCCGCGGAGAAGGGTGCTGTGCGCTGCTGGACAAGAAGAGGGCATGGACGGAAAGGTCTTGTCGCGGGCGGAGGGGAGGACGGCGTCGCCGGACCAGCCGTAGCCACGGGATGACACCCCGTGGACAACTCGGACAGCGTTCAGGCCCAACGACTGTCGTCCGCACGCGACTTCGGCGCGGTGGCACTCTGGGGCACGAACCCGTGCGCCGGGAGGCATTTCGCCCGGCGATCACCTGCCTATCGTCGGGAGCGCCGGTACCGACCTGCACCCGCGGCTCGCCTGCGCGCCGGTGCTCCGTGCAGTCGACACGGACCATGTGACAGCCGTGTCGGCGAGCGGACGCGCCGCGTGGGCTGGGCGTGCCGTCCGAGACGGACATCTATGGTGGGGCCGATGCGTTGATCCACTGCGGCACCGCCCACAAGGAAGGAAGTTCTTCAATGGTCGATGGGCCGATCCTGGTACTGGGGGCAACCGGCGGGCAGGGCGGGGCTGTGACCGACGCACTGCTGGGCCGCCGGGCCCCGCTCCGGGCCCTGGTGCGCGACCCCGGGCGGAAATCCGCACGGGATCTGGCCGACAAGGGCGTCGAAGTGGTGGCGGGATCCCTGAGCGATCGCGGGTCGCTCGCCGCGGCGATGAGCGGCGTTGCCGCCGTCTTCGCGATCACCACTCCCTTCGAGGCCGGCGTGGAGGCGGAGGTGGCTCAAGGGCGGGCGATCCTGGCCGCCGCCAGGCAGAAGCGCGTGCCCCATCTCGTGTTCAGCTCGGTAGCCGGGGCCGACCAGCACACTGGGGTACCGCATTTCGACAGCAAGGCGCGCATCGAGGCCGAGCTGGTCTCCGGGGATGTGCCTCATACGATCCTGGGGCCGACGTATTTCTTCGACAACGCCCTGGGCGGTACGGAGCGTATCCTCAGCGGCGTCCTCGATCTGCCGCTGCCGCCAGACCGCCCGTTGCAGCAGCTGGCCCGCCCCGACCTCGGTGCGTTCGCGGCGGAGGTCCTGCTCAACCCCGGCCCCTACGTGGGGCGGCGTATTGAGCTGGCGAGCGATGCGCCCACCCCCGCGCAGATGGCGGCTGCGCTCGGCTCGGCGCTGGGAAGGGAGGTCCGCCATGAGCAGGTACCGCTGACGGCGATCAGCAATCCGGACATGCATGCGATGTGGGCGTTTCTGAACGGACCCGGCTATCGCGTCGACATCCCGGCACTGCACGACGCTCATCCGGAGATCTCCTGGACCAGCTTCGCCGCCTGGGCGCATCGCACGTTCGCGGCCGCTTGACCGCGGCCGTTCTCCGGCCGAACTCCTGACTGCCGCCGTGGCGCGCGGTCTCATGGCTTCTTCGGCGACGCGACGGTGTCCGACCGCGTGCCGACCGGGCACGAGCCCCGTCGGGATCCCCGTCCTCGGCGATCCCGACGGCAGCCTCGATCCGCAGGCCCGTCGAATGGGCCTGCGGCGGGTCAGTTCCTCAGGAAGGCGAGGAGCGCGGTGTTGACCTCCTCCGCGTGGGTCCACAGCAGTCCGTGAGGGGCGCCCTCGATCTCCACGTAGTCGGCGGACGGCAGTGCCTTGTGGAACGGCCGCGCGGTTCCCTCGACGGGCAGGATCCGGTCGCCCGTACCGTGCAGGATCAGGGCGGGTACGTCGATCGCCGGGATGTCGGCCCGGAAGTCGGTGTACCAGGTGGACGGCGCGGCGGCGGCGGCGTAGAAGCCGCCACGCGCCGCCACGTTCCAGCTGTTGCGTACGGCCTCCTCGCTGATCCTGGTGCCGAGGTTCTCGTCCAGGTTGTAGAAGTCCTTGTAGAAGTCCGTGTAGTACGCGTAGCGGTCCGCCTTGACGGCCGCGACGACGCCGTCGAAGAACTCCTTCGGGGCGACGCCTTCGGGGTTGTCGTCGGTCTTGAGCAGGCAGGGCTCCAGCGAGGCCAGGAAGGCGACCTTGGAGACCCGGGCGGAGCCGTAGGCGGACACGTACCGGGCGACCTCTCCGGTGCCCATGGAGAAGCCGACCAGGACGGCGTCCCGCAGGTCGAGGGTCTCCAGTACGGTGTTCAGGTCGGCCGCGAAGGTGTCGTAGTCGTACCCGGTCGTCGGCTGGCTGGACTGTCCGAAGCCACGACGGTCGTAGGTGATCACGCGGTTGCCCGCGTCCAGCAGCACGGCGCTCTGCCGCTCCCAGGAGTGGCCGTCGAGCGGGAAGCCGTGGATGAGGACGACCGGCTGCCCGGTGCCGTGGTCCTCGTAGTAGAGGTCGATGGTGGTGGAGTTCTCCTGACCCACGGTTATGTACGGCAAGCTCGTTCCTTAGTCCGGAGTTACTGGCGCTCGCAGGGCCACCCTCCGATTCGAGGGGGCAGCGCGCTGTGCGGGGGCTCGGCTCATCGGAGGCCGACGCCCTGGTGTTCGCGGCATGCGCGACACCGGATGTCCTCACGCTAAGGCGAACGCCTCGCCGCCTGTTGTCCTCGAGCGCATCGCGGTTTGCCTCAAAGTGCCGGGAAGAGGACGTGTCCCCGGCGCACCGCCGCGCATGGCTCTGAAGGCTCGCCTCCCCACACACCTCGAAGGCGCGGACGGACCACAGGCGGTGCACCGGCAGACAAGGCACCTTCACCGGCCACCCCTAGTGTGCTGTGCGACCCCGTGGCCCACGGTGCGGTTCGGACACCGCCCGGGCCCCGGTCCGGTCCGGCGAAGAACCTGGACCGAGGCAACCGTTCGTTTCTCCTGGCGCCACTCGCTCCCCGTGCAGACGACGGACCCCATCCCGGCCTGCCGGCCCGCATCGGCCGATCACCAACGACAACAAAAGGGAGTTGTGCCTTGTCCCGTTCCGACAGCCCGACCGTCGTACTGGTCCACGGCGCCTTCGCCGACGCCTCCAGCTTCGCCCGCGTCATCCCCGAGCTGATCGCCCGTGGCCTGGACGTGGTGGCGCCCGCGGTGCCCAACCGCAGTCTGCTCGGCGACTCCGCCTACATCGCCTCGATCGTCCGTGGGATACGGGGACCGGTCGTCCTGGTCGGACACTCCTACGGCGGGGCCGTCATCACCGTCGCCGGTGTGGAGGACAACGTCCGAGCGCTGGTCTACCTGGCCGGCTACGCCCTTGAGGAGGGCGAGAGTCTGGGCGAGCTGCAGGGTGGCTTCCCCGGCTCCGACCTCGCCACCGCGCTCGTCCACACGCCGGTCCCGATCGAGGGCTCCACCGCTCCCGGCACCGATGTGTCGGTCGAGATCGACAAGTTCCCGTCCGTCTTCGCCGCCGACGTCGACCCGCGCGTCACAGCCGTCCTCGCCGTCTCCCAGCGTCCGCTGGCCGCGCAGGCCTTCGCGGAGAAGGCACCGAAGGCGGCGTGGAAGACCAGGCCCTCCTGGGGTCTGGTCGCCGCAGCCGACCACACCATCAACCCCGAGGTGCAGCGTTACGGCTACCAGCGGGCCGGCATGACCACCGTCGAAGTCGACTCCTCGCACCTGGTGATGCTCGCCCACCCGGAGCGCGTCATCGAGTTGATCGAGGAGGCCGTCCGGGCCACCGCCCACTGAGCCGGCCTGCCCTCGGCCGGTGCCGTGGGGCCTCAGCCGGCAGCCGGCGGCCGCTCTTGCGCGACGTCGAGGCCAGGGAAGCCCGAGAGAACGCGTCCGGCCGCTTCGGCGGCGTCGATGGTCACGACGGCGACCGCCATTCCGCGCCGACCCTTCCGGACTCGACCATCGCGCCACGCAAGACCCCGTCGCGCCACTGAAAGGCTCACGATGACACAGCCCGCCGCCCCGGCCGTCCAGCGAGTGGACGCCAAGCACCGGTACGACATACTCCTCGACGGCGAGACCGTCGGCCTCACCGCCTACCGCGACCGCGACGGCCAGCGCGTTTTCTACCACACCGAAATCGATGACGCCTTCGCCGGTCAGGGCCTGGCCTCGCTCCTCGTCCAGCAGGCCCTGACCGACACACGTGCTTCCGGGAGACGCGCCGTGCCGGTCTGCCCCTACGTGGCGAAGTTCCTCAAGAGGCACCAGGAATTCGCCGACATCGCCGAGCCCGTGACCCCCGAAGTCCTGCGGTGGCTGAGGACCGTGCTGTCGCAGTGACCCGCCCGTGCCATGACCTGCTCCCGGCCTTCCGAGCCGAGTGACGGCCTCGCCGCCACCGCTACGGGCGGCCTCACGCCGACGGACCGCTCGCCCGACGCCACCGGCAGCCCGGACACGGTCCGTCCTCGATCTCTTCGAGGGGCGGCCGCCACCACAGGTCCGTCGCGGCTGTTCCGGGGCCGTGTGCGTGATCCGGGTCGACCCCTGCGCCTCGGCCGCCACGGGCGGGCCCGAGGCGCCGGCGGCAGGGGAAGCTGCGGCTTATCTCCGATGGAGATGACTGACATTCCGAACCATCGCATCAGACAGGGAAGCACCGAGGGTGGACGGACGCTGTTGCCTGCGTGACGGCATCAAAGAAGCTGCCGGCCACCCCACAGCACTCGTGTCCGCGCCGGTATCCGGCTCTCCTCGTCAAGAAGGTGCACATGTCCGCCTCGCCCGATATCCGGAGCTCGCGCCGGCTCGCAACCGCAACCGCCCCTCACGGCGTGCCGGGTTGGCTGGTCGCGCTCCTGGCAGTCGCCTCCGGCATGACGGTCGCCAACCTGTACTACGCCCAGCCTCTGCTGTCGTCACTGAGCGCTGTCTTCCATACCAGCACGGCCACCACCGGCGCACTGATCACGCTCACTCAGGTCGGCTACGTGATCGGCATGCTCTTCCTCGTCCCGCTCGGTGACCGCCTGGAGAAGCGCAACCTGATCACCGTCCTGCTGGCGGTCACGACCGTCGCCCTGGTGGCGGCGGGGCTCGCCACCAGCTTCCCCATGCTGCTGATCGCCTCACTGGTCAGCGGCGCCACCTCGGTCGTCGCCCAGGTCCTCGTACCCTTCGCCGCCGGCCTCGCTCCCGACCACGCCCGGGGCCGTGTCGTCGGCCGGGTGATGAGCGGCCTGCTCACCGGCATCCTGCTCTCCCGCACGCTGAGCAGTCTGGTCTCGGACCTCGCCGGCTGGCGTGTCGTCTTCCTCGGCTCCGCCGCCCTGATGGCCGTGCTCGCGGTGGCCCTCCGCGCGGCCCTGCCGCAGCACGCGCCCACCACGACCATGCCGTACCACCACGTGCTGCGCTCCACCGTCCGGCTGGCGCGCACGCACCCGGCACTGCTGCGCCGCGGTCTCTACCAGGCGGCGATGTTCGGCGCCTTCAGTGCCTTCTGGACCACGGTCTCCTTCGTCCTGACCGGTCCCCGCTTCCACTACTCCTCGGTCGGAGTCGGAGTGTTCGCCCTCGTCGGCGCGGCCGGCGCGGCCGTAGCCCCGTTCGCCGGGCACTGGGCCGACCGGGGGCTCGTCCGCCCCATGACCGGCATCGCGTTCGTGGTCGCCGCCCTGGCCTTCGCGCTCGCCGGGTTCGGCGGACACAGCGTCGTACTGATCGCTCTGGCCGCGATCCTCGTCGACACGGCCGTACAGACCACCCTGATCCTCGGCCAGCACACCATCTACCAACTCGACTCCGCCGCCCGCGCCCGCCTCAACAGCGCCTTCATCGCCACGTTCTTCGCGGGCGGCGCGGTCGGCTCCCAACTCGGCTCGGTCGTCTACCACGCCGGAGGCTGGAGCGCGCTCACCGTCCTCGGCGCCGCCCTGCCCTTGATCGCCCTCCTCTACTGGACCACCGAGCGCCGGCAGCGTGCGGCGGCGAAGCCCGGCGCCACAACCCCGTGACCGGTCCGAGAGGGGCACGTAAAGGCAGGCCGGGAACGGGATCCGAGAGGCAGCATGCCCGGAGCGGCCGGCGATCATCGCACTGCTCGACGACGACCTCGGCCTTCTCCTGCGCTCGGTCGAGTCGTACGTCGGCGTCCCCCGGCCGGTTCCCCGGGCCCCGGCGCTGGACACCGGGCGCAAGCCGGCCGCGCGGCGCGCCGTCCACGCCGTGCCCCACCTCGACCAGGCGCTCGACCTCCACACCCGGGCCGGCGCCGAGCGCGACGCCGCACGCGTACGCCGTCGCCCGCGGGCCCTGGGATCGCCTCGGCGCCGTGCGACGTCCAAGGGGTCCGTCACGATGTGGCCGGAGTTGACCGCCTCGGAGGTCGCGCTGATCCGTCTGGTGGCTCAAGGCCTCACGAACCGGCAGACCGCGGAGCGCCTCGCGGTCGCACCGCACACCGTGAGCTCCGACCTGCGTCACGCGTTCACCGAGCTCGGCATCACCTCCCGGATCGAACTCGCCCGGCTGGTGGACGCGCGCGAACACAGAGAGTGACCGCTTCGCATCCCATGCCCCCTGTTACGATCGGCCGGGACTCATGTGATGTGCACGTCCGCGGCTCTCTGCGAGGATCTTCACGTCGGAGGAAGGGACCGGGTGCGGTCACTCGCCCGCAGTGGCTGGGTCCGGCTCCGACAGGCGAGCGCGGAACGGAAGGGACATGAGTGGCGGGGCCACACGGATCGCTGACCCGTAGCGGTCTACGCGGCCGAGAGGCCGAAATCGAGGAGTTGCAGGCGCTGATCGCCTCGGTGGCCCGCACCGGCAGCGGCGGGCTGGCCCTGATCCAGGGCGAACCGGGCATCGGTAAGACCACGTTGCTCGTCGAGGCCGTCTCCAGGGCCAGGGCAGCGGGATTCTCGGTCGGCCTCGGCAAGGCCGATGAGCTTCATCACATCGTGCCGTTCTCGTCGTTGGCGGCCTGCGTTCTGCACGGCGACCAGCCGCTGCTGTCCGGCGATGCCTTCGGCGATCTCACCCGCAATCACGATCAGCGGATCTGGCTGGTGGAACGCCTGGCGGAGGCGATCGAGGCCACAGCGGGCAGCGCGCCCGTACTGATCGGTCTGGACGACGTGCAGTGGGCCGACCCGCTGAGCCTGTTCGCCCTGAAGCAGCTTCCGACACGCCTGCGGACCTCGCCGGTTCTGTGGCTGCTGACCGGTCGACGGGAGCCCGCCGCTCCGGCGGAAGACGTCGTCGCAGCCGCGACCGGCAACCTCCCGACGGTCACGATGACCTTGGGGCCGCTGTCCGGCGTGGCCATCGATCAACTGGCAGGCGACACACTCGGGGCAGTGGTCGACGGGCGCGTTCGGGACTTGCTGGACGGAGCCGGTGGGAACCCTTTTCTGGCAGTCGAGATGCTCGCGGGACTGCGGACCGCCGAGGCCTCGGACGAACCCATGCCCCCACGGCTGGTGGTGGGTGTGCGCGCCAGACTCAAGTCCCTGCAACCCGGCACACTGCGCTTCCTTCGGATGGGAGCCGTGCTGGGCCGCAGTTTCAGCTTCCACGACGCCGCGGCGCTCTGCGGCCAACCGACCGCCGCATCGGTCGCGGCGCTCGACGAAGCCGTGCGCGCCGGACTCCTCGACGACGACGGCGATCATCTGGTCTTCCGGCACGACCTCCTGCGCCAGGCGGTCTACGCAGACATCCCGCCGTCAGCCCGGAAGGCTCTTCACCGGGAGGCTGCTCACCACCTCGTCGCCGCGGGCCACCGGCCGATCGACGCGGTGCCGCACATCCTCAGGGGAGCCCGGCCCGGAGACGAGGAAGCCGTGGCGCTGTTGCAACGAGCGGCCGACGACGTGGTGCCGGTCACGCCTGGCCTCGCGGCCGACCTGATGACGCGCGCCCTCGAACTGGTGCCGGCGGGGCGGCCGCTGAGGTTCACCGTGGGTGAGCAGACGATCCTCTGCTTGACTCGGGCCGGCAGGAACCGGGAGGCGCTGTCGGCAGGCGACCGGCTACTGGCCTCCCGGCCACCGCTGGAGGTGTTCAGCCGGCTGCAGGCCACCCTCGGCGGGACGCTGTGGAACATGGATCTCGCCGGCGAATTGCGCCGCCGGGCCGAAGCTGGCCTCGCCATGGGAGGCGCCGCCCCCGAGATCGCGGCGAGGCTGGCCGCCCTGCGCGCACTGGCCTTGTCCCGGGACCATGATCTCGCCGCGGCGCGTGAGGCCGGCGAGACCGCGCTGCGTGCCGCTACCACCATCGGTGACCGTGAGGCGCACGTCCTGGCCCTGTTCGGGCTCGGTGAGATCGCGCAGAACGCGGGTGAGAACGCGGTCGCGCTGGAGCGCTTCGCCGCACTCAGCGCCGTCGATTCCGCCTTCCTTCCCGAAGAGATCGTCGCTCACCTGCACGTGGACGACTTCGCGGCCGGCGAACGGCTGCTCTCGCAGGCGACGGACGATGCCAGGGCGATGCGTCAGGCAATGATGCTGTGGGCACAGGGCCAGCACGATCTGGGGCTCGGCCGGCTCGACGACGCCGACGCGGACTTCGTGACCATGGAGCGCCTGGAAGACGAGGTACAGGTACCCGTCCACCAGGTGAACGGTCGCGTGATCCGCTCCAGAATCGCTCTGCTGCGAGGCGACCGGGAAGCGGCGCGCGAGCACTTGGCCGCAGCGCGGGTGGGACTGGCGGTCAAGCCGAACCCGGGGAACACAGCGGCGGTGCGCTTCCTGGAAGCCGTCCACGCCGAGGCCGACGGGGACGTCGGGCTTGCCGTCGACAAGGTTCGGCAAGTACAGCAGGAAGGTTTCTTTATGCGTTGGCGGCTGTTGCGCGACTGGGTCGATTCCGCGATACGCATGGCCCTGCGGGGCGCCGAGCACGAGCTCGCCCAGGACCTGGCCGCACAGGCCGAAGCCCACGCCGCACGCAATCCCGCCGTACCGACCGCCACGGGCATCGCGGCGCAGGCCCTCGGGCTCGTGAAGAACGACCTCGCCATGCTCGAACGCTCCGTCGAGCTGCTCAAGGCAAGCCCTCGCCCACTGGTCCGGGCCGCCGCATACGCCGATCTCGGACAGGCACTGCTGGCAGCCGGCCGGAAACATCAGGCGGTGGCCTCGCTGACTCACGCCCGTGACACGTTCGCGGAGTCAGGCGCCCACGCCGCAGCGGCACGCGTACAGCGCGCTCTGGAGGGTGCCGGAGCCGGCAGCCGCAGGGCAGCGGCCTCGCGGCGCCCCGTCCAGGGCTGGGGCGCCCTCACGGCGTCGGAGAAGAAGGTCGCGCGCCTTATCGCCGAGGGGCACACCAACCGGTCGGCCGCCGACCTGCTCGTCGTCTCCCCGCACACCGTCAACACCCACCTGACGTCCGTCTTCCGCAAGCTGTCGGTCAACTCCCGGGTCCAGCTGGCCAATCTGGTCATGGCCTTGCCCGACGGCTGAGCGGAGACCTTGGTACGTTCACGCGATGCCCCGACAACGTGAACGCGCTTGGCTGGGGCGTCCCCGCACTCAGCCGGAGGTCATCGGCATGCACAGATCCACTCCCCTACCGCCGACCATCGTGCTTGTGCACGGGGCGTTCACCGACGCCTCGTCGTGGGCTGAGGTCATCAGCCTCCTTCACGCCGCCGGGCTGACCGTGCGCGCCCCGGCGAACCCGCTGCGCGGTCTGGCGCAGGACGCCGCCTACATCCGGAGCGTGGTGCGCGACATCGACGTCCCGGTCGTGCTGGTCGGCCACGACTACGGCGGCGCGGTGATCACCCACGCCGCCACCGACGCCGACAACGTCGTGGCCTTGTGCTACGTCGCGGCGTTCGGGCTCGACACGGGCGAGTGCGTCCTGGACATCACGAACCGC
The DNA here is from genome assembly GCF_002154505.1 of Streptomyces carpinensis. Lineage (GTDB taxonomy): Bacteria > Actinomycetota > Actinomycetes > Streptomycetales > Streptomycetaceae > Streptomyces > Streptomyces carpinensis. The sequence goes on along the minus strand of NZ_MUBM01000221.1, from coordinate 19,767 downwards.
TTCGCCCCCGTGCCGGGGGCCGACGCGACCTGTGCCGCCGCCCTCCCCGCCCAGGTTCCCGGCGGCCCGGACACCGAGCTCTACATCCATAGGGAACGGTTCCCGCAGGTGTACGCCGACGACCTGCCGACCGGTGTCAAGAAGGTGCTGTCCGTGACGCAACGCCCGGTCGCCTGCGGCGCGCTGACCAGTAGATCGGGTCCGCCGGCATGGGCCTCCAAGCCGTCCTGGTACGCCATCGCGACCGCCGACCGGATACTCAGCCCCACCGCTCAGCGCTTCATGGCGCAACGCATGGCGGCCACCGAATACGTGCTGGACGCCTCGCACGCCGTGGTGCTGTCGCAACCCGACGCCGTGGCGGCGATGATCCGGGAAGCCGCCGAACAGGGCAGTGATCCCGGTGACTGCGCTGACGATGGGCTTCGGCACGTCTTCTGAGCAGGTGGAAGGGGTGATCCCGCGTCCTCGTGTCCACGGGACCGCCGCCGCGTCCTACGGACGTCGGTCGTCCGGATGCTCCACGCCGTCGGCCGGCCAGGACCCTATAACATGCGTTCGAACGGAATGTGCCTCTTTGGAGCATTCCGACCGCACCCCCTGAAGTCCGATCACCTTCGCGACACCCACCCCGGCCACAGACAGCCACTCGGTAAAGGCACCAGCATGACCTCACCGGCCAGACCGCCGACGCGGCGAACCGCCGCCCTTTTGACCGGGATCATCGCCTTGGTGCTCGCCACCACCGGGTGCGGTGGCGGAACCGGTGCCGGGTCCGCCACAGGCAAGGTCACCTCCATCACCGTGCTCGACTACTACACCGACGAACCCGAACACACCCAGTGGGGCGAGATGCTCACCGCCTGTGGCAAGACCGCCGGTGTAAGAGTCGAGCAGACGAGCGTTCCCGGAGCGTCGCTCATCCCCAAGGTCCTCCAGCAGGCGTCGTCGCGGACCCTTCCCGACCTGTTGATGCTGGACAACGCCGATCTGCAGCAGATCGCACAGACCGGTGCGCTGACCCCGCTGGACCAGTACGGCATCGACTCGGGCGGCTTCGCCAAGGGCATCCTGTCGGCGGGCACGTACGAGGGAAAGGTGTACGGCCTGGCCCCCTACGTCAGCACGGTCGCCCTCTTCTACAACAAGGACATGCTCGCCGAGGCCGGCGTGGCAGTACCGAGGAACTGGGAGGAGCTGAAGGCGGCAGCGGCCAGGCTGACACGTCCCGGGCGCTACGGCATGGCGGTCGACGCGAACGCCACTTTCGAGGGCGCCTGGCAGTTCTTGCCCTTCCTGTGGTCCAACGGCGGCGACGAGAAGAAGCTGGACACCCCAAAGGCGGCACAGGCACTTCAGCTGTGGGTCGACCTGGTGAAGAGCGGATCCATGTCGAAGTCGGTGCTGAACTGGACACAGGCCGACGTCCACGATCAGTTCGCCGCCGGACGGACGGCCATGATGGTCAACGGTCCCTGGCGGATCCCGGCCCTGGACAAGGACAAGAACCTGCACTGGGGAGTGGCCCCCATCCCCGTTCCCCGGACAGGGCAGACTCCGGTCACGCCGCTCGGCGGTGAGGTGTGGACGGTCCCGCAGAACCCTTCCAAGGCCCGGCAGAAGAAGGCCGCCCAGGTTCTCGCCTGCCTGAACAACTCCTCGAACATGCTCACACTGGCCAAGCAGCACTTCACCGTGCCCTCCCGCACCGAGGTGGCCGCCCAGTACGCCGAGCAGACCCCGTCGATGAGCGCCTTCGTCAAGAGCGTGAAAGCGGCGCGCGCCCGTACCAGCGAACTCGGCGTCAGATGGCCCAAGGCGGCGACCGGGATATACACCGCCATCCAGTCCGCGCTCACGGGTGAGCAGTCGCCGCAGGAAGCCCTCAGGCGTGCGCAGCGGATCGTGGCCCGTGACTGACCCGGCCCGGGCGCGTTTCCGGGAGCGGCTGGCCCAGTGGATGTTCATCGTGCCCGCCGCGACGTACCTGCTGCTGTTCTTCGGCTACCCGATCGTCAAGAACATCGTGATGAGCCTCCAGCAGTACACGACCACGACGTTCTACACGGGTGCCGCGCCGTTCGTGGGGCTGGAGAACTACTCGAAGATCCTGGCGTCGGACCTGTTCCCCAGAGCTCTGCTGACCACGGTCCTGTTCACGGCCGGCTCGATATGCGGGCAGTTCGTGCTCGGCCTGGCCTTCGCCCTGTTCTTCCAGCGCCGCTTCCCGCTCGGCGGCGTTCTGCGCTCGCTTCTGCTGCTGCCGTGGCTGTTGCCGCTGGTCGTCTCCGGGACCACATGGAGGTGGATGCTCGACCCCGACACGGGAGTCGTCAACGCGGCGCTGCGCGGCCTCCGTCTCTCGTCGTCCGGCGTTCCCTGGCTCACCGGCACCTCACAGGCGCTGGTGTCGGTGATCCTCGTCAACATCTGGGTCGGCATCCCCTTCAACACCGCGATCCTGTACGGCGGCCTGCAGGACATCCCCACGCACCTGTACGAGGCGGCGAAGCTGGACGGCGCCGGCCCACTGGCGTCGTTCCGCCATGTCACCTGGCCGCTGCTGCGGCCCGTGGTGAGCGTCGTGCTGGTGCTGGGCGCGATCTACACGGTCAAGGTGCTGGACATCATCCTCGTGGTGACGGGCGGAGGACCGGCAGGCGCCACTCAGACCATCGCCACCCAGGCCTACGAACTGTCCTTTCGTCAGTCCGAGTTCGGGCGCGGTGCCGCGATGAGCAACGTACTCGTCGTCGTCTCGCTCGCATTCGCCATCGTCTACCTGCGCGCCAACCGTCGCGCCCGGAACCTCTGAGAGGTGATTCCGTGAAGCGCGCACAAGGCCGAGGCCGGCCGTCCACCGTCGTCGGGATCGCCCTTCTGGCGCTGATGCTGTTTCCCGTCTACTGGATGGTGAACGCCTCCCTCCAGCCCGCGGGCAACACACTGCGGGGAGACTGGTTTCCCCTCCATCCGGACCTCAGCGGATACGTCACCGCGCTGCGCGACCAGGGACGCAACCTCGTCACCAGCCTCGTCGTAGCCCTCGGCAGCGTCGCCCTCAGCCTCTCCCTCGCCGCGCCGGCGGCCTACGCGCTGGCCCGGTTCCCCCTCCGCGGAGCCAACCTCGTGCTCTTCGGCATCCTGATCACACAGATGGTGCCGGGCGTCGTCGTGGCCAACGCGCTCTACAGCGCCTACAACGACCTGGGACTCCTGAACTCCTACCTCGGACTGATCCTCGCCGACTCCACCGCCGGGGTTCCCTTCGCGATCATCATCATGCGTTCGTTCATGCGGAGCATTCCCAGGGAGATCATCGAGGCCGCGCGCGTCGACGGCGCCGGAACGATGCGCGTCTTCCGCTCCGTGGTGCTCCCGGTGAGCCGGAACGCACTGATCACCGCCGCCGTCTTCACCTTCCTCTTCACCTGGAGCGACTTCCTCTTCGCCCTCACACTGACCACCACGAATGCCGTTCGGCCGATCACCCTGGGCATCTACCAGTACATCGGGGCCCACACGAACCAGTGGAACGCCATCATGGCCACCACAGTCATGGCGGCCGTCCCCGCCGCCGTACTGCTCGTCGTCGCCCAGCGCTACGTCACCGCCGGCGCCACCGGCGATACCACCAAGTGACGGGTGGCCTCCTCTGCGTCCTGCGTCCCTGATCTAGCGGTTTCACGCGATGTGCTGAGCTCCGCCCCGGTGACACGGTGTTTCAGCAAGCACATCAGTCGAAGGGCGGAGATCATGTCGCCGGATGTCCTGGACAGAAGCGCCCCCGGCAGCTTCCACACCACCGATTCGCTGCCCGTCCACCGCAGACGGGCCTACTGGCGCGAAGCCCTGTCGCAGGCCTTCGGCGCCGTGGACATGACCGTCCCCGCCGAGGTGCACTCCGGGACGATCCGTACGGCACAGCTCGGCAGGCTCCGGGCCGTCACCGTCGAGGGCGACTGCCTGTCCGCCCTGCGAACGCGCCGACTCGTCGCACAGGGCGGCGAAGAGGCGCACGTCGTCGTCAAACTGCTGGACAGAGGAGTCGCCCGGCTGGAGCAGGACGGCCGCGAAGCGCTCCTTGGACCGGGGGACATCTTCCTCTATGACACGGCGCGCCCCCTCCGTCTGAATCTTCCCCAGTCCTTCCGGACGAAGTCCCTCGTCCTGCCGAGAGACGTCCTGGGCCTGAGCGAGTCCGACTTGGCTCATCTCACGGCATCCCCAATCAGCCCTGGCACGCCCCTCGGCGGTCTGCTCGCGCCCTTCCTGGCCGGACTCGTCGACGGCGCGGGAACCTACCCGCCACGCACCAGCGAGCTGATGGCCCGCAACGTCGTGGACCTGCTCGGCGCAGTGGCCGAAGAGGTTCTCGGCCGGTCGAACGCGGACACGCCCGGCGGGAACCGGGCACTGCTGCTGCGGATCCAGGCGTTCATCGACCGGCATCTCGCGGACCCCGATCTGACGCCGCAGGCCATCGCCCGAGCCCACCACATATCCCTGCGCTATCTGCACAAGCTGTTCGAGAGCGAGGACGCCACTGTCGGCCGGTGGATCCAGCGGCGTCGCCTGGAGGAGTGCCGGCGCGACCTGGCGCGCCACGGGAACGGCTCCACGATCGCCGCCGTGGCACACCGATGGGGCTTCACCAGTGCCGCGCACTTCAGCCGGGTGTTCCGGGCCGCCTACGGGATGGCCCCCCGCGAATGGCGCGACACGCAAGGCTTGATGCCGTACGCCCAGTCACCCACGGGGCTCGGGGACGCCTGAGCCGGTGCAAGGTGCTTTCCGGGACCGCTGGTGATTCCCCGGCATCGATGACCAGGTCCGCGGCGTTGTCGGTGGCGCGGGGAACCAGCCCACCGACCGCCATCGTGGACACCTTGCGACAACCTCCTGCGAGATGAACGGCGTGGGTTGCATCCGCATCGACTTCCATGTGGGGCGACAGCGGCAAGCGGGAGAGATGATCGGGGCATGCGCGATTGCTGCGCTCGAGCTGAACCGATCCGCATTCCGGTGGGATTTCCGTGCGCTGCGCAGACCCGGACCCGGCGCACCTCGACTGCTGCGCCGCCAGCCTATTTCGAGCCAAAGCGTCCGTGTATCCCGGCAGCGCACCGGACGCGTTCCGCAGTGCACTGCCTCTCCTTGCACTGTGGGGCCAAATCCGGTGCGCTCCGGGACAATTCGCGTCGCCTGCGCGGCCTAGGGTGGCCATCGACGACTCCGCAGACCCCTGTGCCTGCCCCGGAGCCGCCTCACCTCGCCGGAGAGACCGGCGCACCACACGAACTCGGGAGATTCACATGTCCGACTCCGACGCCGTCGCACCGGTCCAGCCGGTCCTGGAGCCGGCTGCAGCCGCCTTCGCCGAGGCCACGGCCAACCCGCCCTATCTCTTCGACCTGGCCCCGGCGGAGGGTCGCAAGGCCGTCGACGAGGTGCAGTCCGGCGACATCGAGAAGCCGGCGATCGACGAGGAGTGGATCACCGTCCCGGGTGGTCCGACGGGCAGTGTCCGGGCCCGCATCGTCAGGCCCGCCGGCGCCGAGGGGACCCTGCCGGTGATCCTCTACATCCACGGCGCCGGCTGGGTCTTCGGCAACGCCCACACCCACGACCGTCTCGTGCGCGAACTCGCCGTCGGTGCGGGCGCCGCCGTGGTGTTCCCCGAGTACGACCTCTCCCCCGAGGTCCGCTACCCGGTCGCCATCGAGCAGAACTACACGGTCGCGAAGTGGGTCGTCGAGCAGGGCGCATCCAAGGAGCTGGACGGCTCCCGGCTGGCCGTGGCCGGCGACTCCGTCGGCGGCAACATGACCGCCGCGCTCACCCTGATGGCCAAGGAGCGCGGTGGGGTCCCGCTGGTGCAGCAGGTGCTGTTCTACCCGGTGACCGACGCGAACTTCGACACCGGCTCCTACCACCAGTTCGCCACCGGCTACTTCCTGCGCCGCGACGGCATGCAGTGGTTCTGGGACCAGTACACGACCGACGAGGCCGAGCGAGCCCAGATCACCGCGTCCCCCCTGCGCGCCACCAACGAGCAGCTCACCGGCCTGCCCCCGGCCCTGGTCATCACCGGCGAGGCCGACGTGCTCCGCGACGAGGGAGAGGCGTACGCCAACAAGCTGCGCGAGGCCGGTGTCCCGGTCACCGCCGTGCGCTTCCAGGGCATCATCCACGACTTCGTGATGCTCAACGCCCTGCGCGAGACCCACGCCGCCGAGGCCGCCATCACGCTCGCCGTCGGCACCCTGCGTTCCGCGCTCCACGCGGGCTGACACCGCGCTCCGACGCTCACCTCCGTCCCGGCCCACGGAGGTGGCCGATCCCATCCGCACGGCGGTACGCAACGGACTGACAAGGCGGCGGGCGGCATGGCGGCCGCGCGGACGGACTTCCTCTACGGTGTCCGTCCGCGCGGCCCATCCGTCTCGGCCCAGGTACGAAAACCTGCCGCGGAGTCACCGTCGCGGCACCGTAACTCCTTCCACACGGCCGCGATGCGGTTCAGCGGAGGGCTCCCAGGGCGGTCTCGATCGTCGGGCTCCTCCTGCGACAGCAGCCGGTCCCGCCCGCCCCTCGATCACCGTGACCGCGCACGTGAAGCGGGCGAAGACCTCGGCGAGTTCGACGCCGATGGCGCCCCCGCCGAGCACCACCATGGACGCCGGCAGTTCCTTGGCGGCCATGGCGTCCCGGTCGGTCCAGTACGGGGTTCCCTCCAGACCCGGCACCGCAGGGATCCGGGGCCGGGCGCCGGTGGCCGGCACGACACCGCGCCGGGCCTCGAACGTGCGGTCGCCGACGGTCACACGGCGCGGCCCGGCGAGGCGCCCCGTCCCCCGGACGAGCCGACCGCCCTTCGCCGTGAAGCGGTCCGCGGCCACCTGGTCGTTCCAGTCGTCGGTGGCCTCGTCGCGGATCCGTCCGGCGACCCTGGTCCGGTCCGGAGTCACGACCGCTTCGCCGGCGAGGGCGGGGATCCGGCCCGCCTCGGCGAGCAGGTTCCCGGCCCGGGTCATCATCTTGCTGGGCACGCACGCCCAGTACGGACACTCCCCGCCGACGAGTTCCACCCCCACGACGTCCAGTCCCGCTTCGGCCAGCGTGCCGGCGACGTACTCGCCGCCCTGGCCCCAGCCCGACGACCACCACATCCGCCTGCTCGTTCGCGCTCATGCCTCTCCTCGTTCCGCCCGCTGTGCGGGCATGGACCGTCCCGCTGACGCCAGAGCGGCCGGAGAACGGCCCGAGTCCGCCGGCGCACGGAGGCCTGCCCGACAGCGAACCCCCGGGACAGCGGCCGGGCGCAGTGCGCCGCAGGGCATCACCGCGTGCACTGTTGGTCAAGACGCCCCCGACCAGGCGCCTAGCGTCACCGGGGTACGCACAGCACGGCACCGCAGGAGGCGGCCAATGACCACCAACTCGCCATCCCCGCACAGCAGCCAGCCCTGGCTGCACCAGAAGGGCGAGGTGATCCAGGAGTTCGGGACCGTCAAGCAGTTCCCGGTCGCCCTGTCCTACGAGGCGCGGATGTACTCGTGCCAGCGCCTGAACAAGGTCCTCGCGGACACGCAGATCCTCTACGGCCTCTACAAGAAGCACCACTGGCTGATGCGCGGCGCGACCTTCTACCAGCTCCACCTGGTCCTGGACAAGCACGCGGGCGAACAGCTCGAAATCATCGACACCATCGCCGAACGCGTCCAGTCACTGGGCGGCGTCGCGGTGGGCGATCCCCGGCACGCCGCGGAGATCACGTCGATCCCGCGGCCGCCGGACGGGGTGGAGGAGGTGCCGGCCATGCTGTCCCGGCTGCTGGAGGCCCACGAGACCATCCTCATCGACGCCCACGACGCCGCCGCCCGGACCGCCGAGTACGGTGACGACGGCACCAACGACCTGCTGGTCTCCCAGGTGATCCGGACCGGCGAACGGCAGGCGTGGTTCCTGGCCGAGCATCTGGTCGACACACCGCTGGTCCGCGCCTGAGGAACAGCCGCGGCTGCCCCGACGTATGTGGGGCGGCACCTGGGAACGGCATGAGCCGGCACCCGCCCGACGGACCGTCGGCCGCATACGATGCAGCGAAGATCGAAGCCCGTCGCCTTCGCGCCGGACGGAGCGCTGCTGGACCGGGAGCGGATGATGGATCTGCGGCAGATGGAGGTCGTCGTCGCGGTGGCGGACACGGGGGGTTTCACGGCGGCCGCACGCCGGTTGCACGTGGTCCAGTCCGCCGTGTCCACCACGGTGCGCGCCCTCGAACGCGAACTGGGCACCCCCTTGTTCGACCGCACCACACACCGTGTCGCCCTCACCCCGGCCGGCGAGGCGTTCGTTCCCGCCGCACGCACGGCGCTCCGGGCCGCCGAACTCGCCCGGGAAGCCGTCGACGCCGTACGGGGGCAACTGCGCGGGCGGGTCACAGTCGGCACCATGCAGGGAGTATGGGCGGGACTCCACCACGCGCTGGCCGCGCTGCGTGCGGAGCATCCCGGTGTGGTCGTGCAGCTGCGGCAGGCGGCCGTCGCCGACATCCGGCAGGCGCTGCGCGAGGGCACGGTCGACCTGGCCGTGGTGGCACTCGACCGCCAGCAGCAGCGCGGACTCGCGACCCGTCTCCTGTCCCGTGAGGACATGGTGCTGCTGGCGGCGCCCCGACGGGTGCTCGCGGGGGCGACACCGAACGGCGAGGTCCACCTCGCCGACACCGCCCGGTTGCCCCTGGTGGACTTCACACCCGGCTGGGCCATCCGCTATGCGGTCGACCGGGCGTTCCGGGCCGCGGGCGTCGACCGCAGCACCACGTTCGAGGTGAACGACATCGTCGCGGCGGCCGAACTGGTCCGCAACGACCTGGGCGTCTGCATCATGCCCAAGTCCATCGCGGACCGCTTCCCCGATCTATCCCAGTACCGGTTCGACCGGCACGCGCCGAACTGGAAGATCATGGTGGTACGGCCTCCTGGCGAGGCACCCCCCGCGGTAGCCGCGCTGCTGCGACACATCACCTGACGGTCTGAGGTGACGAGCTGCGGCAGATCGGCCGAGAATCGCGACGCGGGGCGACCGAGGATCGCCACATCGGTTGCGCAGCGCCCTGGACTGTTGTGAACAACCGCCCGTGATGGAGCTCGCGGCGTTCGCGGTCGAATGTTGAAAAGGTGACGGGTAAGGATGGAATTCCGAGATTGCATCGTTCGGGACCGTCGGCTCGCCCAGGATCGGCTCCGGCGGATTTCCGTCGATGCGTCAGTGTTTCAGGAGCGGCCGGCTGCGAGGTCGCGAGCCCCGCGCGATCCCCGGGAAGGACCCTCGCGAATACGCTCGCCAGGCGCTCTGAAATCGTCTCACCGAGTTTGGTCCGCGGACCTTCTGAGATATGATATTGATCATGGCGGGTAGCAGCCTGGACGGAGTCGTTGCTGCCGGCGTCGGTCGTCATCGGGCGGCGACGTCGCCATGATCTGGGAAATGCTGGTGCTGGGTTTCGTGCTCAGTCTCGACAATTTCCGGGTGTCGATCGCTCTCGGCACCGTCCCATTCGGTCTGAAGCGCGCGGTGCAGGTCGCGCTGACCTTCGGGCTGTGGGACGCGGTCATGCCCCTGGTCGGGCTGTTGATCGGTCGCGAGATCGGGGAGTCCATCGGGAACGTCGCCGATGTGGTGGGCGCGGCCGCGCTCGGCGGGTACGGTCTCTACCTCGTCATCTCGGCCCTTCGCAACCCGGAGCCGGACGAGTTGGACCACCCGTGGGCGCTGTTCGGCATCCCGTTGACGCTGAGCCTGGACAACCTGATCGCCGGGGCGAGCCTCGGGATCCTCGGGCTCTCGCCGTGGCTTTCGGCCGCCGCCTTCGGCGTCATGACGGCGGTGATGTCGCTGGTCGGGCTGCAGCTCGGGCGGGCTGTGGCGCACCTCATCCGGATCCGCTCGGACCTGCTGAGCGGTGTCACCTTGATCATCGCCGCTGCTGCGCTGCCGTTGGTGTTCGGCAGCTAGCCCACTCACTCAGCTCCGGAAGCGGTCCGGCCCGCTCCGCCCGGGTGGCGGCCCGGCCCGCGAACCTGGTGCGGGCGGGGGATCAGCGGAAGGTCGCCGGGCCGCGAGTCGGCGTTGGCGGCCTCGACCGCCCTGGCGACCAGGTCGTGGTCGGGCGACAGGTAGCAGACCGGGTCGGTGCGGGCGGCGTCGCCGGTGAGGAGGAAGGCCTGGCAGCGGCAACCTCCGAAGTCCACCTCCCGCCGGGGGCAGCTCCGGCAGGGTTCCGGCATCCAGTCGGTCCCCCGGAACGCGGTCATCACCGGGGCCTCGGCCCAGATCCGCGCCAGCGGGTCCTCCCGCACGCTGGCCCGCGGCAACGGCAGGGACTGGGCGGCCGGGCAGGGCAGGACGTCGCCGTTCGGCGTCACGGTCAGCTGCCGGGAGGCCCAGCCGCCCATGCAGGGCTTCGGGTAGCGGCTGTAGTAGTCGGGGATGACGTAGATGATGTCCATGCGGTCCCGCAGCCGCTCGCCGGCGGCCCGTACGACGGCCTCGGCCGCCTCCAGCTGGGCCCGGCTCGGCAGCAGCGCGTCACGGTTGCGCCAGGCCCAGCCGTAGTACTGGGTGTTGGCCAGCTCCACCCGGTCGGCGCCCACCTCCTCGGCCAGGGCGAGCAGGTCGGCGAGGCGGTCGATGTTGTGCCGGTGCAGCACCACGTTCATGGTGAGCGGCCAGCCCAGCTCCTTGACCACTCTCATCGCCTCGATCTTGCGGTGGAAGGACGGGGTTCCTGCGATCCGGTCGGACACGGTCGGCTCGTCGGCCTGGATGCTGATCTGCACGTGGTCCAGTCCCGCGGCCCGCAGTCGCTCGGCCCTCGGACGCGAGAAGCCGAGGGCGCTGGTGATGAGGTTGGTGTAGAGGCCCAGGTCGTGGGCGTGCGCCACGAGCTCCACCAGGTCGCGCCGCTGCAGCGGTTCCCCGCCGGACAGGTGGCACTGCAGAACTCCCAGGTCCTCGGCCTCGGTCAGCACCCGCAGCCACTCGCCGGTGGTCAACTCGTCCTGGTAGCCGGCCAGGTTCAGCGGGTTGGAGCAGTACGGGCAGGCCAGCGGGCAGCGGTAGGTGAGCTCGGCCAGCAACCCGAACGGGCTATCCATCGGTGAGCTCCACCCAGTGCCGGGCGACGAGCCGGGTCAGGAACTCCCGCACCTCGTCGTCGGGGACGGTCTGGTAGCGCGCGCCCAGTTCGCTCACGATCTCGGCCACGGTGTGCCGCCCGTCGCACAGCTCGAGGATGGCCGCGCCGCTCCCGTTCAGCACCACCACCGCCTCGGGGTGCAGCAGGATCGGACGCTGCCTGGTGCGGGAGAAGTCCAGCCGGACATGGCGGGCGAGCCGGGGCCGGTCCGAGCCGGACAGCCCGGCACCGGGTCGGGTCCTGGTACTGGTCCGGTCGGTTCCGGTAGGGGTCGTGTCCATGATGGTCACTCCGGATAGGCCTGGTCGACGGCGTCCATCAGGCTCCACAGGACGTCGCACTTGAACGACAGCGCGCCGACGGCACGCGCCCGGGACTCCGCGGAGAGGCAATGCCCGGTGACCACCTCGAGGGCGTGCTCGCAGTCGCGGGGTGCCTGCTCCAGACGGGCGCGGAAGTAGGCGAGGCCCTCGGGGTCGATCCACGGGTACCACCGCTCGAACGCGGCCAGCCGCGCGGCCATCAGATCGGGCGCGAACAGCTCGGTGAGCGAGGACGCCACCGCCTCCACCCACGGGCGGGTCCGGGCGAAGTTGACATAGGCGTCGACGGCGAACCGCACACCGGGTACGAGGTGCCGGTGGTCGCGGACCTCCTCGCGCGTGAGCCCGACGGCCTCGCCGAGGCGCAGCCACGCCTCGATGCCGCCCTCGCCGGCGGCGGTGCCGTCGTGGTCGAGGATCCGTCGGATCCAGCGGCGGCGGACCTCGAGGTCGGGGCAGTTGGAGAGGATCGCGGCGTCCTTGCGGGGGATGTTCTCCTGGTAGTAGAAGCGGTTGGCCACCCAGCCCCGGATCTGCGGGCGGCTCAGCCGCCCGTCGTTCATCCGGACGTGGAACGGATGCTGGTCGTGGTACCGCCGCGAGTGGGCCCGCAACGCCTCGACGAAGCCGTCGGCGCCGGTTGGCGTGGCCGTCGTCGTCACGGCAACTACACCTGGACCTCAAGGCCGTCCATGGCAACCTCCATGCCGTTCTCCTCCACGGTACGCCGCTCGGGCGTGTCCTCCAGGACCATCGGGTTGGTGTTGTTCATGTGCACGAAGACCGTCCGCCCCACCCCCAGCGAGGGCAGTTGTGCCAGGCTGCCGTCCGGTCCGTCGACGGGCAGGTGGCCCATCTCCCGGGACGTCTTCCCCGCCAGGCCGAGCCGTACGAGTTCGTCGTCGCGCCAGCAGGTGCCGTCGATCAGCAGGCACGCGCAGCCCTCGATCTCCCCGCGCAGTGCCGGGGTCAGCGATTGCACTCCCGGCAGGTACACCAGCGTCCCCCCGCTGCGCTCGTCGGTCAGCCGGTACCCCACGACGCGGCCGTGGTCCGGCCCGGCTCCGAACCGGGCCCGCTTGCTGGTGGGCACGTCGAAGACCCGGCACGACAGCCCGTCCGACAGAGCGAGTTCGGCTCCGGGGAGCACCGCGCGCCACTCGACCGGGCAGTAGCGCTCGAGCGTGCGCAGAATCCCCGAGCCGTCGCACAGGGTCTTGCGCACCGCCGGCGTGGCGTACAGCCGCAGGGCCCGGGCCTCGCGCAACAGAAGCAGGCCCAGCGTGTGGTCCAGTTCGGCGTCGGTGAGCAGCACCGCCTCCAACGGCGTCGTCCGGTCCTCGCGCGGGTGCAGGCCCGGGAAGGCCTCGATCTGGGTGCGCACGTCGGGCGAGGCGTTGATGAGGAACCACCGGCGGTGGTCGGCGCTGACCGCGACCGACGACTGGGTGCGCGCGAGACCGGCCCGGGAGCGGACCGCGGCGCACACCGGGCAGCCGCAGTTCCACTGCGGGGAGCCGCCCCCCGCCGCCGAGCCCAGCACTCGCAGCAACACACCGCCACCTGCGTTCGTCGAGGCTCTGGGCCGTCGCCGGCCCAGCCGTCCGTGGCCGTCCCGAACCGCCGGGGGCGCCGGATCAGCTCCGGCGCCGCCCCGCGTCCGCTGGTCCTCTCGTCCGCTACTCCTCCAACCGAGCGAGGTACATGGTCACCTCGGCCGCGACCACGATCTCGTCGAACTCGGGTGTCTCCCACACAGCGAGGTCGGACTCCATGGATTCACCTCCTCTCCGCCAAGGGCGGCAGGCTCCGGTCACGCACTAGACCGGTTCCGGAAGGGCGAAGACGAGCAGGGCGCTTCCGTGCCCGGCGCCGAGCATGCCGGGGAGGAACCCCTCGGCCCAGCCGCCCCAGCCGACCGGTACCGCGATGTACTGCCTGCCGTCGACCATGTAGGTGGTCGGGCTGCTGTGGTGGCCGCTTCCGCACTGGAACTGCCACAGCACCTCCCCGGTGCGCGCGTCGTAGGCGTTGAACTCGCCGGAAGGCTCACCGGCGAACACCAGGTCACCGCCGGTGGCCAGCACCGAGGCGCACATCGGCAGTTCGTTGCGCCAGCGCCACTTCTCCTCGCCGGTGGCATCGAACGCGCTGATGGCCCCTGCCATGTCCTCGATGTCCACCTGAACGCCCGCGCCCCAGTACGGGATGCTCTCCTTGAACTCCCGGCGCCGCCGGGTGGCCGTGGCTCCGGTGTCCTGGACCGGGACGTAGAAGAGCCCCGTCTTCGGGCTGTAGGCCGCGTGGGTCCATTCCTTGGCGCCGGCGGGACCCGGGTAGAAGTGGACCGGTTCCCCCTCCTTGTCCGGGTACACCTTGGCCGTCACCTGGCCCTCCCTCGTGATCGCACCCCACGTGATGCGGTCCACGAAGGGGGTGATCCGCACCCTCTCGCCGTTCGTGCGGTCGAGGACGAAGAAGTAGCCGTTCTTGTCGAAGTGCCCCAGCAGCTTGCGCCCGTCCTGCTCGAACAGGATGCACTCGGCGATGCTGTCGTAGTCCCACAGGTCGTGCGGGGTGCACTGGTAGTGCCAGCGGATCTGACCGCTGTCCACGTCCACGGCGATGATGCTGTCGGTGAACAGGTTGTCGCCCTCGCGGACGGCTCCGTCGAAGTCGGGCGCCGGATTGCCGGTGCCGACGTACAGCAGGTTCGTCTCCGGGTCGAAGGTGCCGGTGAGCCAGCAGTTCGCCCCACCCCGTGCCCAGGCCTCGCCGTCGGCGGGCCAGGTCTCCGCGCCGGGCTCCCCCGGCTTCGGCACCGTGTAGCAGCGCCACTGGTGCTCGCCGGTCTCGAGGTCGAACGCGTCGAGGTGGCCGCGTACGCCGAACTCGCCGCCGGAACTCCCGACGATGACCATGTTCTTCACGACCAGCGGTGCGACCGTGGCGCTCTCCCCGGCCCGGACGTCTCCGTAGGTCCTGTCCCAGACCCGCTTGCCGGTGGTGGCGTCGAGGGCGAGCACACGAGCGTTCGCCGTGACGAAGAAGACCTTCCCCTGGGCCACGGCGACCCCACGGTTGACGTTCCCGCAGCACAGGGACACGTCGAAGGGAACCGCGTGCTTGTACCGCCAGATCTCCACACCCGTCTTCGCATTCAGGGCCCAGACCCAGCCGTCCCAGCCGGAGAGGAACATGACCCCGTCGACGACGATCGGGGCGGCCTCGAACGAGTAGGTCGACGCGCCCGCGATCAGGCCGGTCGTGCCCGCCTGGAAGACCCATGCGGGGACCATGCGCTTGACGTTCTCCGTGTTGATCTGGTCCAGCGGGCTGTACCGCTGTCCGTTGTAGGCGCCGTAGTAGGTGAGCCAGTTCTGGGGTTCCTCGCGGGCATGGAGTATGCGTTCGTAGTCGACGCCGGCCACCACCGGCGGCGCGACGTCCCCGCCCGCGACCTTGCCGCTCAGGCTTCCCTGGTCGACGGCCCAACCCGCGTCCACGTAGTCGACGGTCATGTGCTCCGCCTCCTTCTCCTCACGGTCGCGGCTGTTCGGGACGGTCGAGGCGGGCCTCTGGCGGAGCGTCCCCCAGGACGACGATGGCGCCGGTCAGCCCCCGGCCCTCGTCGTTGCCCGTGGGCGAGCCGAACCAGTAGTAGCCCGGTCCGTCGAGGTTGAGGTTCGCCCGTCCCCGTGAGTGGTTCACCAGCCAGATGAACTTCCGGTCGCCGTTGCTCGGCAGCAGCGCGCAGTGGGTGTTCAGGTCGTCGTTGATGAGCTCGAGCTCGATGTCGCCTCCGTGCGGCATGACCAGAATTTCGGGATCCCAGGTCAGTTCATCCGGGTGAATGCGAATGGTGGCCTTCATGCGGCCGTCCGATTCCTCGGTGGCCCGGCCGATGCTTCCGGTGCCCAGCACCTGACCCAGCGCCGCTTTGTTCTGTGTGTTCAACCCGATCTGGTCCAGCAGGTCGGATCGCTCCTGCGCGGTCGTCATCGGGGCTTCACTCTCCTCATGAAGGGACCTCTAATGAGTGGACCTCTGAAATTCATTTTTACGTCGGAACGGTGGCCGGATATATTCGGCGGCCAAGGCGGATGTCACGCCGGATGAATCACATCGAAAAGCGGGATGAATTAGCAACTGATAAACACGCTACGCCGGGCGGATCACACCGACAAGAGTGAGCGGCAGCTCGGGGCGGCTCATGCCGTTCGTCCGCGACCAGCTACCGTTCGTACCCCATGTGCCGCCGTTGGGGGCTCCGATGGGGGAATCAAGCGAGGTCGTACCGGTCGAGGTTCATGACCTTGTCCCACGCGGCGACGAAGTCCCGCACGAACTTCTCCCGTGCGCCGTCACTCGCGTAGACCTCGGCGACGGCGCGCAGCTCGGGGTTCGAGCCGAAGACGAGGTCGACGCGGCTGCCGGTCCACTTGACCTCGCCGGTGGCGCGGTCGCGGCCCTCGAAGGTCTCCGCGGTCGCGGATGTCGGCGTCCATTCCGTGTCCGGGTCGAGCAGATTCACGAAGAAGTCGTTGGTCAGCGACCCGGGCGCGGAGGTGAGGACGCCCAGCGGTGACTGTCGGTGGTTGGCGCCCAGCACCCGCAGGCCACCCACCAGGACGGTCATCTCGGGCACGCTGAGGTTCAGCAGGTTCGCGCGGTCGACCAGCAGGTGCTCCGACGGCAGCCGGGCGCCCTTGGCTCGGTAGTTGCGGAACCCGTCCGCGGCCGGCTCGAGCGGGGCGAAGGACTCCGCGTCGGTCCACTCCTGCGTGGCGTCCGTGCGTCCCGGAGTGAAGGGGACCCGGACGTCCTGGCCGGCGGTCCTGGCGGCCTGCTCGACGGCGGCGGCTCCGCCGAGCACGATGAGGTCGGCCAGCGAGATCTTCTTGTTCCCGGTCTGGGAACCGTCGAAGGACTCCCGGATCTCCTCCAGGGTGCGCAGCACCTGTGCCAGCGTGTCGGGCTCGTTGACCTCCCAGCCGCGCTGCGGCTCGAGGCGGATGCGCGCGCCGTTCGCCCCGCCCCGCTTGTCGCTGACGCGGAACGTCGAGGCCGACGCCCACGCGGTCGAGACGAGCCGGGAGACCGGCAGCCCGGAGGCGAGGATCCGGCTCTTGAGCGCGGCGATGTCCGCCGCCCCGACGAGCTCGTGGTCGACGGCGGGGATCGGGTCCTGCCAGATCAGCCTCTCCCGGGGGACCAGCGGTCCGAGGTAGCGCTGGATCGGGCCCATGTCGAGGTGCGTCAGCTTGAACCAAGCCCGGGCGAACGCGTCCGCGAACCGGTCCGGGTCCTCCAGGAAGCGCCGTGAGATCGGCTCGTAGACCGGGTCCGACCGCAGGGCGAGGTCCGTCGTCAGAATCGTCGGGGCGTGGCTCGTCGACGGGTCGTGGGCGTCGGGCACGGTACCGGCCCCGCCGCCGTCCCTCGGGATCCACTGCCACAGACCGGCGGGGCTCAGCTCCACGTCCCACTCGTAGCCGAACAGGGTCTCGAAGAAGCCGTTGTCCCATGTCGTCGGGGTGGGTGTCCACGTGCCCTCGAGCCCGCTGGTGACGGCGTCCGCGCCCTTTCCGGTGCCGTAGCCGCTCTTCCAGCCCAGGCCCTGCTCCTCGAGAGGAGCACTCTCGGGTCCGGGGCCGAGACAGGCGTCCGGATCGGCCGCGCCGTGGGTCTTGCCGAACGTGTGGCCGCCCGCGATCAACGCGACGGTCTCCTCGTCGTTCATCCCCATGCGCCGGAAGGTCTCGCGGATGTCCCGGGCCGCGGTGAGCGGGTCCGGGACGGTGTTCGGTCCCTCCGGGTTGACGTAGATGAGGCCCATCTGGACGGCGGCCAGCGGACTCTCCAGCTCCCGGACGCCGCCGTGGCGTTCGTCGCCCAGCCAGACCCGCTCGGGCCCCCAGTAGACGTCCTCGTTGGGCTCCCAGACGTCCGCCCGGCCGCCGGCGAAGCCGAAGGTCGTGAAGCCCATCGTCTCCAGGGCGCGGTTGCCCGCGAAGATCATCAGGTCGGCCCAGGAGATCTTTCGGCCGTACTTCTTCTTCACCGGCCAGAGCAGCCGGCGCGCCTTGTCGAGGTTGCGGTTGTCCGGCCAGCTGTTCAGCGGCGCGAAACGCTGCATTCCCGCGCCCGCGCCACCGCGCCCGTCGTCGACGCGGTACGTCCCGGCGCCGTGCCACGCCATCCGGATCACCAGCGGCCCGTAGTGGCCGAAGTCGGCCGGCCACCACTCCTGCGACGTCGTCAGCACCTCGTCGACGTCCCGCGCCAGGGCGTCGAGGTCGAGCGTGCGGAACTCCGCGGCGTAGTCGAAGTCCTCGCCCATGGGGTCGGCCACGGCGGGGTGCTTACGCAGGATCGCCAGGTCGAGCCGGTTCGGCCACCGGTCGCGGTCGCTCGCGCTCCCCCTCGGGTGACCGCGGTGCCCGGCCGGGACGGAGTGGCCGAGGCCGCCCGCGCTCCCCACGCTCTTCTCGCCGACAACGGCGTCCGGACTGTCAGACACGGGATTCCTTCCGAGGCCGTCAGATGCCCAGCGCCCGACGCACGGCCGGCGCGTTCCGCCTGGAGACCGGCACCATCTCGTTCGTGCGGTCATCCATGACCAGGGACAGCTCGCCCTTGAGTCCGCGCTCGATCTCACGGACACGGCCGAGGTTGACCACATACCGGCGGTGCACCCGCAGGAAGCCGACATCCGCCAGCTCACCGTCGAGCTTGTCCAGGCTCGACGAGGCGGCTCGCAACCGCCCCTGATCGGTGGAGAGCCACACGTCGTTTCCCCGCGATTCGGCGAAGGAGACTTCCGGCAGCCGCAGCAGCACCATCCGGTTGCCGCGCAGCGCGACCAGTCGGCGCGGCTGCCCGCGGGCGTGCGCGGACCGCTCCGCCCGGGGCAGCTGCACCCCGTCGGAGGCACCGAACGAGACCAGGTTCCCGATCAGGTGTCCGGAGGAGAAGACCGGTCGGATGCTGATCGATGTCGGCTCCTCGGCGAGGTGGGCGAAGATCTGCGTCGAGCCGACCCAGCCGGGATCGTGCGCCGCCTGCCCGGTGGCGTGCCGGGCGGCTGCGATCAATTCCGGCAGCCCGGGGGTCCAGCGCAGCGTGGGGTCGACCGCCGGGGTGGAAGCCGGGACGCCCAGGAGCCCGCTTGCCATGTCGTCGGCGATCACCACCTTGCCCGCGGCGTCCACCGCGGCGAGCGCCGCGCCGGAGCGGGTCCTGGCCCGGGTGTAGGCCGCGACGAGCTCGGCGCCGCTGTCCCGGGCCCGCCTCTTCAGCGGGTACTGGGTCATCGTGGCCGCGTTCGCCAGCCAGCATTCCGCGGACGCGGGAAGCTCGCTGCGCCAGCAGCAGATGCTCAGGACCGCGATCGGTTCCTTGGTCACCACGTCACGGACCGCGATGCCCGCGCACACCCAGTTGTGGAACGCCTGGCACCAGTGCTCCGCGCCTCTGATCGGCACCGGGCCGTGCGCCTCGAGCGCCGTGCCCATGCCGTTCGTGCCGGCCGCGCACTCGGACCAGCAGAACCAGGGCGCCAGATGGGAGGCGTCGGCTCGGGCGAGCGTGGCTTGATCACCCCACTCGGCCAGGATCCGGCCCGTGGCATCGGTGACGGTGACGACGCCACCGAGGTTGCCCACTTCATGTGCCACCGAGGCGGCACGAAAACCCAGCTCGGCGAAGACGACATCGTGCTCGGGCGTACGGCCGGGCTCCGCGACGGCCGCCGGGGCCTGTGCGAGGTGAGGATCGACCCGGTACTGCTCTCGGCAGCGACGCCATGAGACCGCCACCAGGGGGCGGACGCCCGGGACCTGATCCTCGCCCTGCACGAACCGTTCCCACGCCGCGAGTACGGTGCCGTCGCCCGGGTTCGCCGAGACGGGCTCGAGGCGAGATGCATCCCTCATGGTTCAGAACCGCCCTTGGTTCATCCCCAACGCCCGACAGCGTGCACCCGGTCCGCGCGGGTCGCCGCTGGTCGCGGCCGGGCCCACGGCGGGCCGGGCACCGCGTCGCGCGTCTTCTGCTTCGTCACTCGTTCCAGGCCGTGTCACAGACCTGCATCCCCCACCCTAGGTACCGTTTTCGGGCTGCGCACCATCGGCAGCGAACCCGGTCGCGCTGCGTGGCGTGCGCGCGCCGCCGCCCCGCAGCCGGACGGGGACGGATCGGCGGCCGGGGGCGGCGGGCGGTCGGGCGGTCGGGCGG
>NZ_MUBM01000220.1 GCF_002154505.1 Streptomyces carpinensis | reverse complement strand
GTGGGGGGGGGGGGGGGGGGAGGGGGGGGGGGGGGGGGGGGGGGGGGGGGGGGGGGGGGGGGGGGGGGGGGGGGGGGGGGGGAGGGGGGGGGGGGGGGGGGGGGGGCGGGGGGGGGGGGGGGGGGGGGGGGGGACGGGGGGGGGCGGGGGGGGGAGGGAGGGGGGGGGGGGGCGGGGGGGGGGGAGGTAGGGGTGGGCGCGGGGGGGGGGGGGGGGGGGGGGGGGGGGGGGTGGGGGCGGCCGCAGCGACACGTTCGCCATGCGCTGCACCGGCACACGGCCGGGGGAGTCCGCGTAGGCGCACCCGTTGGACCGTTCGAAGCCGGTCAGCTTCGCGATCCTGCGGTCCAGCTGGTAGCCGACCAGCGTGCCGTCCTTCACCAGGTCCCAGGACTGCGCCTCGACGCCCTCGTCGTCGTAGCCGACGGTCGCCAGGCCGTGCTCGGCGGTGCGGTCGCCGGTCACGTTCATCAGTTCCGAGCCGTACCGCAGCTTGCCCAGCTGGTCGAAGGTGGCGAAGGAGGTGCCGGCGTAGGCGGCCTCGTAGCCGAGGGCCCGGTCCAGCTCGGTGGCGTGCCCGATGGACTCGTGGATGGTCAGCCACAGGTTGGAGGGGTCCACGACCAGGTCGTAGACGCCCGCCTCGACGCTCGGCGCGCGCATCTTCTCGGCCAGCAGCTCGGGGATCTGTTCGAGCTCGCTCTCCCAGTCCCAGCCGGTCCCCGTGAGGTACTCCCAGCCGCGCCCCACGGGCGGGGCCAGCGTCCGCATCGAGTCGAACTCCCCGCTGGACTCGTCCACCGACACGGCCGTCAGCTGCGGATGCAGCCGGACCCGCTGCTGGGTGGTCACGGTGCCGGCGGTGTCGGCGTAGAACTTGTTCTCGTGCACGGTGAGCAGCGAGGCGTCGACGTGGTCAACGCCGTCGGCCGCCAGCAGCCGCCTGCTCCAGTCGGCGAGCAGCGCGGACTTCTCCTCGTCCGGCACGGAGAAGGGGTCGACCTCGTACGACGACACCCAGGTCCGCTCGGCGTGCACGGGCTCGTCGGCCAGCTCCACCTTCTCGTCGGACCCGGCCGCCTTGATCACCTGAGCGGACAGCTGCGCCATCGCCACGGCCTGCGAGGCCACCTTGGCCGCGGCGTCCAGCGTGAGATCCACCCCGGAGGCGAACCCCCAGGTACCGCCGTGCACGACCCGCACCGCGTACCCCAGGTCGGTGGTGTCCGACGACCCGGACGGCCGGGCGTCCCGCAGCCGCCAGGACGCGCTGCGCACCCGCTCGAAGCGGAAGTCCGCGTGCTCGGCGCCGAGCGCACGCGCGCGTGCCAGCGCGGCGTCGGCGAGGGGGCGCAGTGGAAGGGCCGTGAAGGCCTCGTCGATCGTATGTGGCACCGGGATCTCCCTGCTCTCGTCGCCTGTCGGACCGATCATGTCGCGCGCGCGGCGGCGCAGACCACACGTTTACGGGCCGAGTCCGCTGTTTTCTGTAGGGACTCGACAGTGCGACCCGCACGCCACTGTCGGTGCCCGATTGTCCGCCGTCGCGGCCGGACCGATAGGTTTTCGGGTGAAGCCGCCTGTCATCGAGGTGTTCGGGTGTGCTGTCGGAACGCTTGAGACCGCTACGAAAGGGTGATCCGTTGAGCCGCTCGGTTCTCGTCACCGGAGGCAACCGGGGCATCGGCCTCGCCATCGCCCGCGCGTTCGCCGACGCCGGCGACCAGGTCGCGATCACGTACCGCTCCGGGGAGCCGCCGGCCGGCTTCCTCGCGGTCAGGTGCGACATCACCGACCCCGAGCAGGTGGAGCAGGCCTACAAGGAGATCGAGGCCCAGCAGGGGCCGGTCGAGGTCCTCGTCGCCAACGCCGGCGTCACCAAGGACCAGCTCCTGATGCGCATGACCGAGGACGACTTCGCCTCGGTCCTCGACACCAACCTCACCGGCACCTTCCGTGTCGTGAAGCGCGCCAACCGCGGCATGCTGCGCGCCAAGAAGGGCCGGGTCGTCCTGATCTCCTCGGTCGTCGGTCTGCTCGGCTCGGCGGGGCAGGCGAACTACGCCGCCTCCAAGGCCGGTCTGGTCGGCTTCGCGCGCTCCCTCGCCCGTGAGCTGGGCTCGCGCAACATCACGTTCAACGTCGTCGCCCCCGGCTTCGTCGACACCGACATGACCCGGGCGCTGAGCGACGAGCAGCGCGAGGCCATCGTGGCGCAGGTGCCGCTGGGCCGGTACGCGCGGCCGGAGGAGATCGCCGCCGCGGTGCGGTTCCTCGCCTCGGACGACGCCTCGTACATCACTGGAGCCGTCATTCCCGTTGACGGCGGACTGGGAATGGGTCACTGATCACCATGAGTGGAATTCTCGAGGGCAAGCGCGTCCTGATCACCGGCGTGCTGACGGAGGCCTCCATCGCCTTCCACGCCGCGAAGCTGGCCCAGGAGCAGGGCGCCGAGGTCATCCTCACCGCGTTCCCCCGGCCCACGCTGACCGAGCGCATCGCCAAGAAGCTTCCCAAGCCCACCAAGGTCGTCGAGCTGGACGTCACCAACGACGAGCACCTCGCGCGCCTGGCCGACGTGGTCGGCGAGGAGCTGGGCGGCCTCGACGGCGTCGTGCACTCCATCGGCTTCGCGCCGCAGGACGCGCTCGGCGGCAACTTCCTCAACACGCCGTTCGAGTCGGTCGCCACGGCCATGCACGTCTCGGCGTTCTCCCTGAAGTCGCTGACCATGGCCTGCCTGCCTCTGATGCAGAACGGCGGCTCGGTCGTCGGCCTCACCTTCGACGCCTCCTTCGCCTGGCCGCAGTACGACTGGATGGGCCCGGCGAAGGCCGCCCTGGAGGCCACCAGCCGCTACATCGCGCGCGATCTGGGCAAGCAGAACATCCGCTGCAACCTGGTCTCCGCGGGCCCGCTCGGCTCCATGGCCGCCAAGTCCATCCCGGGCTTCAGCGAGCTGGCCTCCGTGTGGGACTCCCGCTCCCCGCTGGAGTGGGACCTGAAGGACCCCGAGCCGGCCGGCCGCGGCATCGTCGCCCTGCTGAGCGACTGGTTCCCGAAGACCACCGGCGAGATCGTCCACGTGGACGGCGGCCTGCACGCCATCGGCGCCTGACCCGCCGCTTGCGACGGCTCGTTCGCCCATGGGGCGCGCGAGCCGCGCACGACCGATCGAGGGCCCGCTCCCCGCGAGGGAGCGGGCCCTCGGCGTCACCCGGTCGGCGCATCCGGCCGGGCGGGGCGGACCCGTGGTCGCGCACCCTGGGAGTGCTCTCACCTCGCGTTCTCCCTCCCCAGCCCGGCCGAGGAGGTGGCCTGTGCGTCCGCCCCGCAGCGTGGCCTCGGCGACCCTGGCCGCAGGGATGGGACTCGTACTGCTCCTGCCGTACGACGCGACGGCGTACGCCCCGCGGCGCCACGCGCGCGTGCGGCACGGGGAGCCCACGGCGGCCGAACCGTTCGGCGCGACCTGCCGCAGCACCGTCTCGGGATCAGAGGTGACCGCCTACTGCAACAACCCCTACCCCGAGACGGACCGCGTCGCGCTGCACATCGAGTGCGCCCGGTGGTGGGACCTCGACGGCGACGGCGCCCCGGTGGACGTGGGGCCCGCGCAGACCCTCCGGGTGACCGGCCGCTGCTGGAAGGAGGTCCGCTCGGTGTGGATCAGTCACGCGCGCGCGGACTGAACCCGAGCCGGCCCGGACGGCACTGGAGCGGGTAGGCCGCCGCCTCGGCGGCGGCCGCCGCCGCGTCGCCCGCGCGGACGGCGTCGACCAGCCGTGTGTGGTCCATGTACGTGTCCGGGGTCAGCTCCGTGCCGACGTCGGCGCGCAGCCAGTCCCGCATCACCTCGCCCAGGTCCGCGTACATCGCGGTCATGACGTCGTTGTGGGAGGCCGCCACCACCGCCAGGTGGAAGGTCGCGTCGGCGGTCACGAACGCCTCCGTGTCGCCGGACTCCCAGGCCTCCCTGCGGCGCACGAGCAGCGCGTCGAGCTGCTTGAGGTCCTTCTCGCCGCGCCGCTCGGCGGCCAGCTTCGCCGCGGCCGACTCCAGCGCGGAGCGCAGCTCGGCGATGTGCCGAGGGTCGGCGTCGGCGAACCGGCGGTGCATCACGCCGGCCAGCTCGCTGGTCGCCACGACGTACGTGCCGGAGCCCTGGCGGATGTCCAGCAGGCCGTTGTGCGCGAGCGCGCGGACCGCCTCGCGCACGGTGTTGCGGGCGACACCGAGCTGGTCCACCAGCTCCGGCTCCGTCGGGATACGGGAGCCGACCGGCCACTCGCCCGAGGTGATCTGGTTCCGCAACGCGGCGATGACCTGCTCGGACAGTGCCGACCGGCGGGGATGGCTCAGGGGCATGGCACACCTTCGCACGCGGGACCCGGAAGCCGGGTCCGGGGCCGTGGACAGTCAATCATCCCATCATTCTATGATGGGTCTCATGCCAAGCGAGGAAACCACCGGGACGACGACGCCCACGACCGAGCCGCAGACCCCGGCCGCGACCGCCGCCCCCCGGAACTCCGGGGCGCCGCGGCAGCCCGGGGAAGCGTCCACGCGCGCGTGGACGACGCGCCTGGTCACGGTCGGCATCGTGCTGGCCGCCCTGAACCTGCGTCCCGCCATCACCAGCCTCGGCGCGCTCCTGGAGGAGGTCCGCGACGGGCTCGGGATGAGCGGCAGCGTGGCCGGGCTCCTCACCTCCGTGCCCCCGCTCTGCTTCGCCGTCTTCGGTGTCATGGCGCCCCGGCTGGCCCGCCGCTTCGGCCCCGCCGCGGTGGTGTGCGCGGGCATGGCCGCCATCGCCGCCGGCCTGCTGATCCGCCCGTACGCCGGGAACACGGCGGGCCTGCTCGGCGCCAGCGCGCTCGCGCTCATGGGCATCGCCGTCAGCAACGTCCTGATGCCGGTCATCGTCAAGCGCTGGTTCCCCGACCGGGTCGGATCCATGACCGGCCTGTACTCCATGGCCCTCGCCCTGGGCACCTCGAGCGCCGCCGCGGTGACCGTGCCGCTGACCGACGCCCTCGGCGGCAGCTGGCAGTCGGGGCTCGCCGTGTGGGCCGCGCTCGCGGCCGTGGCCGTGCTGCCGTGGCTGCCGCTGGTACGGGACCGGGGCACCGCGCCGACCGCCCAGGCACCGGCCGGGCAGCAGGCCGCACGGCGGGAGACGCCGCGCGGGGAGCAGGCGCCCGCGCTGCGGATGACCCGCAGCCGCACCGCCTGGGCGCTGGCCGTCTTCTTCGGCCTCCAGGCCACCGCCGCCTACATCACCATGGGCTGGATGGCCCAGATCTTCCGGGACGCGGGCGTGTCCGCCGGCACGGCCGGACTGCTGCTCGCCGTCACCATGGTGATGGGCGTCCCGCTGGCCTTCGTCATCCCCCGTGTGGCCGCCCGCCTGCCCCACCAGGGCCCCATCGTGCTCGTGCTCGGCGCCTGCGGCCTCGCCGGATACGCAGGCCTCTACCTCGCACCGGCCGGCGGAGCCTGGGCCTGGGCCGTGCTGCTCGGCGTGTCCAACTGCGCCTTCCCGCTGGCGCTCACCATGGTCGGCATGCGCGCCCGGACCGGTCCGGGCGTCGCCCAACTGTCGGCGTTCGCCCAGAGCACCGGCTACCTGATATCCATCCCCGGACCGCTGCTGGTCGGCGTGCTCTACCAGAGCAGCGGCGGCTGGGGCGTGCCCATCGCGCTCATGACCGGCCTGATGATCCCGCAGATGGTGGTGGGCTGGCTGGCGGGCCGCGACCGCACCGTGGAGGAGGAGGCGACGCGCTGAGCCGCCCCCGGCGCACCCGTCCGGGGGCCCGGGTGCGAGACTGGGCCCATGCAGCCTGTGCTCGACCCGAACCCGCAGAACAGCCACAAGAAGATGCTGCTGGTCTTCGGCGCGTTCTTCGCCATCTTCGTGATCATCGCCATCATCGCGACGATCGCGTCCCCCTGAGCCCCCCGGTCCCCCCTTCCTGCCCCTTATACACATCT
>NZ_MUBM01000022.1 GCF_002154505.1 Streptomyces carpinensis | reverse complement strand
TTCCGCGCAAGCGCGGAATGAGTCCGGAACTCCGTTCCGGACTGCCGGTCAACTCCGTTGCCCGGCAGGGGAATCCGGCTCCGCCGGCTTCCTGGCCCCTCCCGGGCCTGCTCCGCAGTCCCGTCCGGGAGTTGACGGACGCTCCGCGCCCGTCAAGGGGCTGCAGGGAGGGTCGGTGACGCCGTGTCAGTCCGCAGAGAGGAAGAGTGAGGATCCGTCAGGAGGCTGCGCCTACAGGTTGGTCGCGGCAGTGTGTGTCACTTTGCTTGCCCGGATGTCTTCTGGTCTACTTGGGCGGGTCCCGCTACGCCCGGTACACACATAAAAAACAGGCGAGATAGAGAGGCTGAGAAAGCACTCACTTGTTCCAGCCCGTTGAAAAACATGAGATACCGTCAGGGACTGCCTGACTGGAGGACAGTATGCCGCATATGGAATTGCGTCCACATCAGGTTGAGGCAGTCGACGGGGTTCTTCGGAATCTCTCCGTTCCAGTCGGTGGTCGGATGCCGCCGGAGGGACTGAGGACGCAGGTGATCGCCGCTACCGGTTCCGGTAAAACCCTGATCGGGGTGGAGTCCGCGAACCGGCTTTCCGCCCGCCGGGTCCTGGTCCTGGTGCCCACACTCGACCTCCTGACCCAGATGGCCCGTGCATGGCGCCGTGGCGGGCGTAGGGGCGTGATGGTGGGGGTCTGCTCCTTGCGGGCCGAGGAGAGCGACGGCGTGCCCTGCACGACCGATCCGGAGGAACTGGTCGCCTGGACACGGGATCTGGAGACCGTGACGGTGTTCGCCACGTATGCGGCTGTGGGACTTCGCGTCCTGCAGCGGGCGCATGCGGCCGGCCTGGCGGTGTGGGACCTGATGGTCGTGGACGAGGCGCACCGGACGAGCGGTGATGCGGGCAAGCCCTGGGCTGCCGTGCATGACCAGCAGCAGATCCCGGCGGTGCGCAGGTTGTACATGACCGCCACCGCCCGGGTCTGGGAGGCCGAGGGTGCGGGTGAGGCGTCCCGGCTGGTGGCGAGCATGGACGAGGACTCACCGGTGTTCGGGCCGGTGGCCTACAAACTGAAGCTGTCGGATGCGGTCCGGCTGGGGTTGGTGGCGCCGTATCAGGTGCTGTGCCTGGACATCCGCGACCCCGAGCTCTACTCCGTGCTCACGAGCACGAGCGAGGGCGCCGGTTCGCCGGCCGTGCGCGGCGCGCGGCTGGCCGCCGTACAGACCGGGCTCATGCGCGCGGCCGTTGAGGAGCGGTTCCGACGGGTGTTGTCGTTCCACAGCCGGATCGGGGAGGCGGAGGCGATGGCGGCCGGGGTGCCGGCGGTCGCGGCCCGGCTCGCTGAGGACGCCCCCGAGACCTTCCCACCCGCGGAGCAGGTATGGGCCAACTGGCTGTACGGCGAACACCCACCCAACCACCGCCGCCACGTCCTGGACGAATTCGCCTCGGACTTCCTCGGAGGAGCCGAATTCGAGGGACGGGATGTGCCCGCTGCTTTGCGGGTGTTGAGTTCCGTTCGCGTTCTGGGAGAAGGTGTCGATACCGCCGAATGTGATGCCGTGCTTTTCACTGACGCGCGCGGCAGCATGATCGATATCGTGCAGATGGTCGGGCGAGCGTTGCGTATGCAGCCGGGTGAGGGAAAACTGGCCACACTGATCGTGCCGGTATTCCTCGGACCCGACGAGGACGCGAATCAATTGCTCACTTCGGACGCCTACGGCACCCTCGCGAAGGTCCTTGGAGCCCTGCGAGCCCACGACACCGACACCATCGAAGCCCTCGCCGACCCCCGCCTCCGCAACGCCCGCCCGCAAGGCGAACCGGACGGCAGCGAGAGCGAGTTGGCTGGTGCCGACGAGGGTCAGGCGCAGGGCGAGGAGGGCGCCGCGCGGGCGCGAGTGAGCGAGCGAGCAGCCGGGGTTCTGCGGTTCATGGAAGAACGTGACCCGGCTGCTCTCGCCCAGTTCGTGCGCCTGCGGGTCATCGACCCCGAGGGCGCCTACTGGCGACGCGGCATCGAAGCCGCCACCCAATGGCTCCGTGAGACCGGGCAGAGCGAGCTGCGCGTGCCCTACACGTTCGTCTCTCCGGAGGACTGGCCAGCGGGCATCAGCGGCCATCCCCTGGGGGTATGGGTCGCCGATCAGCGCCGCTACTACGCCGCCGGGACACTCGAACCGGACCGTGTCGCCGAGCTCGAGGCGCTCGGCATGATCTGGTCCGTGCAGGACACCGCCTGGGCCGATGGCCTGGCCGTCGCCCGCTCCTACGCGGCCGCGCACGGCGGCATGCTGCTCCCGCCAGCCACCGCGGTCTGGGACGGCTACCCCATCGGGACCTGGACCAAAAACCAGCGCGCAGCCGCCCGCAAGACCCGAGAGAACGCCGAACGACGCGCAGCAGGCGAGAAGGGCATCCCCTACACCGGGGAACTGCCACAGAGGCGTCTGGAAGCCTTGGAGGCGATCGATCCGGGATGGTGCCCCCTCGGGTGGGACATCGCCTGGCAACGCTGCTTCCGCCTCGCCCACGCCCACGTCAAGACCGGCGGAACACTGCCGGTACGGGCAGGTGAGGTCATCGTGCTGGGGGAGGACCTGGGCGCGTGGGTTACGGCGCAGCGGCTCGGCTGGGACATGCTGCTGCCCGTGCAGCAGTGGCTCCTGGAGAACACGCTCAGGCTCGAGCCAGCAGGCGAGGACGAACAACCCACGCGCCGCTCGCAGAGTGCCGCGTGGGAACGCAACATCACCGCCGCCCGCCAGTACCACGCCCGCGAAGGCCACCTCGTAGTGCCCCGCAAACACGTCGAGAACGTCGACGGCGAGGCAGTGGGGCTGGGCCAATTCCTGAACAACACCCGCCGGAGAGCCGCGACACTCAGCACGCAACGACGCAACGACCTCGATGAACTCGGCATGCGCTGGTGACCGGTGGCCGCGAGCACGCCCGCTCGACGCGGTCGCCAGAGGCCGGGGTGCCGCGGCTCAAACGGGTTCGGTAACCGACCGGTAATCGGTCGGCGGCGCGGGTGGTCAGATCGCTCGGGCCGGCCCAACGGGTACCCCGACGCCCCGACGTACCGCCGGGTGGCCGGGCCAGCCTGCACGAGTGGAGCCGGGACGAGGCCAGACCCTGGTCCGAGGCCATGACGTACGCCCTGGCCGAGCACTACGGCCGCTGGGTCACCGGCTGGCGGTGGGCGCACGACGAGGGGGACTTCGGCGGAGGGCCGGTCGGCAGCTGGTGCTGCGCCCCGCACTCTGTCACCACTGCGGACGAGACCCTCGACCGTGTGACCGCGGCGCTGCGCGAGTGGCGCGAGTGGCTGGAGAGCCTGGCCGCACGGTTCGAGACCTACCCGCTGGACCTGGCCGGCATCGACGACCAGCGGATCCTGTGGGACCGCACCGCCCGCCACCTGATCCTGCACGTCACCGACCGCACCGGCTGCGGCAGCGGCTGGTACGGGCACTGCCATCAGGTGCTCGAATGGTTCCTCAGCCGCTGGGGCGTCGAGGTCGACGCCGCCGAGCACCTGGTGGAGCGGGCGATCGGCGGCCGGTTCAAGAGCTGGACCGGCCCCGGCCCTGTGCTGGTCGAGGACATCGCCGAACGGCTCGCGGCCTCCGTGCGGCCGGACGCCGACATCCGGGCCGCCGAGCCGTCGCTGCCCGACCACTTGGAGCGCCGGCTCGAGGTGCGGGAAGCCGTGCCGTGGCAGAAGGCCCAGGACAGCAGCGAGGAGGGGCCGGTGACGCCGGCCCGCGACGGGGCGGAGGAGGAGATCCGCACCTTCGACGCGATCCTCGACCCCGCCCGCGGACAAGGCCTGCTCGCCGCCCTGGAGCTGATGCGGGCCGACGCCACGCGCGGCGCCCGGCTCGACTTCGACCTGCTCCAGAGCTGGCAACGGCACGTCCTGGCCACACCCGGGCCGCCACCGTTCCGCAGCCTGCCCGCCTTCGCCAAGGGCGGCCTGGAACGGTACGGCATCGGCCCCGACACCCTGGCCCGCCTCGACGCCTGCCTCGCCGAGAGCGCGAAAGACGCCGCCCGGCCCCTGCCGCTGACCGCTCGGGCCGCACGCGCCTTGCTGTCAGCTCCGTGAGGTGTACCAGGGCACCAGGCGCAGCAGGAGGTCAAGGGTGTTGCGGGCGTGCGGGTGGTGGCGATGGGGCGAAGGCCGCGACGAGAGCCAGAGTGGCGGTGACCGCGCCGAGCAGAGATCCTCCGCGACTGCCGGCAGCGCAGCGACGGCCTCCATCACGCGGTCCAGGCCGTGGCGCGCATCCACGACCTCGCGCTCGCCGCATGACCCGAGCGGCCGGGAACGCGCTTCAGGCCGTGTGATCACGGCCTTCTGCAACACCCTTTAGTGTTCGGGGCTGCGCCCCTCGTAGTGTGTGGAATTCACAGGTGGTGAAATCTCCGGCTACAGCAGCTCAGATCTCGCAATAGATACAGCCCAATCAACGAAGCTCTCATCTACTGATTCATCCAGAATGTCTACGCCGCATTCTCCGTTTGCGTTCACATGAACGTGCATTAGCTCGCCTGGCCCTCCCGGAGTGAGATCCCAAAATTCAACTACCCAGTCTCCACTCCCCTCCTTACCGTCACTGAGAACCGCCACCTCGATCAGAGAGCCGTCATGCTCATAAAATCCCACAATGCCCATCCTTCCTGGTATGAATGAGAGAAGCGTGACGGCCTCTGAGGTGAGGCCGCCACGCATTTTGGAGTTGCCCATCTAATCCCTGAATGAGCACAGCTTCCAGTCTCCACTACCGCCAAACTGCCTAAACTGCACGCCACCCCAGGGAACGTGATATTCGATAATGTTATCTCCGGCCTTGTTAGTGTAGCTCTGCACTGCCGCCCTCGGGTCGTTTAGAATTCTCGCAAGCGTCTCCTGCCCGAGGTCACTCCAAGCCCACGGGCTTTTCTTTCCACTCGGCGTTGGCCATTGGCCAGCATTTGAAGAGCGATTTGCATTTTTCTGCAACTCAAAGCCTGCGCGCGAGAAATTATTCTTGTCGGGCGCAGCTCCTCTAGCCAAGAGTTCCCGAGCTGTCGGTCCCGACCCGCGCCCTGGCTTAGGCAACCCACCTTCACTCATACCGAAAATTGCGGCAAGAGCAGTGGGTACTTGGTAAGTGTCGCTCGTGGTGTCGTAGCCGCCTTCTTCGGCGATCCAGTTGTCAAACTGGTCTCCGTAGTCGCATCCGGGAGCTCCGGGACCGCCGTCACCGCGGCAGTCACTGTCCCAGATCCATCCTGCTTGTTCAGCTGCATGCGGAATATTGCTGATTATTCCGTAGAGGCTTCTCCGACGGACTTGCAGAGGCCGCTCAAACCGCCCCAAGCTCCGCACCCGCTCTTCTTCGCAGGGACGGGTTCGGGACCCTTTTTGAAGGTGATCTTGGCCTTTGTGCTGTTCTGGGTCTGTGGTGACGACCGTGGAAAAGGTGCCGCTCACGCCATGGAATGTGCCCTGTTGTGTGTAGGTTTTGGTGTAGCTCCAGTGCCAGCCAGTCCTGGTTTTGGTCCAGGTTTCGGTGCCGCCGTTGCAGCTGCTGGAGGCGCCGCCGCATGCGCCGTCGGGTCTCAGGCCGGTGGGGTCCGCGAGGGTGACGGGGGTGTTGTTGGCGTAGGCGTAGCCGTTGAGGGATTCGTGGTCGTTGAGTGCGAGGACGGGGTCGGCGGAGAGGAAGCGTCCTGTGGCCGGGTCGTATTCGCGGGCGCCGATGTGGGTGAGGCCGGTGTCGGTGTCGGCTGGTTTGCCGAGGAAGCCCTTGTCGTCGGGCCAGGTAGACGGTGCTATGCCGCGTGCTTCGCCGAAGGGTTTGGTGTAGCGGCGGGTGATGGCCTGGGTGGTGGGGTCCACCGCCATTGAAGCGGTGCCGTAGTGGTCGTCGACCATCCAGGTCAGGCCAGCTTCGGTGCGGACCGCGGTGGCGTCGCCAGCCGGATAGTAGCGCTGGGCGGTGAACTTCTTGGCGACCGTGTCGTAGTGAAGTTCCTGGCCGGCCAGGTAGAGGACGGTCTCGGCGGGGCCGCGCCGGATGAGGAGGTCGCCGCCTGCGTCGTAGAGGTAGTCGGTGGTCTTGGTGCCTTCGGTGAGGTGGGTGAGTTCTCCTTCGATGTCCCAGGTGAGGCTCTGCGCGACGCCGGTGGGGTCGTAGCGTTTGGTGGTGTTGCCCTGCTCGTCGTAGGTGTAGGGCTTGGCGGTGCCGGTGCCCACGGTGACGGAGGTCAGGGTGTGGGGCTGGCCGGAGCCGGAGGCGTTGACGGCGGGGTAGCCGTAGGTGGTCTTCGTGTCGCCGGTTGCCTTGTGCTCGGTCTGGGTGTCGCGCAGTCCGCCGGACTTGTAGGTCCAGCTGGTCCAGTACGGGGCCGGTCCGCCCAGCGCGCTCGCTGAGCGGGCGGTGGTGCAGTTGTTGGAGGAGGGGGTCCAGGCTTCGGTCAGACGGCGGTAGCCGTCGTAGGCGAAGCACTGGGTGTCCTTGCCGCCCGCGTTGTCGGTGATCGACGTGATGTTGCCACTGGTGTCATAGGTGTAGTTGGCGTCCCTGGTGTAGCCGGTGTTGGTCTGGTCGACGGTGTGGCTGTTGGACAGGCGGCGGGTGCCGTCCTCGTAGCGGTTGAGGATCTGCAGTTGCTTGGCCCCGGTGGAGGTGCCCAGGCGGGTCTCCTCGATCTCGCCGTACGGGGAGTAGCCGATGTTCTGGACGTAGTCGGTCATGCCGTCGGTGCCGGTGAGCATGCCGAGGTCGTTGTAGGTGTTGGTGACGGTCTCGGCGGGCAGGCTGGCCACCGCGGGCATCGAGGTGGACTGGACGGTGCCGTCGATGTTGTAGGTGGTGGAGGTGGTGAACGTCTGCGGCGCGCCGGCGGTGACCAGGGGGTCGGTGGCGGCGATGACGGTCTTGGTGCCCTTGGGGCGGCCAAGCGCGTCGTAGCCGGTGACGGACTGGGAGTAGATCTTGCCGGTGGTGCCGCCGACATACCGGATCGAGGCGGTCGGCTGTCCCTTGGCCAGGGAGTCGTAGGTGAACTTGGTCAGCTGGTGCGCGTCGTCCTTGACGCCGTCCCAGGTGCCGGTCTTGCGGCCGAGTTCGTCGTAGTCGGTGATCAGGGTGCGGGAGGCTCCGTTGAGGGTGGTCGTGACCGTCAGCGGCTGGTCGACGTCGTTGTAGGTGGTGTCGACGCGGCCCTTGTCGGGGTCTGTGGTCGTGATCTTTCGGCCGCGCAGGTCGTAGTCGTACGTCCAGACCGCCCCGTCCGGGCCGGTCATCTTCTTGAGCTGGCCGCCTGGGGTGTACTCGTACAGGGTGCGGGTGTAGTCGCTGCCGGTCGGGACGGGGCCGCCGTACTCACGGCGCTCGGTGATCCGGCCGCGGGCGTCGACCATCGTCAGGGTGCCGGTGCCGCCCGCGGCGGCGGTAACGGCGGTACGGTCGCCCAGTTCGTCCGTCTTGGTGCGCCACTTCTCCTGGTCGTAGACGCGGAAGATGGATTCGGTGGCGCGGCCGGCGGCGTCGAAGACCGTTTCGGTGGAGGCGGGGACGGAGCCGGGGTAGGTGTTCGCCAGGGTGCCCGAGGGGGCGTTGTTGTCGTGGACCTGGTCGTTGGTGATGTAGGGCAGGC
Source organism: Streptomyces carpinensis (assembly GCF_002154505.1). GTDB lineage: Bacteria > Actinomycetota > Actinomycetes > Streptomycetales > Streptomycetaceae > Streptomyces > Streptomyces carpinensis. Next base: position 46,026 of record NZ_MUBM01000022.1, on the reverse strand, counting down.
CGCGGTCGTCGTAGAGGGTTTCGGAGATCACCCGGCCGCCGTTCGGCGCGGGGACCTGCTTCTGGCGGGTCCGCAGCAGGCTGTCGAAGATCTCATAGGAGCTGTTGTAGGTCTGTCCGTCGGCTTTGAGGGTGTCGGTGCGGACCCAGGTTTCCTTGTTGTTGTTGATGCTGTAGGCGTAGGCGATGCTGGCGGCGTCGCTGAGCGTGCGGGAGCGGTCCGGATTCCAGACCGACTTGAGGCGGCCGAGTGCGTCGAAGGCCCACTCGGTGACGTTGCCGTTGGCGTCGGTGGTCTTGGTGGCCGTGCCCCAGGCCGGGTCAACCCACACCTGCTGATCACCCAGAAGACGGCCGTCGAACTCGGGCCGGCGGGCAAGCTCTGGACCACCCGGGCCACCCGCAACCTCACCGCGACCCTGGAGCGACTCCGCGTCGACCGCCAGCTCGAAGAAGCCCTGATCCACGGACCCGACCCGCTCCACCTGTCCCTCGTCTTCGGCATCGACGAGAAGACCGCCATCCGCTACGCGGACTCAGCACGGGCCCTCCTGGAGCAGGCCGCCGAGACCCGACCCTTGTCTTGACGCGAACCCACGGATCCATCCCCCAGAATCAAGGCTGTGGATCCTCGGGTTCGCGCTGAAGACCCTTCAGTTTCCATGAACTCACGGGCCTCCAGGCCCCGGACTCCTATCTCTGGCCTCAGGTGTGAAGTAGTGATCAGGGCTTCGTGACCACGGAGCGCATGTAGGCGTCGGCGTGCGGGCGGCGGACGGCCATCGGGTGGACGCCGGTGGCGATCGGTAGAACGCTTGCCAGTTGCGCAGGCCGCGGGCGTAGGAGCGGCGGGTATGGGCGGAGCGCTCGCCTTAGAGGTCGCGCTGATAGGCGCGTTGGGGGCACCGGCAACAGAACGGGCACAGGTCCCGGTGATCATGGAGTTGCGACGCTCTGTGATCACTGGGGAGACCTGTGCCCGCGCTTCCATCATGGCTGACCGAACCGCTCTGGGACCAATTCGCGGTCTTGCTGCCCGAGCGGCCGGACTACCACCCGAACCACCCACTTGGCTGCCACCGCCGACGCATCAGCGACCGGATCATCTTCGACAAGATGTTGCAACTGCTGCGCTTCGGCTGTTCCTACGAGGCGATCGCCGACACAACCTGCTCGGCCACCACGATCCGCAGCCGCCGCGACGAGTGGATACGACAGGGCGTCTTCGCCCGGCTCAAGCAGATCGCGCTCGAGGCTTACGACCGGATCGTCGGCCTCGTCCTCGACCAGATCGCCGTAGACGGCTCCATCACCAAGGCTCCCGGAGGCGGCGAGGTAGCCGGGCGTTCCCCGGTCGACCGCGGCAAACAGGGCCTGAAACGCTCGGGCATGACGGACGGACACGGCATTCCACTGGGTCGTGTCCTGGCCGGCGCCAACCGCCACGACTCCCCGCTACTCGCCCCGACCCTGGACCGCCTGGACGACCTGGGTCCGTTGCCCGACGACGTCACGGTGCACCTGGACGCCGGCTACGACTCGGACAAGACCCGCACTCTGCTCAACGAACGCGGCCTCCACGGCCGCATCGCGCACAAAGGCGAGAAGGCGCCCATCCAGGCCAGTCAGCGTTGGCACGTCGAACGCACCCACGCCTGGCAGAACGCCTTCCACCGACTCGCCCGCTGCTACGAGCGGCGTGCCTCCGTCGTCGATGCGTTCTTCGACCTCGCCGACACGATCATCACCGTGCGCAGCCTGATCCGGCGGGCATGGACGACTCACCGCTGGGACGAACGCCCGAACCGCCGACCATGACCGCACCCCTATCCGTGCCACCTCCTAGACATCAGCCATAGAGAGACCAGCCGGGGCAGGTCGTCGCGGTAGTGGGCCTTCAGCGCGGTGCGGGCGGCGACGGCTTCGGCGGGCTCCGAATCATCCTTCCCTCTCTCCGGCTGCTCTGGGGTCAGCCGATCATCTGGTGCAGGACCGGGACGGCACCGCCAAAGCCAGTCAGGCCGGCCAGCACGGCGCCAGCGGCCGGGCCGCCGGCGAGGAAGGTCAGCCCGCCAGTGACCAGGCCGATGAAGGCGGCGGCGAGCAAGACGAGCGCGGTGTGCGGAGTCAGGAGCGGATCGGGGCCGGCGGGAGAAGAGGCGTGGTCGGTGGCGTCGTTCACGTTGTCGGTCATGCCATCAGCTCAGCCCGCCCGGCGCCGTGGGCCACCACCAGGCGGACGATTCCGTGGGAAAACGGCCAGCTCCGCAGCCGACCGGAAAGCCGCGCACACCACCGCCTTACGGTGCCGTCCGGAAACATCCGGGAAAGTCCGGCGAGGCCCGCGGGTCCGGCCCTACCGTTGGCCTTCGGCAGGCATGCGCGGGAGGGGTGGAGCCCAGGTGGCCAACGCGAGCACGGACAGCGAACACGGGGACTTCGCCCAGGAGCTGGAGGCGTTCGCGGCCGACCTCCGCGCCCTGCGGATCGACCAGGGACACCCCTCCTACGCGGCGATCAGCAAGCGCGCCGTCGGCCGGCCGCTATCCGTCTCCGCTCTGAGCGACGTGATGACCGGGGCCTACCTGCCGGGCCTGGACTTCCTCATGGCGCTGGTGCGGACCCTGCTCGGCTCCCAGTCCGAGCAGCCGCGGCCCGTCGCCCGGGACGACCCGCGGCTCGCGGAGTGGCGGTCCCGCTGGGGCAGGCTCAAGACGCTCCAGGACCAGAACAGGCGCGCCCCGGGACCCCAGCCCCCGGCCGCCGGCGCCCGTGCTCCCCGCGACGACCGGCCGGCGCCCGGCCCAGCGACCCTGCCCGCCCAGGAGGCCGCCCTCTCCTCTGAGGGAGTGTCCGCCCTCCCGGACGTCACGGACCCCGCCGAGGAGATCGCGCGCCTGCAGCGGATCCTCACCTCACAGGGCCTCGCCGCCCGCACCGTCCTGGGCGCGCTGGAACATGGCAAGCGGATCGACCTGGAACCCCTGACCGGCCACACCGGGGGCAGCTGGGGAGTGGCGTTCTCGCCCGACGGTAGGCTCCTCGCCACCGCCGGCGCCGACGGCACCGTGCGCCTGTGGGACCCGGCCACCCACGAACAGGTCGCCATCTTCGGCCGCTTGGCCATGGGCGCCCAAGGGGTGGCGTTCTCGCCCAACGGGGGGCTCCTCGCCGCCACCGGCGCCAACGACACCGTAGGCCTGTGGGACCTGGCCAGCCACGAGCAGGTCGCCACCCTCGACGCCGGGGGCAGTTTCGGGGTGGCGTTCTCGCCCAACGGCAGGCTCCTCGCCGCCCCCAGTTCGAGGGGTGAGGTACGCCTGTGGGACTCGGCCACTCACGAACTGGTCGCCACCCTCGACGGTCACACCAAGAACAACTGGACCGCGGCGACGTGCTTCGGGGTGGCGTTCTCGCCCGACGGCCGACTCCTCGCCACCGCCGGCACGGACAGCTCCGTACGCCTGTGGGACCCGGCCACCCACGAACAGGTCGCCACCCTCGACGGCTGGACCATGGGCGCCCGAGAGGTGGCGTTCTCGCCGGATGGCAGGCTCCTTGCCGCCGTCGGTGAGCAAGGCGACGTGCGTCTGTGGGACCCGGCCACCCGCGAACCCATCCGCACAGCCCTCAGCGACCGGCCCGGCGCCGACCGAGATGTAGCGTTCTCCCCCGACGGCAGACTCATCGCCACCGTCGGTAACGCCGGCAACGCGGTGAAGCTGTGGGACCTGGTCGCCGACGAGCCCGTCACCACCTACTCCACCGGGGGCAGCCGCAAATTGGCATTCTCCCCGGACGGCCGACTCCTCGCCATCACTGGCGAGGACGGCACCGTACGGCTGTGGATCACCCCGACCAGCGGAGTCGTCCCGCCTCAGCGTGCCCCGCTCGACGGTGTACGGACACCTTGACGAGACTACGACCATCCCCCGCCAGCCCAAGAGGACCGTGGTCACGAAGCCCTGATCACTACTTTGCACCCGAGGTCAGAGATCGGAGGCCGGGGCCAAGAGTCCCGTGGGTTCAGACGAAGTGAAGGACCTTCAACGGGAACCCGCGGGTCGGATCCTGTGCTGTGCGGAGGTGGCCCCGCGAGTTCGCTCCGAACTCACGGCGAGGGATCTGGTGCCGCGTGTGTCGTGACCTCGTGGAGATGCGCCTCGACCGGGCCCAGGTGCTGGTCGTGGGCGAGGACGAGCTCGTCGGCGAGGTTAAGAATGCGGATGCTTCCGCTAGGGAACTGAACGGTGATACCGACGGCGAAGTCCAGGTTCCCGTCCCGATACCGGATCTCTCGGACGGAGAGGACCTGCTCGCCGACGAACGGACTCGTCGGGAAGTCCCGTGGATCGTCCTCGACGGTGGTGCGGCCGTACTCGTCCATGTCGTAGGGGCCGTGGGGCTGGTCGATCTCCAGGGCCAAGCCGTCGCCAACTGTGTGGAGCCGGACGGGGCCAAGGCCGTCCATGTGTAGCCACATGTGCAGGAGGGACGGCTTGCTCTCCGGGTAGTGGTGCCAGGACGTTGTCACCTGCAGCAGGCGCCTGTCGGCCAGGTCCTCAGCTTTGATCACTCTTCGATGCTTTCACGTCGTTCAGCGACTCGGAACTGGATTCCAGGAGGCGGCGAGCCGAGTCCGCGTAGCGGATGGCGGTCTTCTCGTCGATGCCGAAGACCAGTGCGAGGTGGAGGGGGTCGGCGCCGTGGGTGAGGGCCTCTTCGAGCTGGCGGTCGACGCGGAGCCGTTCGAGGGTGGCGGTGAGGTTGCGGGTGGCCCGGGTGGTCCAGAGCTTGCCGGCCGGGCCGAGTTCAACGGCGGTCTTCTGGGTGATCAACAGGTGGGGGTTCGCCGTGTTCGGCCAGCGGCTGCGGCGGTGGTCGAGCCAGTCCAGGACCGCACGGCGGGTGAGGTCGTCGAGTGGGCGGACGTGGCCGCCGACGGTGATGCGCCGGTTGCCCAGGTCGACGTCGTCCAGCTGCATGGTGCGGATCATCTTCGGCCGTGCCGCGTGGACGGCGGCCAGGGCGACGATGAGTCGGATGTCTGGGGTGGTGGCGGTGCCGATGGCTTCGTCGATGTCGGCTTGGTCGAGGGCTTGGAGGACGCCACCGGTCTGTCGGGGGACACGGATGCGGATCGTGGGGTTGCGGAAGATCTGGCCGTTCTTCTTCGCGTGCCGGAACAGTGACCGCAGTGCGACGATCCGGCTTTCGCGCTGTTTGCCGGTGACAGCGTCCCGGGCCGCGATGATGTCCTCACGGGTGACCTCTCGCAGGTGGTCGTAGCGGCTGGACCACTCCAGCAGCACCGGCTGGATCTCGCCCAGGTAGGCCCATGTCGTATGCCGAGAGCGAGGCTCGGATCGCGGGCCACCGTCGAGGAGAGTGCGAATCCAGGCTTCGACGGCGTGGTGGATGCCTGGGGGCATTCCGTCGAGTTTTCGCTCCAACCACCGGTCGACGGCGGGAGCCCGGTCGTCGGTGAACAGGCCGAGACGGTCGAGGACTTCGGCGGTCCGCACGACGGGAAGCCCACGGACTCGTAGGGCCGGGAAGAGCTCGGAGGATCGGATCGACTCACCTTCGCGGAAGCCGGACAGCGCGATGACCAGGGCTCGGTTCACGTCGCTGGTGATCCAGCGGCTCCAGCCGCGGGCCTCTCCCAGTGCCCGGGCGGCCTGCCGGGCCCGGATCAGCCAGGGATTGGCCAGGTCGGCGTGGAGTTCCCGGTCGAACCGGCGGAAGTCCCGAGTGATAGTGAACAGCGTCAGTTGCGTTGGAGTCGTGATCACGCGATGCGGTTCGGGAAGCGGCGGCGGCTTCAGCATGCGTCGCCCGGCCTTGCCGACCCGCGGCCCGCCGTTTTTGGGCCGCTGGAGGTTCGCGAAGAACAGCTGCTGGCAGCTCACCCGCCGTAGGTACGGCTCGATCACCGAAGCCTTGCCACTGGCCTTGATCGCCCAGGTCGCCTGAGCCCGGCAGAGACGGCAGTATCCGTACTTGTCATCGACCGGAACCTGCCGTCGACAACCGACGCATGCACCGACAGTGTGTTGCTGACCGTAGGTGTAGCAGCCGCGGCAGAACCGGCCGGGCAGCTGCCCCCAGGCGAAACAGCCTGAACAGGAGGCCGCCGGCTTGCTGTCGCTGATCTTCCCCATGCTGTTGCTGACCAGGTCACATCGGCGGCAGGGAACGGCCGTCGCGGCGCTTGGGCACCACGGCCGGGGCCACCACTGAGCCGGTCGTGGCCTCCTGGACGACAGCCTGCTGACCGGGGCGCCTGACGTTCCCGGGCTCGGGAATCAGCAGATCGCCGATCTCACAGCCGAGCACGACACAGATCACGTCCAAGTCCTCCAGCTTGAGGGAGACCGGCTGGCCGGACCACAGGCCGGACATCTTCCCGGCCGAGATCACCAAGCCGTGTTCGGCCAGGCTCCGCTGGAGCTCGGACGCCTTCCAGATGCCCTTGTTCGCGGCGGTCAGCCGCAGGTTCCACTTCATCCCATCAGTCCTTCCAGTCGCCTCGCGGCCCGCTGCTGCCCGGACACCCAGGCGTCCTCGACCCGGGTCTGCTGGACGTGGATGTACCGCATCGTGGTGGCGATCCAGGAGTGTCCGAGGACCTCCTGGATCCCGAGCAGATCAAGACCCCCGAGGTAGAGCTCGGACGCACAGAAGTGCCGCAGGACGTGCGGCGTGAGCGTGTCGGCCCAGCCGGGCAGATGCGCCTTTGCCGCAGCGGCCAGGCCACTGCGCAACGCGTCGTCGCCGACCCGGCGCGAGGAGCCGTCAGAGTTCTTGCGCTCAGACGGGAACAGCGGGGCACCGGAACGGGTGTGGTCGTCGTCGAACTGGCCCCAGACGTCCTCGATGAACCACCGCAGCGTGCGATCGGCGCCGTTGATCAGCGGCACCATCCGCTCACGCGGGCCCGATCCGCGGGCGCCCTTGCCGTGACGCACGTGGAGCTTGCCGAAGCGACCCAGCTCCCACTTGATGTCGGCCAGATCGAGCTTGCATGCCTCGCTCACCCTGAGTCCGACCTGCGACATCAGTTTCGATGCGGTGTAGTTCCGCGCGGTCGGGGCGAACTTGCGGCAGGTCGCCAGCTCGCCGCCCCAGCCGGTGAACAGCGTCTTGATCTCCGGCTCGGTCGGCGGGATCCGCAAAGCCGTGTCATTGGATCCCCGCGGCCGGTTCATCTCGTCGATCGGGCACTCGACGACCCGCCCGGTCATCCGATGGATCTCGACCTTGTGCCGCAGCTCCAGGAACAGGAAGTACGTGGTCAGCGCCTGTGCACGCGCCAGCCGGGTGCCGCTCGGCGAACCCCGCAGCACCTTCCCGAAGTACCCGTCGGCGTCCGTCGGCTCCATATCCCACAGCGGCCGGCCGAACCAGGCCCGCATCTGGTCCAGGTGCCCAACGTCGCCGCGGATGGTGCCGTCCGCTAGCCCTGCCGAAGCCCGCGCGAGGACGAACCCGGCGAGCACGTCGGTCTCGAACTGCTCCAGTTCCTCCGCCGAGACCGGATCGCGGAACTCGCGCAGGTCGCGTACGGCTGCCAGCGCCAACCCGAGCCTCCTCACCTTCACTCCGATCGCAGATCGATCGGACAGAGTGAGAACGCTTCAAGAATCCTGAAGTTACGTCACCGGCTCGAAGACCACCCAAGAAGACAGAACACCCTGGCCACAGGGACAAGGACTCAGCAGGGCTCAGGGGAACTCGCGGGATGTCGCACATTAGCGACGGGCTGTCGGGTGCAGGTCAGTACCGCGGGGCTCCGCCCCACACCCCGGCCACCCTGCGGAGGGGGTGGGGGCACCGATCTTGGGTGCGGGTTCGTCGGGAATGGAGATGGTGGTGGGTCGCGGTGCGGCCCCCTCATTGGACGGCACCCGGAGGGCAGCACACCGCCTGGCGGTGGGACAGGCGGTTGGGCTGCAGAGCGGAACGATTCATTCGATCTTGGCCCGGCTGGAGCGAGCGGGGATCCTGGAGAGCTTCTGGGAGGACCCTGAAGAGCACGAGGCCGCTGACCCTCGGCGGCCGCGTCGGAGGCGCTACCGGTTCACCACCGATGGAGCGGAGCAGGCGCGGCTGGCTCTGGCTGCTGCGTACGAACGTCAGCAAAAGAGCGCCGGCCAATTCACTGGGCGCCCTGTCACCGGCTCCTGAACGGACGGTGCGAGATGAACGCGGACTTGCCCATCGGGCGGGCCTGGCGAACACGCTGGGCCGGCGACGCGGTGGCGACTACCGCGTGCCCGGTGAAGGCGACGGAGCACTCCAGCCCGCCAGGCAGCGGCGGCATGACGCTGACCTGGCCGTCAACTGGTGGGAAACGCCCCTCCCAGGCTTGCAGAAAGCAGTCGAGAAGAGGATGTGGACCGTTCACCGGGAAGTGGCTGTGTCAGTTCTGGGGAGTCGTTTGTCATTGGGTTCGGGAGTCGTTCTGGCCCTGCGGCCTTGATCAATGTTACTGAGTTTGATATCGATCGCGTGTTCGATCCTGGGACGATGGCCTCATGGCAGACCGGTCCACGGTCAAGCGCCGAACGCCGTGCCTGGGAAGTCAAGACCGTCCCGACAGACAAGCGAAGCTCCTCATCCCCGACCGGCCCCCGTCCTACCCGGAGGAACAAGTTCCTCACGCACGTCGAGAAGGGCAGGTGACCTCCCAGGCTGCCTCGATCATCCGGAAGATCTCGTCCACCGCGGCCTCCGGATCGGCCGCCTCACGGGCCAGCGAATAGGCGTCGATCACGAACCTCGCGATCGTCCGGCTCGCCGTTGCGGTCTGTGACAGTTCGGGATCGGCGGCGATGGCGGTTGCCAGCGTCTCCGCGTGGCGCAGCCTCATCGACTCCTCGTACTTCCGCAGGGCGGATGATTCGTCGATCATGCGCCAGATCGGGGCGGCGCTGTCCGCCGTGCAATGTCGCACCAGGGCCCGGATCTCGCGGCGCAGCGCAGGGATGAGCGGCTCGTGCGGCGCCCGGCCGGTGACCGCCTGCGTGAGGCGTTGCTCGAAGTCTTCGTCCTGCTCGAAAACCAGGGCCTCTTTGGAGGCGAAGTGGGAGAAGAGCGTGGTGACGGCCACGTCGGCCTCAGCGGCCACTTCACGGATACCCACCGCGTCGTACCCGCGTTCCAGGAAGAGCCGCAGGGCGGTGCTGGCGATCTTCTGGCGGGTCGCGGCCTTCTTGCGCTCACGGCGTCCGGACGGCACGGTCATGCCCTAACGCTATCAGGTACGAAACCGGAGCAGTTTCAAAACCCTAACGGTTAGTGTTACGTTCCACCGCATGAAGAAAGTGAGCTTCGCCGAGTTCGGCGGTCCGGACGTTCTGCAACTCATAGATGCCGAGGAGCCCCACGCGGGCCCCGGCCAGGTACGCATCGCCGTGCGGGCGGCGGGCGTGAACCCCGTCGACTGGAGGGTCCGTGAAGGCCAGATCCTGAAGGCCCATCCGATCGAGTTGCCTGCCGGAGTCGGGCTGGACGCCGCCGGGGTGGTGGACGAGGTCGGCGAGGGCGTCGACGGGGTCGAGGTCGGCGATCACGTGTTCGGCGAAGGCTCCAGCACCTATGCCGAGTTCGCCGTGCTGTCGGCCTGGGCCCGTATGCCTGAGGGTCTGACGTTCGAAGAGGCCGCCGGGTACCCCTCCGTGGTGGAGACCGCGCTGCGCATCATCCGCGAGGTCGGTGTGCAGCCCGGCCAGACGCTGCTGGTCAGCGGTGCGTCCGGGGGAGTCGGATCGGCGGTGCTGCAGATCGCCCGCGACCGTGGCATCACGGTGATCGGCACCGCCGGGGCCGCGAACCAGGACTATCTGCGGAGCCTGGGGGCCCTCGCCACGACGTACGGCGAGGGCTGGGTCGAGCGGGTGCGGCAGCTCGGCCATGTCGACGCGGCCCTCGATCTCGCCGGCTCGGGCGTGATCCGCGAGCTCGTCGAGCTGACCGGGGACCCGCAGAAGGTGATCTCCATCGCCGATCTCGATGCGCCGGAGCTCGGTGTCCGGTTCTCCGGCGTGGCCGGGAGCGTGCCGGATGCGCTCGCCGAGGCCGCCGGCCTCATCTCGCGGCGAAAGCTCCACATCCCGGTCGAGAAGTCGTACACGCTCGCCGAGGCCGCGGCGGCCCACATCGACAGCCAAGCCGGTCACACGCGCGGGCGCCGGGTCGTGGTCGTCTGAGCCGTTTCCTGCGCTGTTGCACGGCGCCTTCTGCATTGCCAGGGCGATGACCTGCGGTCACCCTTAACAGTCCGCACCGTCTCCGGGCTTGGCTGGTTATCGGCCACTGTCAGGGTGGCCGGCTTCAAGCAGCGAAGCCGACGTTGGTGACGTACTCGTACTGGCCCCACTGGGAACCGAGGTCGACGATCTGGTCGACCCATGCGTCGTCCAGCTCCTGGTCGTCGCCGGCGACCCAGGCCTGCACGATGCGGTCCCAGCAGCGCACGTTCAGCGTGCGGAACTCCACGACGCGCTGGCGGGGCCGGTCGACCTGCGACTGGTTGAGCGGGTGGATCTCCACCCGGGTTCCGCGGCCCTCTCGGTTGAGGCGGGCAAGGAGGTAGCGGGCGACGTTCTCTCGCCGCACCGTCCGGTATGCCTGCTCGATCCGTTCCAGGTTGGCCTTCGAGGGCGACCGCTTGCCGTCCAGCCACGCTTTCAGGGTGCGGTCGGTGACGGTCAGGCCGGCCTCGCGCGCAGCCTGTCGGGCGTGGTCGGTGCGGGTGAGGTAGTGCAGACGTGCTATCAGGCCGCGCCGGGCGGTGATGGGGGTGGCGATGTAGCCGGCGAGGGCGTCCAGCTGGCGGGCGACGGCTTCGTGGCCTTTGATGCCGCGGGCGCCGTACTTGCCGAACTCGATGTTCCGCTCGGGCATGGTCTCTCTGGTTCCTTGACTTATGGATCTCTGTACGGGGCTGTGATGGCCGATCGCCGTCGTCGCCAGGGAGATTACCGCCGGACGGGTGATCGGCGCCGTGAGGGCTGCTTAGGGCATTCCTCTGGGTGTGCTGGCCCTGCGTGGTTGATCAGGGGTTGTTGGTGTGGTCGGGGTCGGTGCCGATGCTGTAGACGTCCTTGATCTTCACCTCGGTGACGCCGCGGCCCTCGGGGAAGACGGCCCGCCAATCGCCGATGACGTGCAGTTCGTCGGTGCCCATCGCGCGGACGACCAGGAGGCCTTCATCGAAGGCGCGGTGAGCCTTCCACCACAGGTTGGCGAACGCCTGGGAGCGGATGATGTGCATCCAGTCGGGCCGGTACAGCTCCCGGTTGTAGTTCGACTCCCCCATGGTCGAGACGAACTTGGAGTACATCGCCTTGACGTACTCCAGCGTCACCTCGTCGTCTGCGGCGATCGCCGTGTCACGGGCGTCCTTGAGTGCGATGCGGAACTTCTCCAGCAGGTTCTCCGTCGCGCCGGAGGTGAACGACTCGTGGATCTCAGGCGGGTCACACAGCCCGTACTTGGGACCGGACAGACGCAGCAGCAGCCGGAGGGTGGGTTCGGTGACCCACAGCGGGCCGGGCTCGTCACGGCTGCCGAGCGGGTTCGGGAGCACGGCGTCGTGCTCCCACACCGGCGGGGTGATCAGATGGACCCCAGCGCGGCGCCGGTCGTGATGGTTGCCGGTGGAGTGCTCCAGCTGCCCGATCGGCAGGTGCGTCTTGAGCGCACTCAGGTAGGCGCCGTTGATATCGAGGGCCGTCACCTCGTGTCGGCCGGCGGGCAGATGCGGGCGCGTCCACTTCGGGCGGGCCTCCCAGATCTGGTCCGCGCCGTGGGCGGTCTGCTTACGCAGAATGTCCGGTACCCACGGGTGGGCGACCACGTCGTAGCGGCCGCCCTTGCGGGTGGCGTCCAGCAGCGCCATCGCGTCCGGGATCGCCCGCTTCACCAGCGCCGCAGTCGCCGCTTCGACGTCGCCGGAGTGCTGAGCGAGCGCGGCCGTGACGGCCTGGCCGATCAGGTCGGGGGTGTCGGAGGCGGCCTGCGCGCGGCGTCCCTTGGGCACGATCGGCACGTCGCCCGTGCGGTCCGCGGTGCGGCGGGCGGCAGGCGGCTGGGGCTTCGCGGCTTCCGGCTGTGGGGGCGCGGCGGGAGGCTGCGCGGTGCTGGATGCGGCGGTGCACTCGGCCGCATCCAGGTGCTGCGGCAGCCCGGCCAGCGCGAACTGCGCCGGCTGCCCGCACAGCACGCAGGACTCAGGTGCGGCGAGGGCGTCGACGTCGTCCTGCTCGACGTCCTGGACCGGATTCTTTTGTCCGGCGTCCGGTGTGCCGTCGTCCGCAAGTTCCCCAGCCGGTGCGTCCTCGGCCGCAGCTGCCAGCTTGGCCTGTGCTCCCTGAAGGAAGTACGCGTACTTCTCCCTCAGGTCCCCGCTCGGGTCACGGCCCGATTCCCAGCCCCCGACCGTCGACGGGCTGACGTTCAACGCCTTCGCAACCTGCGTGCGCGAGAGGTTCAGCTGCTCGCGCAGGGCACGCCGTTCGTCCACGGGGGGAAGGGCAGCAACTTCCTGCTTGGCTCGTGCGAGCAGGGCATCGATCGCTTCGAAGTCCGTCACCGGATCTCCCTTCCGCCGCTCGGTGCCGGCGCAGAGCGCGTGCCGTCGATGTGGCGGCGGGGGGCACGGCGGCGGTGCGCGGGCAGCGACTCCGTTGCCCGCGTGGGGCCGGCCAGGAGATCGAGAGCGTCGATGCCGTAGTGGGCGGCCACCGCGTCGCAGTCGGCCAGACTCCAAGCCGCAGCCCCCGACTGACGGCGGCTCACCTGAGCCTGGCTCACTCCCAGGGCGGCGCCGAGCTCCGTCTGCGACTCCCCGGTCGCGTGCAGGAGCGCGGCCACAGCCGACCGCACTCGCTCCTCCAGGCTCATACCCATAGCACCAAGGATACCCCTTCTTCCGCATCTTCCATGTGAATAATGCATGATAATTGGTGGCCGCTCCACGGACCAGAAGAACGTCCCTGCCTAACCCCGCTTAATGATCAGTTCTTCGGCAAATCCGCGATGCCCATGCGCACTGCGACGGCGCGCGCGCCGACCTTGGCGAGGGATGCATAGGCGGCTGCCAGGTCGAGGGGGGTGCGTTCCAGCTCGTCCTCGTAAGAGCCCACGCGAACCTCCTCCAGGTGGGCCTGCGCGGAGCTGATCAGCTCGAAAATGACCGCGATGTCGGTATGCGGCTGAGATTCTGCTTGGCCCCGGGAGAGAAGGGCGTGGCTGATCGCCTCCGCTTCCTTCTTGAGAGTGTCGAGGTTGGCGGGTGTTTTGCGGTAGGTCACGGGTGCAGGGTCTCGCCGCCCATGACATGTCGATCTTCTGTGACCTGCCGGTTCTCTGTTGTCTCACCGCGATGTCACCCAAGATCAGTCTCAGATCGATGCCATTTCCTCGGCGGAACGATGAGTCTGAGGCTGAGCCACCGAGCACGAGGACTACATGCGAGCTCAGATCGCGCACCGATGAGTTTCCCGCGTTGCGCCGGTCTGTACGCGTGAGACCGACTCACGGAAGGCTGGCACCATGCGGAAATTGATCTACGGCATGAACCTGACCCTGGACGGCTACATCGCCGCGCCCGGCGACGACATCGGCTGGGGCGGGCCGCCGAGCGACGAGCTGTTCCAGTTTTGGTCCGACCAGTTGCAGGCGACCGACCTGACGCTGTACGGGCGCAAGCTGTGGCAGACGATGAGCTCCTACTGGCCGACCGGCGACCAGCAGCCGAACGCCACCCCGACGGAGATCGAGTTCGCGCGCCGCTGGCGGGACATGTCGAAGGTGGTGTTCTCCTCGACGATCGACAAGGTCGACTGGAACACCCGCCTGGTCACCGGCGACGCAGTCGCCGAGATCAGCCGGCTCAAGGCCGAGGACGGCGGCCCGATGGACATCGGCGGCGCGACACTCGCCGGGGCGGCCATGCGCGCCGGGCTGATCGACGAGTACGTGCTGGCCACCGCGCCGGTCCTGGTGGGCAGCGGCACGCCGTTCTTCACCGCGCTGGACAGCTGGGTGAACCTGAACTTGGTGGAGACGCGGGCGTTTCCCGGCGGCGTGGTCCTGACCAGGTACGAGACGAGGCACTGAGCAGCTTCCCGCTGTCGCGCTGCTTGGATGGGTGTTTCCCTCTCACCGTCGTCCTCAGCCGGGATCGTCTGGGCGGCTGCGGCAACGTGTTTCCCGAATCGGGTCAGCTCAGGATCAGAGCCCAATCACCCAAACGAGTGGGCGGCTTGACCTGCCAGTCTCAGATTCGTGTCAGATATGCCATCGCTTGGCCATCGCTCGTGAGATTTGGCCACGAAAACTGATGAGACCCTGCAACGGGGGCCTCAGGTCTGTGACATGTCGACGAAGCGGGAGTAGTGCAGCTGGCTGGCGACCGTGATCGTGCCGGTGGGTCCGTTGCGGTGTTTGTCGAAGATCAGCTTACAACGGAGACGGAAAACGTGTCGGAGTCGTTGGCTGGTCGAGGTGCCTCGGACAGTTCACATGTCCGAGGTCCCTCAACCAGCCATCCGCGCATCCGACAAGTGAAGATCCGAGAGGAACTCAGGAGGTGGCGCGAATGTCCTCCCACAGTGGCGTCAGCCGCATGAGCTGCTCGTCTCGCCAGCGAACTCGCTCTTCCCATCGGTCGAGGGGGAGAAGAGTGCGACGCTGGCGTACTGCGGTCGACACGAGTTCTGGCGTCCATGGGTCGTCCTGACCGCGCTCAGCGCCCATTCGCGCATACGCGGGTCCCATTTTCTCCGCGTGTGATTCAAGACCGCCGCGTGTGTTGAGGTCGACGGTCTCGAACGGGCCGATGAGACTCCACCGGCGCCCGAGACCACTGCGGACGACTTCGTCGATCTCGTCAACGGTCGCAACCCCGTCTCGGACCAGGCAGTAGGCCTCACGCAGTACCGCGCCTTGAAGACGGTTGAACACGAACCCTTCCGGTTCATGGTTGACCGTGATCGGGCGTAGTCCTGCGCCGGTGTAGATGGCCCGGGCGCGCTCGACGGCCCACGTAGCCGTGTTGGAGGAGGGGACGAGCTCGATCACCGGGATGAGGTACGGCGGGTTGCCGGGGTGACCGACCAGGATCCGGTCCGGCAGCCCTTCGGGCAGGTCGGCTGTGATGAGACTGGGACGTATCGCTGAGCTCGAGCTGGCGAACACCGCTCGATCAGGCGCGTTCTGGGCCGCACGCCGGATCAGGTCTTGCTTGAGGTCTACCCGCTCCGGGGCACATTCCTGCACCAGTGCTACTCCCGCGACTGCCTCCGCCAAGTCGCGGGTGAACGTGACCCGCGCGCTCACAGCGTTCGGATTCTCGACGAGGCCGTGTACGGACAACTGGTCAAGGCGATCGGAGAGCTCACCGTGGGCGCGCTCCAGAGCGTCCGGGAACGGGTCCCACACTCGGACCGCGTGCCCGGCCCGTGCGAAGACGATCGCGAAGGCGACCCCGATGGAGCCGGCGCCGGCGACGGCGACCGGCTCCATCGGGCCGCGTGCCGGTGTTGCAGCTGTGCTCGTCACACCGACCACCAGGTGCGGTCGTTGTCGTAGCCGCGCTGCAGGATGTCAACGACGGACTCGTGGGTGAGATCGCGCGGGTTGTTGGCCGTCAGGCGGGTCGCGAGCATCGCCTGATCGGCCACGTAGGAGAAGTCCTTCGGGTCCAGGCCGAGCGTCTTCAGGTCGGTTGGGCAGCCGACGGTCTCCAGCAGTGCCTCGACGCGGGAGATGCCGGCCTTCGCCTGATCCAACGGGGTCGACTCGGGGTCCGCGGCACCGAGCAGTGTCCCGATCTCGGCGAATTCCGCGATCCGGGTCGGAAGGTTGAAGCGCATCACGTACGGCAGGAGCGCTCCGACACCGAACCCGTGCGAGGTGTGGGTCAGCGCACCGATCGGGGACTGGATCGCGTGCGCCGCGGCGGTACCGGCGGTGTTGATGGCCATGCCTGCGTTGTACGCGGCCAGCATGGTGGCGGAGCGTGCTTCGATGTCGGACGGGTCAGCGACCACGTCCTCCAGGGACGAGTTGAGCAGAGTCAGGCCGCTGCGGCAGAAGATGTCGGTCAGCGGGTTCTTCCCGACGTAGAGATGATTGGCCAGGAACTCCGGCGTCACGTCCTTGACCCGGTCGGTGAACGTCTCGACCAGGTGGGTCAGCGCGTCGGCCGCCGTGGCTGCGGTGAGTGCCGGTGGGCAGGAGACGGTGAGCTCGGGGTCGATGACGGCGGCGTACGCCTCCAGGTGTGGGCTGGCCACGCCGACCTTCATGCCCCTGTCCCGGTCGAAGACGACCGAGATGCAGGTGACCTCGGCGCCGGTGCCGGCGGTGGTGGGTACGGTGATGACCGGGAGCCCGGGGCCCGGGACGAGGAACTCGCCGTAGTAGTCCCGGACGTCGCCGCCATGGGCCAGGACGGCGGCGGACACCTTCGCCAGGTCGAGGCAGGAGCCGCCGCCGACCGCGAGCAGGGCATCCACGCCGGCGTCGCCGTAGCGGTCGGCGACGGTCAGTACGTTCTCGCGCGGCAGGTCCGGCTCGGCCTCGGAGAACACCGACACCGTGATGCCTTGCCCTTCGATGGCGGTCACCATGTCCTTGAACTCGCTCACCTGCGCCATACGGGCGTCGGTGACGACGAGGACGTGCCGTCCGATCTCGGCCAGGAGACGGGGCAGATGGCGCCGTTCGCCAGGGCCGAAGACAACGGTCTTGGGCTGGCGCAGGACGCCGATGGATGCGACGCACGCGGTCACAGGCCTGCCTCCGTCTCGTCCACGGTGATGGCGAGGTACTTGGGCTCGAGGAACTCATAGATCGCCTCGTGTCCGCCTTCGCGGCCCAGGCCGGAGGCCTTGATGCCGCCGAACGCCGCTGCGGGGTCGGCCATGATGCCGCGGTTGATGCCGACCATGCCGAAATCGAGGCGCTCGCTCACGGCGATGGCTCGGTCCACGTTGCGGGTGAACACGTACGCGGCAAGCCCGTAGGTGGTGTCGTTGGCGACCTTGACCGCCTCGGCGACCGAGTCAACGGTGTAGATCGTCGCGATGGGGGCGAACAGCTCCTGGTGGCAAAGGTCGTCATCTGCCTCGGTCACCGAGAAGACGGTCGGCTCGAAGAAGAATCCGTCGCCCGGCACCTCCTTGCCCCCGGTCAGCAGGGTCGCGCCGATCCCGGAGAAGCCGTTGACCAGTTCCTTGACGGTGTCGCGCTGTTGGGCCGAGATGATCGGGCCGACCTCTGTGGCCGGGTCGAACCCGTCGCCGACCTTCAGCTTCTCGGTCAACGCGACGAACTTGGCCGTGAACTCTTCCGTGACGCGGCTGTCGACGATGATCCGGTTGGCCGCCACACACGCCTGACCGGCGTTGCGGAACTTGCACACGATCGCCTGCTCGGCGGCCAGGTCGAGGTCGGCGTCATCGAGCACGATGAACGGGCCGTCGCCGCCGAGCTCCATCGAAGCATTGGTGATGTTCGCAGCTGCCTGGCTCAGCAGGGTGCTTCCCACACCGGTCGAGCCGGTGAAGCTCACCTTGCGCAGACGGCTGTCCGCCATGAGCGCCGCCGACACCTTGGACGAGGTCGTCGTGTGGAGGAGGTTCACCACACCTGCCGGGAAACCGGCATCGTGCAGCGCCTGCACGAACAGCGCGCAGGTCAGCGGAGTCTCCTTCGCGGACTTCACCACGACCGTGCATCCGGCGGCGAGTGCGGCGCCGGCCTTGCGGGCGATCATCAGCAGCGGGAAGTTCCACGGAGTGATGAGGAGGCACGGGCCGACCGGCTGGTGGGTGGTGACGACGCGGTAGGCGCCTCGGGAGCCGTGGGCGTAGGTGCCGTGGAGGTGGGCGATCTGCTCGGCGTACCAGAGGAAGAAGTCGACCGAGAGCTGGAACTCGCCCCGGGCCTCGCCCAACGGTTTGCCGCTCTCCAGCGTCATGGTCTCGACGATCTCGTCGGCCCGCTGCAGGAGCAGCCGGTGCGCGCGGTGGAAGAGGTCGGCACGCTCGCGCGGCAGCACGTGACGCCAGGTGTCCTGAGCGGCGACGGCCGCATCGAGCGCGGCGAGTGACTGCTCGACGGTGCCGTCGGCGACCTCGGCGATCGTCTGACCGGTTGCGGGGTTGATGACCGAGAACGTCTCGGCGGCGTGTGTCCACGCACCGTCGATGTACAGATCGACGGGTATCTCCCGTCCGCGGACCTGTGCTGTGACCGGCGCGGTCGGTGTCGTCATGGAAGGGTCCTCCTCTTTCGGCGGCAGCGGGTGCGGCGGCAGCCAACCGGCTCGGGTGGGGCTGCCGCCGGTGCAGCACGGCGCGTTCACGGGGGTGACGTATTACCGTCATCTCGTAATACGCTACGGGCCGGGGCGCGGGATATGGGCCGGTGCATCGATTTGAGACAGTGCCTCACGGGCCCCAAGAGCCGCTGGGCCTGGCAAGCAACAGTTAGAGGTTGAGGGACCCTTCATGAGCACTTCGAGACTGACTCGGCATGCGGCGCCGCTGCGGCAGCAGATCACACGTCTGCTTCGTGAAGACATCCTGAGCGGGACCTTCCAGCCCGGCGACGCCCTGCGCGAGAGCGCCCTGTGCGAGGCCTACGAAGTCTCACGCACCGTGGTCAGAGAAGCGCTGCGCCAACTGGAGGCCGAGCGGCTGGTGACGGTGGTCGCCCACCACGGTCCAGTCGTGACCGTGTTGACGCCGCGGGACATCGAGCAGATCTACGAGGTACGACGCGCGCTCGAGGGCCTGGTGGGCGAACTCTTCGCGGCCCGCGCGTCGGAGCAGGTGAAGCGCGAGTTGCGAGAGCTCCTGATCGAGATGGAGACGACCTACCTCAGGGGCACCATCAAGACTCGAGAGGAGGCGAACGAGCGGTTCTACGGGCTCCTGCTCGAAGGTGCCGGCAACGCGGTCCTTGCCGAGGATGTCGCCCGCGTTCACGCTCGGGTCCAGATCTTTCGTCGCTACGCGTTCATGGACGACAAACGGGCACGGATCTCGTTCGAGGAATTCGGCCGCATCGTCGAAGCCGCAGCTGTTGCGTGTGACGCCGCCGCGGCGCGAGCCGCGTGCGAGCACCATGTCCACGGCGCAGCAGCGCTGGCTGTCGATGAGTATCACCGTCGTCTGGCCTGAGGCCGTCGGCGACTCGCATGATCCGGGGATCGATGCTCGTCGATCCCGGATCATTATTACAGGATGATCGCGAAATAGCGCTATGTATGCGATTTCGCATTATGCTCCGGCTCTGCCTTAGGAAGGGAAGGGCATGTCGACTGGGCCAGTCAACGCACTCAAAGACGAATGGTTGACAGGCAACACCGACCGCATCAATGTGGCGCCTGCGCTGCTGAGATCCTGGGAGCGTTCCCGGGAGGCGCTCGGTGTGCCGACCAACGTCCGCGAGGTGCCGCATGTGGCGGTGGATGAGCTAGATCAGCATCTTCTGGATCTGTTTCAGGCGCCGATGTCACGTTTCTCCGCCGACTTGTCGGGAACGGGCGTCGGCCTTCTGCTCGCGGACGCCCAGGGCCGTATCCTCGGTCGTTGGGCCGCAGACCATGACGCATGGCGCCACTTCGAAAGGGTCGGCACCGACCGCGGTGCCGTCCTGGACGAGTCGCTCGTGGGCACCAACGGTGTCGGTACGGCCTTGGCGACCGGGCAGTGCGTGCAGATCACCGGCGCGGAGCACTACGCGGACATGTACAACGACGCCGTCTGTACCGGCACGCCGATCCGGCACCCGCTGACCCAGAAGATCGTCGCTGTGGTGACGTTGTCCAGCGGGCTCATCGAGGGCCGTTCGCTGCTGCGGCCCATGGTCAAAACGGTCGCGGACCAGTTGCAGCAGCATCTCCTCGATGTGGCCTCCCCTCAGGCCCGGGCGGTCTTCCAGGCATTCCTGGAGGCCTCGAAGGCGAAGGCCGGCGCGGTGGTCGGCTTCGGTCCGCAGGGACTGATCATGCAGAGCCAGGGCGCTGCCCGCCTGTCCAGCGCGGATATCGCGGCGCTCGGCGAGCTGGTCCAGCGGCAATCCGGTGGCCGGTTCATCATCGAGCTCTCCGGCGGCCTGACCGAGGTCCGGCTGGCCCCCGTCGAGACGGGCGCCGGGGCGATCGTGTCCCTGCAGCGGGGCAGGACCTCGACCACCACCGCCCTGGGGCCGGCCCGCATGCAGCTGATCGGACGCTCGCCGGACTGGATGGCGGCTGTGCACGCGGTCGCACGAAGGCGGGAGGCGACGCGGCCGGTGGTGATCGCCGGCGAGGCCGGCGTCGGGAAGACGTCGCTCGCCCTGGGGCTCCCGTTCCGTTCCGGCGATCCCGGACCAGGTGCCCACATCGTGATCGACACGGTGGAGCGAACCCTGATCGGCGGGAAGCGATGGCTTCGCAGCATCGCGGAGCGGCTGCAAGGCGGAGCGCCCGTGATCGTCAAGGGGATCGACGCCCTCGACCCGGCGGCCAGAATCGCGCTGGCCGGGCTGTTGGAGATGAGCGTTCTGAAGGGGCCCGTGATGCTCACCGCCACGCTGCGCTCGGCCGCGGAGGCCGAGGAGACGGCGGTCGGTCTCGGGGCGTCACACGTGTGGGTTCCGCCGCTGCGGGAGCGCACCGCCGACCTGCCCGCTCTGTGGCGCTACTTCACGGACCGGGCCATGCCGGGAGTCGGTCTGGAACCCCATGCGGAGACCCTCGACCTGCTCACCGGATACCAGTGGCCCCGCAACCTCAAGGAACTCCACAACGTCGTCGAGGGGTTGGCCCTTGCCGGCAAACGCGGATACGTCCTGCCCAGTGACCTGCCGGAGCGGATCCAGGGTTCCCGCGCACTGACCATGATCGAGCGTGCCGAGCTCGAGGCGATCTCCCGGGCGTTGCGGGAAGCCGACGGGAACCGTTCCCGCGCCGCGGAGATACTCGGCCTGTCCCGGGCGACGATCTACCGCAAGATGAAGGCCTACAAGATCACCGACTCGTGACGGACGACTTCGACGCGGCCACCGCGCAGCCCCTCGCAGCCACCGGTATGCACAGCGCGGTCCGGGAACTTGGTTCCGGACCGCGCTGTGCATACCGGTGGCTCGGTCGTCAGCCGGCCGTAGGCAATGCCCGTTGGCGTCGACGCTGTGCCAGCCCGCGAAGAGCGGGGGCGGCCTGGCGCAGCAGGACCACCGCGGCTAGGACTGCTGCCTGGGCGATGAGCTGCTGGGCGTCGTTCCAGCCCAGAGAGCGAAGCAGCTGTCCGAGCTGCGTGAGGAACAGCGCCCCGACGCCGCTGGCCACGATGCTCGCGAGACCGCCGGTCATCGCGGTGCCGCCCAGCACTACGGCCGCGACGGTCGGAAGGACGTAGCTGTCCCCGATGAAGAGCCCGGGAGTGCGGGTGTAGCCGGCCAGGAGAACTCCGGCGGCGCCGTAGGCGAGGCCCGCGAACCCGTAGGCGACGATCTGGTAGAGGGTCACTCGGATGCCCAGAGCTGAGGCGGTGGGAACGCTGACACCGATGTAGGTCAATCGGCGCCCGACCGCCGAGCGCTTGGCGATGATGCCGCCCACGGCGAGCATGACGACCGCGATGATGAACGTGTTCGGGATGCCGAGGGTCCGGTCGACGGAGAACCGGCTCAGGCCGCCTGGCGCTGTGGCCGGCGAACCGCCGGAGATCGCCAGGACGGTGCCCAGCAGGACGGCGTTCATGCCGAGCGTCACGACCAGCGGCATGACACGGGCGACTGCGACCAGGACTCCATTGACCAGGCCGACGAGAGCGGGGGCGACCACGGCGACGGTGACGGCGAGCCACGCCGGCCAGCCGTGGGACTGGACCATGCAGGTGCACAGGGCCGCGGCGAGCGCGATCATGCCCGGCACCGACAGGTCGAGGCCGCGTTGCTGCACGACAAGAGTCTGCCCGGCGGCCGCCATGGCGAGCACGGCGGCGAAGGGCAGCATGCTCAGCAGCGGGGCTGAACCCAGGCTGCCTTGGGCGATGGCGGGGCTGAGGGCGAACAGGATGATCGTGGCGATCACGATCCCCACCCAGCTGCCCGACAGGAGACGGCGCCAGGTGGCGCCCGCGTCGAGGGTGTCTATGACGTTCCCCTCATGACTCGGGTTGCGGCGGGAGGCGTTGGTGGGTCGGGTGGTCATGCGTGTGCTCCCGTCCGGCGAGTACGGCGCAGCTGCGCGTACAGCACGGCGGCGCCGATCGTGATGAGGCCCGGGAGCCAGTAGCCCCAGGCAGGGGAAAGGTCGAGGAACGGGGAGACATTGACCAGCTGCTGAGTGAGGACAGCGGCGGCGATGATCCCGATGAACGAACCGCGGCCACCGAAGATGCTCGCTCCGGCAAGCACGACCACCGTCACCGAGTTGAGTGTGTACGCGAGACCGGGACGCCCGTCACCGATACCGATCTGGGCCATCAGGATGATGCCGGCGGGCAGGACCAGAGCCGAGCAGATCACGTACGAGGTGAACTGGATCAGTCGGATCTTCACCCCGAGACGCTCCGCTGCGTCCGGCTCGGACCCCAGAGCCCGAAGCTCGACGCCCCACCGGGTGCGACGCAGTGCCAGCTCAAGGAGCACAACGAGGAGCACCGCGATGACGGTCACCAGCGGAACCGCACCGAAGTGGGCCTGGATGTCGGCTGCCACCGACGGGAAGATCGTGCCGCCCGGCGTGTCCCGCAGGGACAGGTAGATGCCCTGGAGGGCCATGTAGACCGCGAGGGTCGCGACGACCGGGTTGATGCGGAACCAGGTCACCATGACGCCGTTGATCACGCCTACCGCGAGCGCGCCGAAGGCCATGAGGATTAGGCCGAGGACCAGGTTTCCGCCGTCCACGATCCAGTACGACGCGATCACGACCAGGAAGCCCATGAGGGGGCCGACCGACAGGTCGAACCCGGCTCCCATGACGACGACCTGCTGCGCTGCGCCGACCAGTAGCAGGGGCGCGAGCATGAGCAGGAGGTTGTTGAGGTTGAGCTGGCCGAAGTAGTCGCCGTTGTGCAGCCCGGTCCCGACACCGAGGAGCACCACGATCATGGCGATCACTGCCGCAGGGGCCTGGTCGCCGGCGAGCCAGGCCCGCAGTCGGCGACGCTTTGCCGGTCGGGTCTTCTCGTGGCCGCGCACGCTCGTCGAGGTCAGTGCGGCGTGAGTGATGGCCGCTTCGGTGATCTCCTCGTCGGCGAGCTCCTCGACGACGCTTCCGCGCGACATGATCAGCACGCGGTGGCACAGGCCCTCCAGCTCGACGTTGTCGGAGGAGAGCACGATGACGGCGGCACCGTCATCGGCCGCGGTACGCAGGATCTGGTACAGGTCGACGCGCGCGCCGGCGTCGACGCCCTGGGTGGGCTCCTCCACCACGAGGACCTTCGGTGCCGCCAGCAGCGTGCGGGCCATGACGGCCTTCTGCTGGTTGCCTCCCGACAGCGAGCTGATCGGCGTATCGGGGGTCGGGGTCTTGATCGCGAGGCTGCGGATCTGGTCCTTCGAGGTGGACTGTGTCAGCGCGTCGCTGACCAGGCCGAGGCGGGAGACCTTGTGCAGGGTGCGCGCGACGATGTTCTCGCTCACGCCGAGGGGCAGGAACACACCTTCGCCGTGCCGGTCGGCCGGCACGTAGACGACACCGGCGTTCGCGGCCGCCGCGTTTGAGCCGCGGACCCGCTGTCCGTCGACGACGATCTCGCCCGACGTCGAGACCAGGCCGGCCAGGGCACGGACGAGCTCGGCCTGGCCATTGCCCTGGACCCCGGCCAGGCCGACGATCTCGCCGGAGCGGACGGTCAGGGAGATGTCGTCGAAGCCGTGACCGGACAGCCCGGTCACGACGAGTCGCTCGGCCGCGTCCGCGGGTACGGGTTCCTTGGCGGGGAAGACCGTCTCGAGTTTGCGGCCCACAACGCGCTCGACGATCTGCTCCTCGGTGACAGCCGAGGCGTCGAAGGTTCCGCGGGTCTGGCCGTCGCGAAGGACGGTGATCCGGTCGGCGATCTGCTTGACTTCCGGGATGCGGTGGGAGATGTAGACGACCCCAGCGCCGGTTGCGACGGTCTCGCGGACCTTCGTGAACAGACGCTGTACTTCTTCGGCGTTGAGATGCTCTGTGGGCTCGTCGAGGATCAGAACCTTCGGGTTCAGCGCGAGCGCCTTGGCGATCTCGATGATGAACCGCTTCTCCATCGACAGGTCGGCGACGCGGGCGCGCGGGTCGATCTTCATCTCCCACGGCGCGAGGGTCTCGCGGGCCCAGGCGACCGCACGGCGAAGTCCGCCGACGCGCTTGTACCCGACCCCGAGCGCCATGTTCTCCGCCACCGTCAGGTCCGGAAGAAGCGCCGGATGCTGTCGCACGATACCGAGGCCGAGGCTGCGAGCCTGCTCGGGTTGCGCATGCGTGAGATGGACGCCGCCGATGAGGACGGTGCCGTCGTCCGCCGCCAATGCGCCCGACGCCACGGCCATCAGGGTGGACTTGCCGGCGCCGTTCTCGCCTACCAGGGCGTGGACTTCGCCCGGGCGGACATCGAAGCTCACCTCGTCCAGCGCGCGCACGCCCGGGAAGGACTTCCCGATGCCCTGCATGGAGAGCACCGATGCGACATGACCGGCCGCCTGGCTCGCTGTCTGACTTGCTGCGTGGTTGGACTGGGTGAGGTCGGGGCTCGCACCCTGCTGCGGTGGCCGGACCTGAGTCTCAGGTCCGTTGCTGCCGAAGTTGGTCACGTCGGACTCCTGGAATATGTTGAGGGGCGCGGACCTGAGTGGCCGGGCCGGCGCCTCGGCCCGTTGACGGGCCCCTTACTGGGCGAGGTAGCCGCCGTCGATGACGAGCTCGGAACCGGTCACGAAGCTGGCCTCGTCGGAGGCGAGGAAGACGACTCCGGCGGCGATCTCCTCGGGTCGTCCGGCGCGTCCCATCGGGGTCTGGGAGATGACGTACTCGTTCACCTCCGGGGCCTGAGCCTCGGTCAGGGGGGTCCATATGAAACCGGGATGAACCGAGTTCACGCGGACGCGTTCCTTGGCGTAGCTGACGGCGGCGCTCTTCGACATGTTGCGCACCGCGCCCTTGGTCGCGTGGTAGGCGTGCGCACCGGCGACAGCGGCGCTGCCCCAGATCGAGGAGACGTTGATGATGCTGCCGCCGCCCTGGGTGATCATCTGCGGGATCACCTCGCGCATCCCGAGCCAGGTGCCGGTCTGGTTGACCGCGACGACCCGGTTCCACTCCTCACTGGTGAGTTCGTGGACGGTTTCATAGGCGATGATGCCGGCGTTGTTCACGAGGAAGTCCAGGCGCCCGTGGTGTTCGATGACCTCGGCGATCACACGCTGCCAGTCGGCTTCGCTGGCCACGTCGAGGGACGCGTACGTGACGCCGGCGCCGAACGAGTCGTCGGCGGCAGCGCGGCTGGTCGCGACGACGGCCGCGCCCTCAGCCGCCATGGCGTCGACGATCGCGTGGCCGATGCCGCGCGAAGCGCCGGTGACGATGCCGACCTTACCGTCGAGTCGGTTCATGAGTGCTCCTCGGATATCCGCAGGTGGCTGCGTAGTTCGGGATTCGGAGGGAAAACCGTCTGGAAAAGCGACGAGGTCAGCCGCCCGGGCCTTGAAGAAACCCATGGAGGCCCGGGCAACTGCCGGGAATGGCCGGAGCTGCGGACGGTTCTGTTTGTGAAAGGGGCGATGGCCTGGCCGAGATGGCATCGAAGCCGACCGGACCGCTGCAGGGCCTACTTGTAGAGAGCCTTGATCTGCTCGGTGGTCAGGCCGGAAGAGAGAATCGCGTCAGCCGGCAGCGACTTGTCGTACTTCGGCATCATCTTCGGGTTGGTCGAGTCCTCGATGATCTCCAGGTTGTACGTCGAGGGCTCGGTGTCGGTGATGCCGTTGTAGGCCGCGAGACCCTTGTTCAAAGCAGCCTCGACGACCCAGTTGCGGGACGACTCCGTCGCGATCTGATAGCTCGGGTACCGCTTGTGGTACTGGTACCAGAGCGAGGCGAACTCGTTGGAGTCATTGGCCGACCAGACCGGCAGGGGCTTGTTCGCGGCGATGAACGCCCGGATACCTCCGACCGAACCGCCGCCGAAGTCGGAGACGATGCCGTCGATCTTGCCGTACTTCGTGATGAGACCGGCCACGACCTGCTGCGTCTTGCTGACGTCCCAGTCGGTGGCGACATACCCGTCCGCGTTGAGCAGGTGGACGCCGGGATGCTCCGCGACCGCCTTCTTGACGCCGTTGTAGACGGTCTGGGAGTAGGCGCTGCCGGCGACACCGCCCAGCATGACCAGGTTGCCCTTGCCGTGCATCGCCTTGACGGTCCAGTCGGCGAGGTTCTTGCCGTACGTCTCGACGTTCTCGGAGACGAAGTCGACGTAGTCCTTGCCCGGTGTACCGCCGACGCCCGAGACGATCGGCACGACCGCCACGCCGGCCGCGGTCGCCTTCTGGATGGTCGGCAGGAGGGCCTGTCCGGCGTCGCCGAAGGTGACGATCACCTTGACGCCCTGGGCGACCATCGAGTTGATGTCCGAGATCGCCTTCTGGGTGTTGTTCTGGGCGTCGGTCACCACGACCTGGGTGATGTTCGGGCACTTGGCCGCCTGGGCCTTGAAGAGCGCGATCGTGGCCTTGCGCCAGGTGTTGTTGTTGTTGCCGTCGGCGTAGCCGACCTTGATCGGCTTGGTGCCGCAGAACTTGCTGATGTCCGGGATGTCGGCCTGCACTCCGACACCGCCCACCTTCACGGTCGGCCACGGGCCGCTGGAGCCGACGGAGGCACCGGAACCACCGGAGCCGGTGGAGCTGGTGGACAGACCCCCGCAGGCGCTGAGCGCCATGGCCATGGCAGCTGCGACGCTAGTCGCCGCGACGGCCCGCTTCTTGATGTGCATGGAGTGTCTCCTCGTTGAGAGCTGTGAAGGACCTCGCCGGCCCGGGAGCACCAGGTGTGCGCAAGCACCGAGCCGGAAGAGCGCAGTACCTGGTCCGACTCCGAGGGCGGGATCGCCGGCGTGATCGGAGTGACGTGAACGCCTGGGTGAGGGAAACGGGCTCGGTGAGGGCCCCGGCAGAAGGCTGTCGCGAGCAGGACCGTATGACGCGAGTCACTGTGAGACGGCGGTGCCTCATTTTGTGACAGCGTTCACCTTCGACGCCTGGGCGTGGAGATCCTCGACTGGCCGGGTCGGCCGTCTGCCGGCCCGAGGAACAGCCAGTACCGCCGACCATGACGTTGAGGAGCACCGATGCCCCATCCCCGTCCTTCAGACCCGCTTGGGGAGATCTACGCCGAGTGGAGCGTGGAGTTCGAGGCCAACCCGCAGATGTCGCTCCAGCTGATGCGCTGGGTCTTCGAGGACTGGCAGCGCGCGACCGCTGAGCCCGAAGGGGTCACCTACGCCACGACCACCATCGGTGGCGTGCCGGGCATCCTCGTGACCCCCCTCGACGCGGATCCCTCTCAGGTGATGGTGGTCATGCACGGCGGAGGGTTCGCGCTCGGCTCCTCCGCCAGCCACCGCAAGCTCGCCGGGCACCTGACCAAGGCCTGCGGCACCCATGCATTTGTTCTCGACTTCCGGCTCGCACCGGAGTTCCCGTTCCCGGCGCAGATCGAAGACGGCCTCGCCGTCTACCAGGCCCTCCTGGACAAGGGCATCAAGGCCGACGACGTGTGCTTCGTCGGCGACAGCGCCGGTGGAAACCTCGCGGTAGCGATGACGCTCACGCTGCGCCGCGACGGCCGCCCGCTGCCCGGACGTGTCCTGACGATGTCGCCGTGGCTGAACATGGAGAACAGCGGTGCCACGATCGAGACCAACAACGACACCGACTTCCTGATCACTCGCGAAGGCCTCGCCGGGAACATCGGCCGCTACCTCTCCGGGGGCGCGGACCCGACGGACCCGTACGTCAACCCGCTCTACGCCACCTATGAGGGCTTCCCGCGGCTCTACGTCTGCGCAGCCGACACCGAATCCCTCTTCGAGGACTCCGAGCGCCTGGTCGCCCTGGCCGAGAACGCCGGCGTCGACGTGACGTTCTCCATCGGCAAGGGCATGCAGCACGTCTTCCCGTTCCAGGCCGGACGCCTCGCGCGCGCCGACGAGGAGATCGCTTCCATGGCCGCCTGGTACCGGTCCTGACCAGCCTCCCACCGGCGCCCTGGCCAGACCGCTGACCGCGTCTCATCCACCTTTCCTACCGCGCGCTCCCACCTTGAGTGCCCACCTGTCATCACTCGGTGAAAGGACCCACACTTACATGACCAGCAAGCGTGACTACGACGCCATCGTCATCGGCGCCGGCTTCTCCGGCCTGGCGATGCTCCACCACCTGCGCGAGATCGGTCTGTCGACCCTCGTGGTCGACGGCGAGGACGGCGTCGGCGGCACCTGGTGGGTCAACCGCTACCCCGGCGTCCGCACCGACAGCGAGTACAGCTACTACTCCTTCTCCTTCTCCAAGGAGGTCCGCGACGAGTGGACCTGGACCGAGCGGTACCCGGCCGGCGCGGAGGTCCTGAAGTACCTCAACTTCGTCGCCGACCGGCTCGACCTGCGCAAGGACATCCGCCTGTCCACCCGCGTGGACAAGGCCGTCTACGACGAGGATGCGAACACGTGGACCGTCCACCTCGGCGACGGCAGCACCCTGACCACGACCTACCTCGTCTCCGGCATGGGCGTCCTCTCGCAGGCGATCTTCCCTGCCATCGACGGCATCGACACGTTCCAGGGCGAGAAGTACCACTCCTCGATGTGGCCCCGCGGCGGCGCAGACCTGACCGGCAAGCGTGTGGGCCTCATCGGGCTGGGTGCCTCCGGCATCCAGATGGTCCCTGAGATCGCCAAGGCCGCCGGCGACTTCTACGTCTTCCAGCGCACGCCGAACTTCATCGTCGAGACCACGAACGACCCGGTGACCGAGGAGGAGATGGCCTACCTGCGTGACCACTACGACGAGATCTACGAGAAGGCGGCGAACCACCCCTTCGGCGTCGCGATGGAGCCGGCCGAGCACAGCGCCCTCGAGGTTTCCGCAGAGGAGCGCGACCGGATCTTCGAGAGCAAGTGGAACGAGGGCGGATTCCACTTCGCCAACGAGTGTTTCACCGATCTGGCCACCAGCCATGAGGCCAGCGAGCTCGCCTCGGAGTTCATCCGCAAGAAGATCCACGAGATCGTCGAGGACCAGGCCGTCGCCGACCTTCTCTCGCCGACCACCTACTCGTTCAACGGCAAGCGCGTCCCGACCGGCCATAACTACTACGCGGCGTTCAACAAGCCGAACGTGCACCTCATCGACGTCGCCTCGCAGCCGATCAGCCGGATCTCCGAGCGCGGCGTGGTGGTCGGCGACACCGAGTACGAGCTCGACGTGCTGATTTTCGCCACTGGCTTCGACGCCATGACCGGGACCCTGACCAACATCGACATCGTGGGTCGCGGTGGCCGCACGCTGCGCGAGAAGTGGCTCGCCGACGGCCTGAAGTCGAACCTCGGCATCAACGCCAACGGATTCCCGAACTTCTTCATGTCCCTCGGCCCGCAGACGCCGTACTCGAACCTGCCGGTCCCGATCCAGCTCGGCGCCCAGTGGCTCCAGAGGGCCATCGCGTGGGCGCGTGAGAACGACGTTCCGTTCCTCGAGGCCACCCCCGAGTCGGAGGCCTGGTGGATGGAGGAGACCGAGCGGGCCGGCAAGGCCACCGTCATGTACTCCGAGGGCAAGAAGGCCAAGGCGTGGTTCCTGGGTGACAACCTGCCCGGCAAGCCGGAGGAGTTCCAGGTCTACATGGGCGGCGGACAGGTGTATCAGCAGTTCTGCCGTGCAGCTGAGGCGGACGGCTACCGCTCCTTCCTGGCCAACCAGTCGGTCAAGGCCTGAGACCTGAACGGGGAAAGGGAATCGGCATGGGACGTCTGGAGAACAAGGTCGCCCTGATCACCGGGGCCGCAATGGGCATGGGCCGGGCGACCGCAGAGCTGTTCGCGGTTGAGGGCGCCAAGGTCGCCGTCACGGACCTGGACGAGGTCAAGGGCCAGGAGGTCGTGGCGGGGATCCGCGCGGCAGGCGGGACCGCGGAGTTCTGGAGCCTGAACGTCGCCCGGGAGGCCGAGGCGAAGTCGGTGATCGACGCAGCAGCACAGGAGTTCGGTGCTCTCGACATCCTCGTCAACTGCGCCGGCGTCATCGGCGTCGACAAGCCGACCCACGAGCTCACCGAGGCCGAGTGGGACGCTCTGTTCGCTGTCGATGTGAAGGGTGTCTTCTTCTGCACCAAGCATGCCATCCCGCACATGATCGAGCGGGGCAAGGGCAGCATCGTCAACTACTCGTCCATCTACGGGATGATCGGGAACGACGAGTTCACGGCGTACCACGTCGCCAAGGGCGCGGTCTCCATGCAGACCAAGCAGGACGCGGCCAGCTACGGCAAGTACAACATCCGCGTGAACTCGGTGCACCCGAGCACGGTCCTGACCCCGCTGGTCGAAGGCATCGCGGCTGAGTTCCCCGGTGGTCTGTCGGCCTATGAGGAGTACATGACGGGGAACCAGTCTCTGCGTCGCCTGGGTCGTCCGATCGATGTCGCCTACGGGGTCCTTTACCTGGCTTCGGACGAAGCGGACTGGGTGACGGGCGTGAACCTGCCGATCGACGGCGGCTACACGGCGCGCTGATCAGCCCATTGGCGTCGGCCCTTCTCCCAAGCGCCTGGAGAGGGGCCGACGCTGTCGCCTTATCCCGCTCCGGGAGTCTCGGTGCCAACTGCCCCGGGTTAGGTGGAGATCTTGATGTGCCCCGGGTTCGGAGGAGTCGGCTTGCTGGACAGCGATCACTCCAGCAGCCCAAGAACGCACCTGGGCCGCGAAGTTGCCCTCCGAAGTTCCGCCGCAAGGTGCTCGACCTCATCGAAGCCGGCCGGTCCGCCAGGCAGGTGGCGGCCGGCCTGAGGCTGAGCGACCAGACCGTCTACGTATGACGGCGCCGGCAGTTGGCCGACTTGGGCCTGCTCCCAGGCACGACCAGCGCCGAGCAGAGCGCGCTCGCGGCGCCCAGCCGGCGGATCGCGGAGCTGGAGACCGAGCCGGCGATCCACCGGCGGGCCGCCGAGCTGCTGGGGAAGGGGGTGCCACCAGAAGGCGGTTCGAGGCCATCGCCGTGATGGCCTCCGAGGGGCTGCCCGCTGCAGCCGGCCAACCCGGGTACTGCGTGTCTCCGATTCCGGCTTTTCAGGCCTGGCGGCGGCGGCGCGCGTCGTCGGCCGGATCATCAGTTGGTTGGCTTGATTCTTGGCTGCCGCGATGAGCCGGTTGATGACAAGCGCGCCGAGCGCGATTGCTGCGCCCACAGGAACCGGAGCGTCAGGTGCGGGCCTGGGGAGGTCAGAGCAGCTCGACGTCGAGGCGTGAGCGCAGCTCGTTGAGGGTGATGCCGTAGGTCTCCAGCACGTGGACGCCGTGGGGCCGCAGGTCGAAGGTGGCGACCTCGGTGTAGACCCGGCTGACGCAGCCGATGCCGGTGAGCGGGTAGCTGCACTGCCGGACCAGTTTGGGCGCACCGGACTTCGTGAAGAGCGTCATCATCACGTAGACGTCCTTGGCTCCGATGGCGAGGTCCATCGCGCCGCCCACGGCGGGAATGTCGCCGGGCTTGCCGGTGTGCCAGTTGGCCAGGTCACCGTGGGCGGAGACCTGGTAGGCGCCGAGCACGCAGACGTCGAGGTGGCCGCCGCGCATCATGGCGAAGGAGTCGGCGTGGTGGAAGTACGCCGCCCCCGGGAGCTCGGTGACCGGGACCTTGCCGGCATTGGTGAGGTCGGGGTCGATCTGGGCGCCCTCGGCCTTCGGCCCCATGCCGAGCATGCCGTTCTCGGTGTGGAGGACGACGCCGAGTTCCTCGGGCAGGTGGTCGGCGATCTTTGTGGGCTGGCCGATGCCGAGGTTGACGAACGCGCCGGCCGGGATGTCCCGTGCGATCACGGCGGCCACCTCGTCCATGCTGAGCGGATGGTCGACGGTGATCGGCGCCTCGCCCGCGGACGCCGAACGTGTCGCGGCGGTGGTGTCGGTGGTCATCGTGCCCCCTGGACGGTGTAGTGGCGGGTCTCGACCGGGACGATGCGGTCGACGTAGATGGACGGCGTGACGACCGCCTCCGGGTCGAGCCCGCCGAGCGGGACGACCTCGTCGACCTGGACGACCGTGGTGGTGGCGGCGGTCGCCATCACCGGGCCGAAGTTGCGGGCGGTCTTGCGGTAGACGAGGTTGCCCATCGGGTCGGCACGGTGCGCGGCGATGAGGGCGTAGTCGCCCTTGATCGGGTACTCCAGCAGGTAGTCGCGTCCGTCGATGGTGCGCACCTCCTTGCCCTCGGCGAGCGGGGTGCCGACCGCGGTCGGGCAGTAGAACGCGCCGATCCCGGCGCCGGCGGCCCGCATCCGCTCGGCGAGGTTGCCCTGGGGCACCACCTCGAGCTCGATCTTCCCCTCGCGGTAGAGCGCGTCGAAGACATAGGAGTCGACCTGCCGCGGGAAGGAGCACAGCACTTTGCGGACCCGGCCGGCCGCGAGCAGCGCCGCCAGTCCCACGTCGCCGTTTCCGGCGTTGTTGGAGACGATCGTGAGGTCCTTCGCGCCCTGCCGGATGAGGGCGTCGATGAGGTCGAACGGCATCCCGGCCAGGCCGAAGCCGCCGACCAGGACAGTGGAGCCGTCCTCGATCCCGGCGACGGCCTCGTCGGTCGAATCCAGCACAGCGGTGCGGCTCACTTCGACACCTCCAGGTTCTCCAGGACGACGGCCAGCCCCTGGCCGACGCCGATGCAGATCGCGGCCACGCCGTACCGCTCGCGGCGTTCCTTCAGGACCGCGGCCAGGGTCCCGAGGATCCGGCCGCCGGAGGCGCCCAGCGGGTGCCCGATCGCGATGGCCCCGCCGCGCTGGTTGACGATCCCGGGATCGCGCAGGCCGTCCTTGAGCCAGGCGTCGATGCAGGCCAGTGACTGGACTGCGAATGCCTCGTTGAGCTCGACCGCACCGACCTGCTCCCAAGTGATCCCGGCGCGGGCGAGCGCTCGGTTGGCGGCCTCGACCGGGGCGTAGCCGAATTCCTGCGGGTCCAGCGCCATCGCGCCTCTGCCGAGGATCCGGCCGAGCGGGTCGTGGCCGATGGTCGCTGCTGCTGCCTCGCTGCCGAGGATCACCGCGGAGCCGCCGTCGGAGAGCGGGGAGGCGTTGCCCGCTGTGATGGTGCCGTCCGGCCGGAACGACGGCTTGAGCTTGGCGAGCTTCTCGGTGCTCGAGTCCGCGCGGATGCCCTCGTCGCGGGTCAGGTCGCCCACCGGGGCGACCAGCGCGTCGTAGAAGCCGTCCTCCCATGCCTGGTGCGCGAGGCGGTGAGAGCGGACGGCGAACTCGTCCTGGCGCTCGCGGGAGATGCCGAAGCGTTCCTGGAGCTGCTCGTTGCACTCCCCCAGCGAGATGGTCCATTCCTTCGGCATCCGCGGGTTGACCAGCCGCCAGCCCAGGGTCGTCGATACCGCGGTGACGTCGCCCGCCGGGAAGGCCCGCGACGGCTTGGGCAGCACCCACGGCGCCCGCGTCATCGACTCGACACCGCCCACGAGAACAACGTCGGCGTCGCCCGTCTCGATCGTGCGGGAGCCGGCCATCGCCGCGTCCAGGCTCGAGCCGCACAGCCGGTTGACCGTCGTGGCGGGCACGCTGGTCGGCAGACCGGCCAGCAGCGCGGCCATCCGGCCGACGTTGCGGTTCTCCTCGCCGGCGCCGTTGGCGTTGCCCCAGACGACCTCGTCGATGGCAGCGGGATCCAGCGACGGCGCCTGCGCGAGCACGCCGCTGATCGCGGTAGCGGCCAGATCGTCGGGCCGGATGTCGGCCAGCGCGCCGTTGAACTTGCCGAACGGTGTCCGCGTGGCGGCGTAGAGGAATGCACTGTTCATGGCTCGACGCTAGACGGCACCGCCGATACTGTGAAGTATCAATATCGACGTCGATTGAGATACTGAAACTATGGATCTGCGCCAGCTCCGCTACTTCGTCGCCGTCGCGGAAGAGCGCCACTTCGGGCGTGCAGCCGAGCGGCTCCACATGGCACAGCCGCCGCTCTCGCACGCGATCCGGCAGCTCGAGGGCGAGCTCGGCACCGCTCTGTTCCACCGCACCACACGTCGGGTCGACCTCACCGACGCCGGCCGCGCCTACCTCGACCGGGTACGGGCGATCCTCGCCGAGGTCGACGAGGCCGCCCACCACGCCCGCCGGGTCGCCGCCGGTGCGGTCGGTCACCTCACCCTCGGCTGCGTCGGCTCGGCGACGTACAGCCTGCTGCCGGCGCTGTCGCGTCACCTCGCCACCGAACTGCCGGGCATCGACTTCTCCTTCCGCGGGGAGATGCTCGCCCCGGATCAGGTGGAGGCGCTGCGCAGCGGCGCAATCGACGTGGCCCTGCTCCGCCCGCCCGCGGCCGACCCGTCCCTCACCGTCCACACCCTGCGCCGGGACCGCCTCGTGGTGGCACTCCCGGCCGAGCATCCACTCGCAGCGAAGACCCAGGTGCGCGCCGCCGACCTCGCCGGCCTCGACCTGATCATGCACTCGGCGGACCGCCACTCGGTGATGCACGATGTCGTGCTCGGTGTCCTCAAAGACGCCGGCGTCGAGCCGCACATCCGGCACGAGGTCGCAGAGACCTCCACGCTCATCACCCTCGTCGCCGGCGGCCTCGGAGTCGCGGTCGTGCCCGAACCGGTGACCGCGCTCGCCCTCGCCGGTGTCGCCTACCGGCCCCTGGTACGTCCGGCGGCGGCGATCGAACTGGCCGTCGCCCACCGCGCCGACCGCAACGAACCCCACCTGGCTCGCACGGTCGAGGTCATTCGCCGGCTCTTTTGAGCGATCTGCGGGCGTCAGTCCTCGTTCACGAGCTGAGCCCGGCGAAGTTCAACACGTTGATGCTGCTGGTGAGGCGTTGTGGCAGGGACATCCAGCGCGGCCGCCCCCGGCGTTTGCCGTTGGAGGACCGGGTACTGCCGGGAAGCAACGCCCTGGCTCATCCGGTGCGGACAATAGAGCCGGTAGGCACGGTGTTGATCCAGTGACAGATCATCAGTGTGCCGTGCCGGACCGTGCCACTTGCCTCGGTGCGGACACCGAGGCCTTTTCACACAGGAGGACTGTTTTCATGAATGACCGGCCCTTGACGCTCATGGCGGTGCACGCCCACCCCGACGACGAGGCCACGGGAACGGGAGGTGTCCTCGCACGGTACGCGGCGGAGGGCATCCGCACGGTCCTCGTGACGTGCACCGACGGCGGTTGCGGTGACGGACCGGGGGGTGTCAAACCGGGCGATCCCGGGCACGATCCGGCAGCCGTCGCCTTGATGCGGCGTCAAGAACTCGAGGCGAGCTGCAACATCCTGAAGGTCAGTCATCTCGAGACGCTGGGATACGCCGACTCCGGGATGATGGGCTGGCCGACCAATGACGCCCCCGGATCCTTCTGGCAGACACCCGTGGAGGAGGGGGCTGCACGACTCGCGGACCTCTTGCGCCGCCACCAACCCGATGTGGTCGTCACCTACGACGAGAACGGCTTCTACGGCCACCCCGACCACATTCAGGCAAACCGCATCACGATGGCGGCGCTGGCGATGACCATGCAGACACCGAAGGTGTACTGGACGACGGCGCCCCGCTCGATGATGCAGCGGTTCGGGGAGGCCATGCGCGAGTTCGGTGCGGACTGGCAGGAGCCGGACCCCGCCGAGGCCGCCGCGATGGCCGAGATCGGACTCCCCGACGAGGAGATCACCACGTGGGTGGACACCTCCGCGTTCGGCGGTCAGAAGTTCGATGCGCTGGCCGCGCACGCCAGCCAGGGCGAGAACATATTCTTCCTCAAGATGGGCCAGAAAAGGTTCACCGAGTTGATGGGCGTCGAGACCTTCGTACGCGTCCAGGACACCACCGGCGCGGCCGTGCCCGAGAACGACCTCTTCGCCGGACTGCGCTGATCCGCCCGCCTTCCCGGGTCCTGAGAAAGCTCATGGTCCGTACGGCTCGATCGAGCGTGCTCGCACGCCTGGCGGCTTGTTCTCGGCGGGTCCGCACCGGCGGCCCTTGATCATCCCAGTCGAAGTCCCCGTGGTAGGCGAAGGTGCATCCGGTGTCGGCCAGCGCGTCGAGCAGTCTGAGGACGACCGTGGTTGCGCTGCCTGAGGGCAGCGGTGCGGTGCGGCCGGCGTCGGCGGCGGCTTCGACCACGCGGGGGTTCTCGCAGACGTGGATGCGGTTGTGGGCGGGCATCTGCAGGTTGAGGGTGCGTAGTTCGCGCAGGGTGAGGTGGGTTTCCAGGTGGTGTTGCGACCGCTCGCGTAGGGCTTTTCGCCCCAGGTGTCGCCTTGGGGGGTGCAGGCCGTAGTGAGCACGGTGCTGGATACCTTGTCCGGGGTGACCGATGCCAGGCGCCACAGAGCTCGGCGCGCAGGCGCGTCGGCGGGAAAGTCGACGTCCCGTGCCAGGGCGATGCCGCGCAGGACCAGCCGGGACAGCAGTGTGCCGTCGTCCAGGCCGCGGGCGGAGCCGGTGGCGCGGGTGGCCAGTTCGCCGCGGCACCAGGTGGCGGGGGTGGGATGCGGGTCAGTGTCGGGGAAGAGGACCGCCAGGGTGTGGATGGCCTGGGTGATGATCGCGGTCGCGGTGTCGGGGGCTTGGCGGGCGAGTGCGCCGCCGCGTCGTATCTCCTCCAGCCACTGATCTGTCCGTACCTGCGCCAGCAGTCACCTCTCGATCGCGGCCACCACGTCGAGCCCGGCGGCGTGCAGAGTCCGCCGCACAGCGTGCCGGGCTCCGCGAACGGTGAGCGTCACCGTCTTCGGCCGCCGCGTGGCTGCGGCCTGCAGCAGGGCGTAGACGCACGCAAGGTCGATCCCGGTGACCTTGTTCATGTCGACGACCCACTCATCGGCCCGGCTCAGCGGCGGGGCATCCAGCTGCTCCTCCAGTTGCCTCAAAACTTCCGCCCTGACCTCTCCGACGAGGATCAGCCCAGCCCGCCGGCCACTGGTCGCCGCCACCGTCAGAGTCGGCGTCGCGTAGCGCTCGGCTGCCATGGCGGCCTCCTTCCGCCCCCACCATCACTTCAGCTCACCTCCATGGTGGCTCGGTCGGCCTGCCGTGGGGGCTCAGAACGGGCGCAGCGAAGAGGACGCCGGCTTACCAGCGCACATCGCCGGTGCGGCGTAGGCGCACAGGCAGGTGAGCACCAGCGCTCGGCTTTCTCATCCAGCGGCTGCTCACCGGGCGGGCGACCTGGACACAGGCGTCCTGGCAGTCAGTCGGCCCTGGTGCCGCGGGGTGCCTGAGGCGGCTCAGCTGCCCGTCCCCGCCCCGGCGAGCGAGGCCAGGGCGGCGTCGAGGCGGCGGACGGGGCTCCTCGGCGACCGGGCGCAGGGCCTCGGGTCCGGTCAGCGTGACCATCGTGCCGGGTCGAGGGCCTGTACGACAGTGCGGTCGCTCTCGGCGCGGACGACCACGTTGCAGGGCGGCAGCAGGCCGATGCTGCGGTCGGCCTCCAGCGCGCGGTGGGCGGACGGCGGGTTGCAGGCTCCGACGATGACGTGGTCCTCCATGTCCTGATCGAGTTTGGCCTTGAGAGTCGCGCCGTGACGTCGATCTCGGTGAGGACGCCGAAGTGCTGCCCGGGTGCGCTACGGGCCGCTCGGGCCGCCTGCGAGGCCGCCGGTGTTCTTGACGATTACCGTGTCGCCGATCCGGCTGAAATCGTAGAAGCGGTGGGCGTCCGCCGTTGTCAGGTGGATGCAGCCGTGAGAGGTGTCGGCCCGGCCGATGGCGTGGTCCCAGGGTGCCGCGTGGACGAACACGCCGGAGGTGGTCAGGCGCACCGCCCAGTGGACCGTGAGGACGTAGTAGTTGGGATTGCGCGGATTACACGTGATGTTCGCGCTGCACGAGGTCATTTTGATGACCGCGTCCTTGCCCAGCACGTGAAACGTTCCGGACGGGGTACGGAAGCCGGGCTTTCCGAAGCTCGCGGGGAAGGTCATCACCGTCCGGCCGTGATCCGTGACGGTCATTTGGTGGGTGGCCGCGTCGATCGTCGAGACGTGGCCCGCGGAGGCCGCCCGGACAGGACCGGCGCCCACCGTCAGGACGGCCGCCAGAGCACCGACCAGCACGAGCCGGGTGGCGTCACGGAGGCCTGGGCGTGGGACTTGGCGTTGGTGGGCCACTTACGATCACCGCCGCTCTCCTTGCAAACCAATTCTGCCCCCTCTCTCCCATCGAAGCGGCTTCGCCTCGTCTTTGGCGGGTTTCCAGGTGGTCGACCGAGTCAACCCAAGAACGGCCGCCGTGCGTCACCGCTCCGCCTCCGGACCGGCCTGGGCGTCCTGCTGTTCCTGCTGTTCCTGCTGTCCGGCCTGACCGGCAAGAAGCGGGGAACGCGTCAGAACCATGACGGCGGCGGCCACCACGGCTGCCGCCACGACCGACAAGACGATGTAGAGGCCGCCACGGACGGCTTCGCCGAAGACGAAGATGCCCCACAGGATCGCGATGACGGGGTCGCTCATCGTCAGTGCGGGTTGGCTGGCCAGCAGTCGCCCTGCCTGCATCGCGGACTGCAGCAGGAACATCGCTCCGGCACCGGCCACGATCATGGCGTAGAGCTGCCAGCTGGTGAACAAGGCGCCGAGGCCGTGGGTGAACGCCACGGTCACGCCCTTGATCAGCGCGGCGGTGAAGCCGAAACCGCAGCCGGTCGCCACACCCAGCAGGGCCGCCTTGCGGGCGCCGTTGGCGGTGAAGTAGGCGCACACGACCACAGCGGCAACCAGGAACACGTTCAGTCCCGAGGCGAATGCCCATGTCAGCGTGGTGGCGTTTGCGGTGGAACCGTGGGACGGGGAGAGGAAGAACAGCAGCCCTGCCAAGCCGGCGACCATCGCGACCGAGGCGGCCCACTCGCGGACGCCGAGGCGGCTGTCGAAGACGAGCGACGACAGCACGAGGGTAGCGGGTAGCTCCAGCAGGAGCACCGGTTGCACCACCGAGAGCTGGCCGTGGCTCAGCGCCGTGGCCTGCAGCAGGAAGCCGACAATGATCGAGGCAACGCCGCCGAACCATACCCGTCGGTGCAGCAGGCTCCACACCAGCCGCCAACTCAGGCTCTCGCTCTCCGGGCGCTCCCGGGCAGCCTTGCGCTGCAGCACGGAGGCCAGGGCGTTGGCGATCGCGGCCAGGACGGCCAGCGGCACACTCAGCACGGCGCGCCGTGTCCAGGTGTCACCGTCCGTGCCAGCGCACGCCAGCGCCGCCTGTGCGCCGCCGGCCGCAGGGCCACGTGTGGCCATGCGTCGGGGCGGCGGAACGGTTGTGGCGCCGTCTGCCGGGCTGATGTGTGTCCGTTGTCCCGTCCTCGTGGGGAAGCGGGGCACGCAGCTTGGGACACGGGAAGGACTCCTCCACGCAGGCCGGACCAGGGCCGGGGCTGCCGGGCCGCTGTGGGCACCGATCGAGCCTGTCGAGCTGTCCGGTTGTCAGCGGACTCTGCCTGCCGTCGCGGTCGTCGTCAGTCCTGGTGCGATCGCGACGGCGCCGGTGGCGGTGTTGCCGGCGATGGTGCCTGTCGTCGCCGATGCGTGCTGCACCGCCCACGGGCGGTAATCGTCCATGCGCCGATAGCGGCGGTGGCCCGGCCCATGCCGAAGGTTCGCTCGTAGGCCGAGCCCTCAGCAGGGCCAGGCACTCGGCCACCTGCGCGGGCCTGAACGAGACTTCTGCGGCTCGGTCCTGCAGGGCCACCAGGTCGGGATGTTTCTCCCTTCCGGTAGGAGTTCTCTGACTCCTACCGCGTGTCCGAACAAAGCCGATCAAATCATTAAGTAACACATGAAATCAGACCCGAAATTCGTACACCCCTCCTCTGAATGCCCTGCTCACCAGTAGTCCCGCGGGTTCGAATGCGGACCGGAAACCCTTCGAGGGGCCGAGAACCGCCGCCCCGATCCTCGACACCCTTGCCGCATACTGTCGACGCTCACCAGGACTCCGGGGAGGTCCAGGGTCCTTGCTGATCGCGTGAAAGGGGCATACCGGTGTTTAGGCCGGTGTCCGGGAGCACACCCAGTGCACATGGAGCAGCGGCAGACGCCGGCACAGGGCCCTGCGTGCGCGATCGGCCACTCCCCCGGCGTCCGGGTGCACTGTCCCGTGGGGAAGGGGCCGGAGGCGGTCGTGAGCGATCCCGACCGGCGGCGCGTCTTTGTCGCCTGCTCCCGTGACAACGCGGTCACGGCACTGGATCTCGACCGGGCCGTTCCGGTGTGGCGGGCCGGCGTGGGACGCGAGCCGATCCCGATCGTGCTGGACAAGCCGACGGAGCGCCTGTTCACCGCGGACGCGCGTTCGGACACGGTGTCCGTGCTGGATGCCGGCACCGGCGACCGGGTCGCGCAGATCCCGGTCGGCGCCTATCCCGCCGGCCTCGGCCACGATCCGGGGCGGCGCCGGCTCTTCGTCGGCAACACCGCCGGTGGAACGATCACCGTGGTCGACACCGACCGGCTCACGGTGCAGGGAACCGTGCCGGCGGAACCCGGTGCGGGCAGTATCGCTGTCGTCCCGGGGTCCGGCCGTGGGTACTGCGCGAACTTCCTTGCCGGATCGGTGACCGTGTTCGACGCGGACACGCTGCAGCCACTGGGCCGTATCGCGGTGCGTGAGGGGCCGTGCAAGGTCGTGGCCGATCCGGCCGCCCGGCACCTGTACGTCGCCAACTCGCTGCACGGCACCATCAGCAGGGTGTCGCTGGACAGCGATGCCGTGCTCGACGAGGTCCCGGTGGAGCGCGCACCGGTCGGGATGTGCGTGGACGCTGCGGGCCGCCGACTCTACGTGTGCAACCGGGGTGCCGGAACGGTCAGCGTCCTGGACACCGGCAGCGGTCGGGAGAGCCACCGGATCGTGGTGGGCAACGCACCTGGCGACTGCGCCCTGGACCCCGTCACCGGCACCCTGGTGGTGTCGAACGCGGGAAGTGGCACCCTGACCTTCGTCGACCGGCCCTGGCTGCCCGCCGGGCCCGCTCCCCGTACCGAGCACCCGCTGGTGGGCCAGCCGCTGCCCGACTTCGAACTGCCGGATCTGCGCGGCGGACGCATCCGCACCACGCGGGAGTGGGCCGAGAAAAGATACGTGATCAACTTCTTCGCGAGTTGGTGAGGCCCCTGCAATGCGGAGGCACCGGTCCTGGAAAGGCTGCGCCGCCGTATGGCCCGGTCCGGGCTGGACGTGATCATGATCAATGTGTGGGAAAACGCCGCCCCGCAGGTCGAGGCCGCGGACTTCGCGGCCGTGTGGGACATCGGCGCGACGGTCCTCCTGGACACCACTGGCGGCTACGCCGCCCGTCTCGGGATCCGCGGTGTCCCGACCAATGTGCTCGTCGACGACCACGGCATCGTGCGTATGGTCGGCGGCACCACACCCGCCGAACTGGACGCCGCGGTGCGCAACCTGCTGGCGGAGGACTGAGCCCCTGCAGTGGCGGAAACCTCCTGGGACGGGACCTGGTCGCTCCGCCCTTGACCGGGTGGGACACGAAGGCCTCCGTGCGGTGAAGATTCGACACCTCCACCACACACGGAGGCCTTCGCCGTGCTCAAGCCCGGCCCGCGTTGACAACGCTCGTGACCAATACACCTGAGCCCGGTTCGGAGGACGGCGTATGCGGACGACGGCCGACCTGGCAAGTTTCTGACCTACGCGGGAGCGCCGGTGACGCCGCTGTTCCCCGTGCCTCTCAGGCGAGTCCGCAATGGCCCGATGGGCCTCGATCTTCGAGACTCGCTTTCTGCCCCTGCATCAGGTGCAGACGGTGCCCACGGGTGGGAGCTGATCGT
This sequence comes from Streptomyces carpinensis, assembly GCF_002154505.1. Classification (GTDB taxonomy): domain Bacteria; phylum Actinomycetota; class Actinomycetes; order Streptomycetales; family Streptomycetaceae; genus Streptomyces; species Streptomyces carpinensis. The sequence goes on along the minus strand of NZ_MUBM01000022.1, from coordinate 3,965 downwards.
TCAGCAGGTAGCGGTCGACGGCGGTGTCGACGCAGGTGCTGCCCTGCAAGAAGCCCGTGTGGCCGTCGCCGTTCCGGGTGAGGAGGCGGCCTGAGGAGAGCTGGTGGGCGAGCGCCTGTGACCAGATGTAGGGCGTGGCCGGGTCGCGGGTGGTGCCGACGACCAGGATCGGCGGGGTGCCGGGTGCGGTGATGCGCTGCGAGGGCTGGGTCGGCTCGACCGGCCAGTGCGCACACCCTTGGAGGAAGGGGGAGAAGAGCGCCCCGAACTGGGGTGAGACACGGACGAACTCGGGGAGTGCCGCCTCAGCCTGCGCGGGGGTGAACCGCGGGCCGAACGGGGCGCTGAGGCAGGTGACCGCCGTAGAACCCCAGTCGCCGACGACGGAGTCTTTCTGGTCCGCGGCGAAAACTTTCTGCAGCCCGGTCGCGACGCGGTGGGTCGCCTCGCTCAGCAACAGGCGCAGGGCCTGCCACGCGGGCTCCCGCAGCCCTTCCGTGACAACAGTAAGGAGGAACTGCCCTGTGATGGTGATGTCCTTGGTTGGCTGGAGCGGGTTCTGGTCGAGTGCGGCCACCAGGGCGTCGAGGGTGCGGTCGGCTTCCTCGACAGAGTGGCCGACGGGGCAGTCGGTGCGGGTGGCGCAGTCGGCGGCGAAGGACTCCCAGGCGACCTGGTATCCGTGCGCGGCGTCCAGGAAGCGGTGGTAGCCGTCGATGGAGGGGTCTACGGCTCCGTCCAGGACCATGCGGCCCACACGGGAGGGGAAGAGTTCGGCGTAGGTGGCCCCGAGGTAGGTGCCGTAGGAGAAACCGAGGTAGTGCAGCCGTTCGTCTCCGACGAGGGCGCGCATGAGGTCCAAGTCCCGTGCTGCCTCCGGGGTGCCGACGTGGGGCAGTAGCCGCCCGGAGTGCAGTCGGCACGCATCGGCGGTCGTTTCGACCACCGCGTCCACGCCCTCGAAGTCTGGCTGCTCGGAGGTGGTGATCACGCCGGCATTGAGGAGGGCCATGGCCGTGTCGGTGTTGCAGTCCACCGGGGTGCTCTCGCCGACCCCACGCGGGTCGACCGCGACCAGGTCGTAGGCGGCGCGCACCGATGGCGGGAAGGCATCAGCGATGTCCCACAGTCCGGTGATGGCCGGGTAGCCTGGGCCACCGGGGTTGTATAGCAGGGAGCCGATCCGTTTCGCGCCGGTCCCGGTGGCCCGTTTGCGGGTGGCTGCCAGCGTGATGTCGCCCGCGTCGGGGTGGGCGTAGTCCAGCGGCGCCTTCAGGGTCGTGCACTGGAAGCCCGGTTTGTCCGGGCAGGGCTTCCAGTGCAGTTGCTGCTGGTAATAGCGCAGCAGACCTGCCGGGACGGGGGCCGTGGAGGCGGTGGCCTCCGTTCCGGCGGGGATATGTGCCGGGCTCAGCCGCAGCTGGGTGGCCGTGCACGAGGTCAGCAGCAGCCCGCAGGCGCTCAGCACCGCAAGCGCGCCGCGGAGCCTGCGCCGGGGTATTCGGTCACTGGTCAGGTCAGCGTTCATCGCCAGCCTTCGCTTCTGCCCGCGCGGGACACGGGACTTGCGGGGATCGAGGGTGGGGTCGCGATCGTCGGCCCTGGCGCCAGGACCCGTCCTCGAGCGGCGCTCTCGCCAATCCACCTCGCGATATGTGACCAGTGCACCACAGAGCGTGTTCATGTGACCGTCCGACTGAGCCGAATGCGTGAACCGTGCTGCTCCATGTTTCAGGCGGTGCGCCAGAAGCTCCGGGCCACAACACTCAGCCGCAACGACGCACCGACCTCGACGCCCTCGGCATGCGCTGGTGAGGCAGAATCCTGGCCGAGCAGAACGACGAGTGGACCGAGGGCCGCCGCTACATGGGCCGCGAGCTCCTCGCCAAGGCCCGCCTCCACCCAATCGAGTCAGAAACCGACGACACCGTCCTGCCCACCGAACTCACCCCGCATAACCTCGAAACGAGATCAGCGAGTGGCCGCCGACACACCACTCCAGCGGACGTGACCCGGCACGCTTGATTGTCGGCGCAGGCTCCGTGCGTTCCTTGCCAGGTATGGCTGGGGGGAACGGTGACGAACCCGCGTCCGGCGCGGCGCCCGCTGTCCTGTCTCGGGATCGTCGTCCCCGTGGTGCCAGCCGCAGGGGGCGTCCGGCTGTTCCCGGACGATCTACCGATTCCCGCCGACGCCAAGGACGTTCACTATGAACGGCTCGGCCGAGGTGACCTTTTGAGCGCCCTGATGCCGGGGCACCTGCACCGCACGGGTACGGTTCCCGACGGCCAGGACTTGTTCGACCACCGGTACGGCGGCCCGGCGGTCGCCGGCCCCGTGAACCCGCTGCCGAACGGCCTGTGCAGGTCCGCCCCTGCGGGCCCCATCTGGATCTACCCGTCACCGAGTTCCGCAGGCGCCGGTCTCGGCGTCATGATCGAGTGTTCCGACATGCTCGGTGGCGGCTTCCGCTTCGCGGCTCGGGCCGTGATCACTTTCACCCTCGGCTGAGGCGGAGGCGGAGGGGTTCTCGGGCCGACGTCGACGGCGGCGGCTTCGGGAAACCGCTGGGAGATACGCGACGACATCCACGAGTCAGGGGATGTGCAGGGAACCTGTGAGCTGCTGGTAGAGCTGTTTCACGCCCTTTTCGTCTGCGGCAGGGCCACTGGCCCCGAGTCCGACGAGGTGGTCGGCGGCGGCGACGTAACGGATGAGGACCACGCGCGGGACACCCTTGTCGTCGAACGTGATCCGGCCCTCGCGGGCGGGATGGCCGGCGACTTTAAGGGGCTGGTCCCTGCTGACGGTCCCCTTGGTCGAAGTGGCAATGCCGCGGATGGCCGGGTCCAGGGCGGCCTTGGTATCTGCTCCGTGCATGTCCGTGACCTGGAAGACAGCCTTGTTTTTCCCGGCTCTGACCACGTACATCCGTAGCTGGAAGGTCTTACCGTTCAAGGTGATCGAGTCGTGCACGACTTTGGTCCTACCAGGCAGCTTGACGGTGATGCCGCTCGGTGCGTCGGTGGTCTTGACCCACTGCGCGGCGACGCTGCGAGGCGGGCTGGTGACCGAGCACCCGGCGGTGGCGGCGAGGCGCAGGCTGCCGATGCGCGCGACGTCCTGGGGGGTGCTGACGGCGGTGGCCCCGCCTATCGCCGCGCCAGTCAGAACGGCGGTCAAGCCGGCGGTGGTGGCGGTGCGAACAAAGTGGCGTGTAGTTCTCATGGGCCCTCCCGGTGGCCTGAGCTCCCCGTCGATGAGGATGGGCTCCACATTCCAGTCGACTGCGGCTCGTCCCACCTGTCATCTCCAGCATCAGCAGCAAAACGGTCGGCTGTCCCGAGCGACAGGGACACCCCTTCTAGCCGGTCGTTTCCGGTTCCGCATGCCGTACAGCCCGCGAGATGGGCACGATGGGCGGCTCCGAGAGCCGACCACGCAGAATCCACCGGTCTGCCCGTCCCACTCCCCCATCCGGTCGTACTCTGGCGCGCGCTCCGCCAGGGCACCTCAGCAAGATCTTGCTCGTGCTGCTCTTCTTACCCACTACCTGGAACTGCTTCCTGCGGGACCTTTCGTCCCAATATCAGGCCGTCCAGCCCAGCGGGGGAACTTCACTCGCTGTCAGGTGTGACGGTTTGTTCGGCCCAGATGGTCTTGCCGGTGGGGGTATGGCGGGTGCCCCAGCTGTCCGCGAGTTGGGCGACGAGGAGGAGACCGCGTCCGCCTTCGTCGTAGACGCGGGCACGGCGCATGTGAGGGGTGGTGCTACTGGTGTCGGAGACTTCACAGATGAGGGTGGTGTTGTGGTGGATCATGCGGAACTGGACGGGGGGTTTGCCGTAGCGGATGGCGTTGGTGACGAGCTCGCTGACGATGAGTTCGGTGATGAAGGCGACGTGGGTCAGTCCCCACGTGGTGAGCTGGGCGGTGGCATTTTGGCGGGCGCGGGCGACGACGGC
>NZ_MUBM01000219.1 GCF_002154505.1 Streptomyces carpinensis | reverse complement strand
GGTGATGCCGGTCGCGGTCAGAGCCGCGGCGGCCGCGATGCCTGCGGTGATCGCGTGAGAGCGGTTCATGATCATGGTGGTGCCTTTTCGTGTCTGAGAGTCAGAGACCCGGCTGTGGGGGGCCGGTGAGATTGAACGTACTGACGCCTCCCGAAGCTGTCATTTCGGATGGATCGGATGTGGTGCTCCAAGGGGGCCAATCGGGGTATTCATGGCATCTGTGGCTCATTGCGGGGAGGACCGGTCGTGCCTCAAATCACCTGTGAATTTTGGTGATTGACTGACTATTAGCCCGTCAAGGTGATCTTCTGACGCTCCCTCACTCCTCGGGTGGGACGGGTGGCTGGGAACTGTCGGCGAGTCGCTGCTTGACATGCGGGCCGGTGTGGGAGTGAGGGCGACTGATCAGGCGTGGACAGCGGCACGACGCGGCATCACCGCCATGCCTGCATGAGCCTGCGTCATCGGCCGCAGACGCACCGTCACCTGCCGAGCGCCCCTGCGGCATCCGGCGCGCCGCCTGTCCCGTCCCTGTGCCGACCTCGGCGATGCCGAACGAGTCGTCCCCCCAATCCATCTGAGCACCGGTCAGGTGACACTCGCGGTCAGCCGTCACGGCACGGCAGGTGAGCCGGAACCTCGCGCCCGTCGCGTACCCGGCGCGGCCATCGTGGCCACAGCCAGGTGCTCTGAACGTCACCGACGAGCTCGTGAGCGTTCGAGAGGAGCCCACGAGGGCCGAACGGGTTGCCCGAGCGGCGGCGCCGTCACGCCTGCCACGGATCGGTCTCGCGGTCGGTCATCACTGGAAGACGGGTCACGAGACCCGGACGCGCGACGATGCATCCCGCAGGCAGGCGCTGTCCGGGCCGATGGCGCGACTGATCGACGTAGGTGCAGCACAGTGTCGAAGGAGGAACCCATGGCCGGGAGCAGCGAGCAGCCACGGTCGGAGAGCTGGAAGACGGCGGTGAAGATGCTCCAGGAGGCCGCACCGCTCTCCATCCCCGAGGGCGCCTCGGCGATGACCATCCACGTCGAGTGGGAGCCTGGCGACCCGGGTACTCCGCCGCACCGCCACTCGGGGCCGGCGTTCGGATACGTCATCGAGGGCGCCGTTCGATTCGAGCTCGAGGGCGAGCCCGAGCGCGTCATCGAGGCCGGCGGGACGTTCTGGGAGCCGGGGGGTGACGTGATCCATTACCAGGACGGCAACGCGCTCGGGGACGCACGGACCCGGTTCGTCGTGACCATGCTGTGCGCGCCGGGCAAGCCCATGCTGGAGCTCGTCGGCGAGGAGGAACTGGCACAGCGGTCCCATCTGCGCGCCCCGCGCCCCGCCGACTGATCCGGTGCCGCAAGCCATCCTTGCGCCGCGGCACGGTGCGCCGTCACGCGGTTCCGCACCGTCACACCGGGGAGTGGCAGGTGCCTGTTCGTGAGGGCGTGTCGCCGTGGGCGCGGAAATCTGTCGCATTGGGGGAGGGCGAGCCGTTAGCCTCCGCCTGAGCGTGGCGAGGCAGGTGACCGCGAAGGGGGCCGGGCATGGAGAGCTGGCGCGTACGGACGGACCGTTTGGGCTTGCTGCTCGACCAGTTCGACTGCGCCAGGGAGATGGCCCAGGTGCGGCTGACCGGGCTCGGCGACGAGGAGTATCTGTGGGAGCCGGTACCCGGTTGCTGGTCCATCCGGCGCCGGGGAGAGGCGGTGACGCCCAGGGCGTTCGGGCCGGGCGACTGGGTGCTCGATCAAGGTGCCCCGGAGATCCCGGCGAGCGAGTACGCCGAGGTCGCCCGGCAGGCGGCCGGTGGCATGACAGTCACCAAGATCGCCGACGACTGGGGGGTGAGCGTCGAGCGCGTCCGGCAGGTCCTCGAACACAGCGGTCCGCCGGAGCCCGACACGACACCGGTGACCACGATCGCGTGGCGGCTGGGACACCTGCACTCCTGCTTCGCCGGCCAGTGGGAGTGGACCTTCGGCGAACGTCGACAGGAGCCGAAGCTGCTGGTCGACTTCACTCCCTGCGCCGCCTCGGCGGTCGAGCGGTTCTGGGCACTGACGGACCGCTGGCGCGCAGACGTCGCCGCCGTGACCGACGAGCAGCTCGACACGATCGGCTACTCACAGTATCCGTACGGCTCCGACCCCGACGATCCGTTCATCACCGTGCTCTGCGGGGCCAACCTCGAGTTCATCCACCACATGGCCGAGATCGCCCTCCTCCGAGACCTCTGGCGGTCCCGCTTCACCCCTCGCGGGTAGGCCCGGGCGCGCCGCGACGGTGGGCAATGGCGCTTGCGGTCCACGCACCGGCGATCGGGGACGGCGTCGCTGCAGGTCGGAGGCCGGGCAGGCGGAAGATCCGGAGCCCCTTGGTGCGAGCTCCGGCGGATGCCTAACCTGGGAAGTGGTCTTGGCGCCTATGGGGCAGGAGGTCCGACCCATGGCTGTTGAGCTGAACCACACGATCGTTGCCGCACACGACAAGCACGCCTCGGCAAGGTTCCTCGCCGACATCCTGGGGCTCGAAGTGAGCCCCGACTACGGTCCGTTCGCACCCGTCGAAATACCGAACGGCGTGTCCCTGGACTACCGGGACACGACCGGGGCGGTCACGCCGCAGCACTACGCCTTCCTGGTCTCCGAGGACGACTTCGACTCGATATTCGGCCGCATTCAGGAGGCGGGCCTGACCTACTGGGCGGATCCGTTCCACCACCGGCCCGGCGAGATCAACCACAACGACGGCGGCCGAGGGGCGTACTTCGACGATCCGAACGGTCACGTCATGGAGATACTGACGAGGCCGTACGGGAGTGGCGGGGACTGAGAGCCGGAGTCAGGCGCTGACCGTGGGTCACTCTGCCCTGTCGGCCGGACCGGCGCCGGGACGTCCCGGACCGTGCCCGTTCCAGAGCAGGGCCCGGGACGCACCGCGCCTGAGCGAGGTCAGTTCCTGGCAGAGCGCGCGTTGCGTATCGCCCGCGTGACGACCGGCGGCAACAGGTCGACGGCGAGCCGGCGGGCCCGGATGCCGCGCCGGGGTGCGGGCCGGGCGGGCCGGGCCGCGGTAGCAGGCGCCGGCGTGGTGGCGGGCGCCGGCGTGGGCACCGGCGCGGGCGCCGGCTCCGAAGCCGTGGAGGTCGTCCGGGCCGCCTCTTCGGCGTGCCTGGACAGCGGGAAGGACGGCGCCGGCATCCCCTTGGACTTCAGGCGGATGATCCGGTGCCCGGCCGCGTCCTGGATGCTGAGGTGGCAGTCGGACCGCTCCTGCACCATGGCGATGAGTTCGTCCCGGACCGGTTCGGGATCGCCCCAGGTGCCGTAGAGCTTCTGCGTGCTCAGGCAGACGGGGTTGAGTCCGCGGTTGAGCACGGCCTCCCAGGCGGCTATGGACACGCCGGGCGTGTGCTCGGAGCGGAAGTCGTCGAGGACGACGATGCCGTCGGGCAGCAGCACGTCGTGGGCGGCTCCGATGTCGCCGTGCACGTGCTCGTACAGGTGCGAGGCGTCGATGTGCACGAACCGGCAGGAGCGAGGCTCGACCTCTTCGGGGACCACGGAGCTGGGCCCCTGCAGCACACGGGGCAGTTCGTCGTGGAAGGAGAGGTAGTTCTCCTCGAAGGCACGCCGGGTCAGCGCACTGTAGGACTTGCTCGACTCGGCCCGGTTGGCGTCGTCCGGCGCGTCGCCCTCGAAGAGGTCGCACACGGTGTACTTCTCACCCGGCTGCCGGTGCCGGCCGATGAAGATCGCGCTCTTGCCCATGTACACACCGACCTCCAGGAGGTCGCCTCGGGTCCCGGCGGTCTCCTGCCGGCTCAGGAACCAGTCGAAGAGCAACTGGTCGAGCACGGGGAACCAGCCGGGCACGTCGTCGAGACGGTGGGGCGGTCGCGTCACTTCCTGGATGGTTGCCATGAGGCGGAGGCACTCCCTCGGTACGACGGTCTGTGGGATCCCTGCGGAAAGCCTATGGGGGTGGCGGCAAGGGCACCACGGTTCCTGCCCAGAGGGTCGGTTGAAAACCCAAGAAGAGATGAATGACTGCCCAACTTCCGGCCCGCCGGCCTGCTCATCCGATCCCTTTTGGTGCTGCTCACGCGCTTCGGGCAGGTCTGGGAGGCCGCCGGGGTGCCCGCGCAGCCTCTCGCCGCTGCGCTGTCAGCGGTGTTCGATGCGGTCGGCGCACCGGTTAGGACACAGCCCCGACTCCTCGCCGCGTTCCGCGGCGGCCGTGGCCCACCACCAGCTGACCGGTGACGCCGGTCGGGGGCGCTTCACGCCTTCGGCAAGCTACTCTCGGGCAGGGCCGGACCCGCTGGTGCCTGAGCAGTCCGCGGCCGCTGGGCAGCGCCGCCGCTCCGCTGCCGCCGCTCGCCGAGCCGCTGCTGGGCCCGGGTACGAGCGGACTCGCATGGTGTCCGCCGAGGCGCACCACGCCCGGCGCCGCGACGGCCACGACGCAGCGGGTCGAGATCGTCGTCACCGTCCCCGGCGCGCCCTCCGGCGACCTCGTCCAGGCGGCTGGTCACGGCGGTCATCGGCGTCACGTGTGCTCGTTCGCAGACCTGCCACGGTGGCAGGGTGCCGCACACCGCCGTGGCCGGCGCGACGGCGCCCACCGCCGCACCCGCCTCGGCGACTGCGACGCGCGACTACGCCTCGGCCACGACGATGTAGAACGTCACCGCCGCGAGAAAGGGGCCCTGCCTGAGATGGGTCAGCCAGGCCTCCGCCGTCTCGTCGGTGAAGTAGCCCGCAGCGACGGCGCGCCGAGTGGTCCGTTCCAGACCGAGGATCCGGTCCGCGACGTGGAGGTTCCGGAAGACCGGCGTGACGGCGATGACCTCGGGCACGGAGAAACCGCTCTCGGCCGCCAGGCGTGCGAGTTGCCTGCCGATGCCCGCGTTGCGGACCACGCGTTCGGCCACGTGGCGGGTGTAAGCGCGCGTGAGGTCGCCGTCGGGGTGGTCGACCGTCAGGGTCTCCCAGTCGGGCTCGCCCATGACGAGGCGTCCGCCCGGCCGCAGAACCCGGTGGATCTCACTGAGCGCCGCCCGGGGATCGGCGACATGCTGCAGCACCCGGTCGGTGCGGGCGCGGTCGACGGTGCGGTCGGGCACCGGCAGGTCGTGGATGTCGCCGTGCCGGACGTCCACCACGGCCCGACCGGTGGCGCGTGCCCGGGCAGCCTCCACCATGTCCTGGTCGTGGTCGATGCCGATGACGGCGCCCGCTGGGGTGACTGCTCCGGCGAGCGTCTCGAGGTCCGTACCGGGACCGCAGCCGAGGTCGAGCGCGGTGTGCCCGGCGTGCAGATCGAGTTCGTCGAGCATGCGCCGCTTGTAGGAGCGGCCGAGATCGCTCGTGGCGAGCCGGTCGAGATAGGCGACGGCATCGGGCTTGGACGTCTCGAACGCGGTCGATGTCATGCGTGCCAGTCAACCGACCGCCTTGTCCTGCGCAACCGCTGCGTCACGGGAACGCGCGGCCGCACCGCATGCCGGAGTGGCGTGTGTAGAACGCGGGCTTGACTCTCCCTCAGGGGGAGACCCGAAGGTGGGGTCATGGACGGCGGCACCCTTTACTCGATCGGTGAACTGGCCCGGCGCACCGGGCTGACGGTCAAGACGATCCGGCTCTACTCCGACCGCGGCATCGTGACGCCGGCCGAGCGCACCTCCGCGGGATACCGCCGGTACGGCCCGGATGCCGTCGCCCGTCTGAACCTCGTGCGGACGCTGCGCGACCTGGGCCTCGGCCTCGACGTGATCCGGCGTGTCACCGATCAGGAGCTCACGCTCGGCCAAGTCGCCGCGGAGCATGCCGCCGCCCTGAACGTGCAGATCAGCATCCTGCGTCTACGGCAAGCGGTGCTGACCACCGCGGCCCGACGCGAGCCCACCTTCGAGGAGATGGAGCGTATGCACCACCTCGCCATGCTGTCCGAGGCCGAGAGGCGCCGGTTGGTCGACGAATTCCTGGACGTCGTCTTCGACGGTCGTCACGCTGACCCCGGGCGCGCCGGGATCCGGCGTTCCATGACTCCTGAGCTGCCCGACAACCCCACGCAGGAACAGGTCGAAGCCTGGGTGGAGCTGGCGGAGCTGTCCCTGGACACGGACTTTCGTGCCGGGGTGCGCACCTTGGTCGAGAGCCACGTGGCCGAACCGCCTGATGACGCCGCGACGCCTCCGCGCCCGGACGTCGTCGCCGTCACCCGCGAACTCGTGCAGGCAGCCGTGGCGTCCGGTGTCTCTCCCGGCTCACCGCAGGCCGATCCCGTCGTCGCCACGCTCACCGCGCGGTGTGCGATCGCCGTCGGCCGCCCCGACGACGCCGAGCTGCGGGGCTGGCTGCTGCGCCGCCTGGAAACCGCGAACGATCCACGCCGGGACCGGTACTTCGACCTGCTCGCCGTGATCAACGGCTGGCCGGCTCCGGAACCCCTGGCGCCGCTGATCGACTGGTCCGTGCAGGCCCTGAGGATCCGTACGGCCCGGTGATTTCGACCCTGGTGTCCGGTGAGTGGCGGCGCGCACGGCCTGCCGGAACCGTAGGGCGGTTGCGACCGCCGGGACGGGCTCAGGGGGCCGGGTCCGGGTGCGGGGTGCCGAGGTAGGGGAACTCGTCCAGCAGGTCGGTGTGCGGTCCGATGTGGTCGGTGGGGGTCCTGCCGCCTGAGATCATTTTCAGGCGCGCTGAGGTGATGTCGTCGGCCGGCGTCCGGCCGTTGGGATAGAGGGCCAGCCGGGAGCGGTCGTAGCGCAGGATGTCGGGCAGCACGGTCCGCAGGGTCTCGCGGGCCGTCTCGGCGTCGTATCCGCCGGTGTGCGCCAGGACGGCACTCCACGGTTCGAGGTAGGTGTCCCAGTCCTGGGCGGGCTCGCCCTCGTTGTAGGCCGCCTTCGCGGCGTCGTCCTGGTTGAAGTACGCCGTCAAGGAGAGGTGCGCGCCGCGGTCCACCGAGGTGAGCCGTCCGTTCTGCCGCAGGCTCACCCTGCCCCACAGGCCGATCACCGGGTCGGGGCTGAGCTCGGTGCTCGGCATCTCGAGCACGATGCCGAAGACGTTCTTGTCGGCTCCCCAGTCGACGCCGGTCCACTGGAAGTCGGCGAGGATGCCGTCCAGGTCGGCGAAGAAGGGGTCGCTGCGCATCCCCGCGAAGAGCCGGTACCCGCCCGAGACGGTCACCTCCGGCTCGGCACCGAAGGAGACCGGCGCATCGGCGAGGACGCGCTGCCCGCCGGCCTCGTGGGAGCGTGCCTGTTCGCCGTCGGCCCGGTGGACCGTGACCGTCTGCCGGCCGTTCTGGGGGTCCGTGAAGACGAAGCTGAAAGCCACGTCGGCCTGGTGGTCGCCGTCGGTGTCGACGTTGATGCGGTAGACGGCATCCGGGTGGAAGGCCTCACCACCGGTGGGTGCGGCCGGGTTGACGTTCAGGATCAGCACGGTGCGGTCGCCCGGCACCGTGAACGCGAACAGGTCCGTCATGTCCAGCCGGGCATCGCCCCGGGGAGAGCGCAGATTCGGGCCACTGAGGTGATGGGACATGCCGATCACTGTGTCCGCGCGGCGGCACGACGGGGCGTGACGCACGGCCCGGACGGACGGGAAAGCACCCGTACGGCGCCGGCCTGATGGCCAGGGGCGTACCCGGGAACGCTGGCGCGTCCCCGGTGGAACCAGGGCACGTTCCCGTGGACGCCGCTGATTCACCGCCGGCACCGACGCGTGCCGACCGGCGGCTGTCGCCCGGGCGTCCTCGTCAGGCGGGCGCCGCTGGGAGGAGACGCGTCACCATGGTGTCGACCAGGGCGTCGAGCCGGTGCGGTGTGAGGAGTTCCGGGACGGTCAGGTCGTCGACGATCAGTCCCAGCATGGCCAGATACAGCAGGACCACCCCGGAGCGGTCGCCGGGCAGGCCGCTGCCCAGGTGGAAGTCGATGTTGGCGTCGAGCTCGGCGGTGAGGAAACGCGTGAGCTCGGTGTGGAGTTCGGGCCGCCGGGTGGCCTCCAGACGCAGTTCCAGCATGGCCAGGTGACTGCTGCGGTCACGGCGCATGCGCTTGACGAGCTGGAGCATCAGTGTCCTGACCAGCTCGTGCGACGGCTCGGCGGTCATCGTGTCGGCCAGCTCGGCCGGATCCGGGGTCAGGCGCTCGCGGGTGCGACGCACGACCTGGGCCAGCATGTCGGCGCGGTTGGTGAAGTAGTTGGAGGCCGTCCCGGTGGGCACGGCTGCTTCCTTGTCGACGGCGCGCAGCGTCAGGCCCCGGGAGCCCTCGCGGGCGAGGACCTCGATGGCGGCGTCGAGCAACGCGGTGCGGCGGGCCGGATTCTGACGCATCGGCAGCTCCTGGAAAACTCATTGACACCACTGTGGGTGCAGTACTACGGTCAAACCACTTCAGGTACAGTACATCAATGGGGCGTGAAGTGGGGAGAGCCATGCAGGCCACGGTCCCGCCGCGTCACCGCAGGAAAGAGAGACCGAATGCGCAAGCTCACCTACTACGTCGCCGCCACCCTCGACGGCTACATCGCCGGCCCCGACGGCAGCTACGACTTCCTCCCCTTCGAGGGGGAGATCCGGGAGGCGATCCTCGCCGAGTATCCTGAGACCATGCCGGCGCACGTCCGTGGACCGTTCGGCCTGACCGACACCCCGCACCGGCACTTCGACACCGTGATCATGGGTCGCGGCGCCTATGAGCCGGCCCTGAAGGCGGGCATCACCAGCCCGTACTCCCACCTGAGGCAGTACGTCGTCTCCCGCACCCTGACCTCCGCCGATCCCGAGGTGGAGATCGTCGCCGAAGACCCGGCCGCGCTGGTGCGCGACCTGAAGAAGCAGGACGGGCTGGACATCTGGCTCGCCGGCGGCGGCAAGCTGGCCGCCGCGCTCCGCGACGAGATCGACGAACTCGTCATCAAGCGCAATCCGGTCGTCATCGGCACCGGCATCCCGCTGTTCGACGGCCCGTTCGCCCCCACCGGCTTCCTGCCGATCGCGCACCGCGGCTTCGACTCCGGCGTCAGCATGATCACCTACACGAGGAAATGACGTGAGGACACTCGCCACCCCGTCCCTGCTGGCGGCCACCGTGGCACCGGTCTGATGGCCGGACTGTTCGCCGCCTTCGCCTACGCAGTCATGCCCGGCCTGCGCCGCGGTGACGACCGCACGTTCGTCACCGCCATGCAGCAGATCAACACGGCCATCCTCAACGGATGGTTCATGACCTGCTTCCTGGGGGCGATCGCGGCGCTGGGGGTCGCCGCCGCCGCGCAGTGGACCGGTGGCGACCGGAAGGTCTTCGCCCTGGTCGTCGCCGCGCTGGTGCTGTACCTGGCGATGTTCGTCATCACCTCCGCGGTCAACGTCCCACTCAACGACCAGCTGGCGGACGCCGGGCGGCCCGACCACATAGCGGACCTGGCCGCCGTACGAGAGCGCTTCGAGTCCACCTGGGTCGCCTGGAACGTCGTCCGGGCCGTGACCTCCACCGGCGCGTTCCTCTGCCTGGCCTGGGCCCTGGTGCTGCACGGCCGTTCCACCCGCTGAGACTCGAACCGGGTGACAGGACCTAGAAGGCTCATGAAGATCTTGGTGAGGGGCTGTTCGGCCGTAGGCCGGGCAGCCCCTGTTCGCTATGCGGTGGCCGGGGCGAGTTGCCAGCGGCCGTCAGTGTGGGTGAGTCCGAGGTTGATCAGTCGGCGGAGGTTGAGGGCGGCGGCTCGGGTGTGGAGCCAGGTGTTGTTGGCGATGGTTCCGCGGTAGCGGAGTCTGCGGTTGCCGTGCTGGACGAGCCAGGCGACGGCGCGTTCGACGGGTGGTCGCCAGCGGCGGTAGTCGGCTTGCCAGTCCGGGTCGGTGGCGGCCTGGCGGCGGGCGGCCGCCTGCAGGTCGTGGTGGGGGCGGATGGTCAGGATGCGGCCGGCTTTGGCCTTGGTGCACCGCTCGCGGAGCAGGCATCCGGTGCACAGGTTCCCGAAGGCCGCCTTGCGCTGGTTGTGCTGTCCTCCGGGATCCGACAGGGCAACGGTGTGCCTGGCGGGGCAGGTGACCGTGGCGGCGGCGGTGTCGATGGCGAAGTCGTCGAGGGTGAAGCCGCCGGGGACGGCGGGCCGCAGCGGGGCGGGCTTGAAGAACAGCCGGTGCCCCGCCTGGTGCAGGACTTGGCGCATGTCGCCGGCGGAGTAGGCGGTGTCGCCGAAGGCGTCCACCGGACTCTCCTCGTCGGCCAGCAGGTCCAGGCCGACGGTGGCCTCGTGGTGCTCGGCTCCGGCGCCGGGCCGCAGAGCCACGGCCGTGTATAAGCCGGTCTCGGGCTCGATGGCAAGGTGGGCTTTGTATCCGTCCTGCTGGTGGGTGCGGGTCTTGTGGATGTGGCGGGCTTCGGGGTCGACGGTGGACACGACGCGGCCCGGAGCGGTCCCCTGGCTGATGCGCCAGCGTCCGTCGCGGCCGTCGGAGTCCTCGGCCGGCTCCACGTCTTGTCCTGCGACCAGCGCCAGGATGCCGACCGCGTTCGCGGCCTTCTCGCCCAACTGTTGGTCGGGCAGGTGGCCCAGCAGCCTGAGCGCGTCACCGACCAGGGCGTCGACGAGGTCGGCGCGGGCCTGCTGGTCGTTCCAGGCGATGCGGGGTTTGCCGGGATCGGTGTAGTCGTGCGCGGTGCACTGCAGGGCAGCGACCTCGGGGGCGAGGGGCACTTCGCGGATCACCGCGCGGACGGCGGCGATGAGCTGGGTGACGGTGTCCTGGGTGGCCACCGCGTCGTCCAGCACGGTGGAGTCCAAGGCCCGCCGGTGCTTGCCGCCCAGGACACCGGTGGCCTTCACCACCTCGCGCACGGCCTCGAAGACGCGGTCGGGCCGGGCGGAGCGGGCCAGGCGGCGGCGGAAGTAGGCGAGCAGCGACGGGTCGAAGGCCATGTCGTTCAGGCCCAGCCCGCACGCGGCCTTCCACCGCAGGTCACACCGCAGTTCCTGAACCGTTTCGAAGTCCGACAGCCCGTGCAGGGCCTGCAGTGTGATCGCCGCGGCGAGGATCTGCGGCGGCATGCTCGGTCGTCCGTTCGCCGACGGGTACATGTCCGCGAACATCTCCGCCGGGAACAGCGCACCACGATGCTCGGCCAGGAACGCGAACACGCTCCCAGCCGGGATCAACTCCCGGCAGGTCTCCCACACATCCGGCCCGACCGTGTCCCCGGCCCATTCCCCCATCACCACGAAACGAGTCTGGCCCCGCCGCTCACGCGGCGGAGCCAGAACCCCAAGATCTTCATGAGCCTTCTA
>NZ_MUBM01000218.1 GCF_002154505.1 Streptomyces carpinensis | reverse complement strand
GCTGCCCGCCGAGGCGTCCGCACCGGTCGACCCGAACTCCACGCAGGGCCGGGCGATCAGCGTGCGGACGCTCGGGCAGGGCGTGCCCTTCAGCCGTCAGGCCGCCCAGGTGCAGCAGCCGTCGGCCACGCCGCCCCCGCACGCGCCCGGCGGTTCCGGCCGCCGCCGCAAGCTGGGCACGCCACCGGACCCGGCCGCCGCACGGCCCGAGCAGACGGCGCACCCGCACCAGCCGGCCGAACAGCCCCCTGTGCAGCCGTCCCTGGGCGGTTCTCCCGTGGGCCCCGTCCCCGCGGCCTCCGCCGCGCCTGCCACCCCCGCGGTCCCCGGGGCCCCGGCGCAGCCGTCGCCGTCGGCTTCACAGCCCCGGCGCGCGCAGGACACCGAGAGCGCCGGACGGTCGTACGCCATAGGAGCCCCGGACGAGAACGCCGCCGAGGGGCCCGAACCGCTGGACGGCCCGGGCGGTGCCGTGGAGGTCGCGGACATGCCGCGCCCGCAGCCGATGGACGACGAACTGCCGCCGGAGCCGCTGGACAACCCGCGCCGGCTGCTGGTCTGGCCGGCCCCGGACGTCACCACGCAGCAGGCGCTGAGCGACCGCGGCTACCGGCCGGTCATCGTGCACTCGCGCGAGGAGGTCGACGCGCAGATCGCGGCCTTCCCCGCCGCGCTCTTCGTCGACCCGCTGACCGGGCCGATCACACGGACCGCGCTGCAGTCACTGCGGCAGGCGGCGGTGGCCGCGGAGGTGCCCGTGCTGGTCACGGCCGGGCTCGGGCAGGCGACCCGCGAGGCGGCCTACGGCGCCGACCCCGCCGTACTGCTGAAGGCGCTCGCGCCGCGCGACAGCGAGCAGCACCCGCCGCGCGTGCTGCTCATCGAGGAGCACGCGGAGATCGCGCTGGCGCTGACCGCGACGCTGGAACGGCGCGGCATGCAGGTGGCGCGGGCCGCGAGTGACAGCGACGCGGTGGCGCTGGCGGGGCAGTTCCGGCCCAACCTGGTGGTGATGGACCTGATGCAGGTGCACCGCCGCCGGGCCGGGATCCTGGACTGGCTGCGCGCGAACGGGCAGCTCAACCGCACGCCGCTGGTCGTCTACACGGCCGCCGTGGACCAGGCCGACCTGCCGCGGCTGGCCTCCGGCGAGACGGTGCTGTTCCTCGCGGAGCGGTCGACCAGCAGCGAGGTGCAGACGCGGATCGTCGACCTGCTGGCCCGCATCGGGACCAACTGACGTCCCGTGACGCCGAGCGGGGGCCGCGGGGTTCCCGTGACGCGGAGCGGGGCCCGTGGTGTCCCGCGGAAGCCCTGAGCCTCCCGCTCGGCGTACGGCGGTGTCCTCGAATGTCGCCGGCGCCCGGCGGTGTCGGCGGTCAGAGGTGTCCGCGGACGAAACGTGCCCGCGGACGACGCGTCTCGGCGGTCAGAGTCGCGTGACGTCCAGCTGCCCGTCGGCGTACCGCCTGCGCAGCACCTTCTTGTCGAACTTGCCGACGCTGGTCTTCGGCACCGCCTCGACGATCGTCCAGCGCTCCGGGAGCTGCCACTTGGCGATCTTCCCCTCCTCGGCGAGGAAGGAGCGCAGGGTCTCGAAGTCGGCGGTGGCGCCCGGCTTGAGGACGACCGTGGCCAGCGGGCGCTCGCCCCACTTGTCGTCGGGGACGGCGACGACGGCGGCCTCGGCGACGTCCGGGTGGGACATCAGGGCGTTCTCCAGGTCCACCGAGGAGATCCACTCGCCGCCGGACTTGATGACGTCCTTGGCCCGGTCGGTGAGGGTGAGGAAGCCGTCCGGGCTTATCGTGCCCACATCGCCGGTCTTCAGCCAGCCGTCCTCGCTGAACTTGTCGGCGGGACGCAGCGGTTCGGCATCGGGGCCGTTGTAGTAGGCGCCGGCGATCCACGGGCCGCGGACCTCCAGCTCGCCCGCCGACTCGCCGTCCCACGGGAGGCGCTCGCCGCCGGGGCCGGCCAGCCGGGCCTCGACACCGGCCGGGAAGCGGCCCTGGGTCAGGCGGTAGCCGAACTCCTCGTCCGTGCCCATCGCGTACGCCGGCGGACGGGCCACCGTGCCGAGCGGGGAGGTCTCCGTCATGCCCCAGGCGTGGCAGACCCGCATGCCGAGCTTGTCGAAGGCCTGCATGAGGGAGGGCGGGCAGGCCGCACCGCCGATGGTGACCTGGGCGAGGGAGGCGACGTCACGGGGACGGGCGGTCAGCTCGGAGAGCAGCCCCTGCCAGATGGTGGGGACGGCGGCGGCGTGCGTCGGCTTCTCGCGCTCGATCATCTCCGCGAGCGGGGCGGGCTGCAGGAACCGGTCCGGCATCAGCATGTTGATGCCGGTCACGAAGGCGGCGTGCGGCAGGCCCCAGGCGTTGACATGGAACTGGGGGACGACGACCAGCGAGGTGTCCTGGTCGGTCAGGCCCATCGACTGGGTCATGTTGAGCTGCATCGAGTGCAGATAGATCGAACGGTGGCTGTAGACCACGCCTTTGGGGTCGCCGGTGGTGCCGGAGGTGTAGCACATGGCGGCGGCCTGGCGTTCGTCGAGCTCCGGCCAGTCGTACGTGGTCGGCTTGCCGGCGATCAGGTCCTCGTACTCGTGCACCTGTGCGGAGGATCCGTCGAGCGGGGAACGGTCGCCGGGGCCGGAGACGACGACGTGCTCGACCGTCTTCAGCTGCGGCAGCAGCGGGGCGAGCAGCGGAATCAGGGAGCCGTTGACGATGACCACGCGGTCGGCGGCGTGGTTGACGATCCAGGCGAGCTGCTCGGCGGGCAGGCGCAGGTTGAGGGTGTGCAGCACCGCGCCCATGGAGGGGACCGCGAAGTAGGCCTCGACATGCTCGGCGTTGTTCCACATGAGGGTCGCGACCCGGTCGTCGCCGCGGACGCCGAGGTCGTCGCGGAGGGCGTTCGCCAGCTGCACCGCACGACTGCCCGCCTCGGCGAAGCTGCGCCGCTGCGGCTCGCCCTCGCCGGTCCAGGTGGTGATCTGGGACCGTCCGTGCACCAGCACCCCGTGGACGAGGATGCGGGTGACGGTCAGCGGTACGTCCTGCATGGTGCTCAGCACGGCGTCCTCCCGGAGCGGCATTTTGCCTACGCGGTAGTAGGGGGTGCGCTGATTCTGCGCACATACCGCGTGGTATGTCACTAGGGGCGGACGATCGATCACGTGACCTTCTGCACGAAGGGTCTGTGATCCGGCGGTTCGGCCGTCTCGGCTCGGCTGTCCTGCCGCTCGGTCGGCCGGCTGCCCGGCGGTCCGGCCGTTCGGGGTCCGGCTGCCCCCGTCCGGGGACCCGCGTCAGCGCACTTCAGCGGACCAGTCCCAGCTCCGGGTCCTCACGCAGCTTGCCGAGCGCCCTGGACACCGCCGACTTCACCGTGCCCACGGAGACACCGAGCACCTCGGCCGTCTGCACCTCGGAGAGGTCCTCGTAGTACCTGAGGACGACCATCGCCCGCTGCCGCGCGGGCAGTTTCATGATCGCCCGCCACATGGCGTCGCGCAGCGCCTGCTGCTCCGCCGGGTCGGCCATGCCGGGCTCGGGCTCCGGCTCGGGCAGCTCGTCGCAGGTGAACTCGTCGACCTTGCGCTTGCGCCACTGCGACGTACGGGTGTTCAGCAGCGCGCGGCGGACGTAGCCGTCGAGCGCCCGGTGGTCCTCGATCCGCTCCCACGCGACGTACGTCTTGGCGAGCGCGGTCTGCAGCAGGTCCTCCGCGTCGCTCGGGTTCGCGGTCAGCGACCGGGCGGTGCGCAGCAGCAGCGGCTGGCGGGCCCGCACGTACGACGAGAACGACGGATACGCCGGGCTCTGCGTCGCCGCCGGTACGGCGGCGGTCGACGCGCTGGTGCAGACGGGTGTGGTCATGCCTCCACGCTAGGAGCGGTGCCACCCGCGGCGGATCGCCCGCAGGTCCTGAAGCGGAGTCCCCCTCAGGTTGTAGGGGTGGGGTTGACCGCACCTCCTGAAGGTGGACGAGGGAGCGGCTCGTACTGCGGGTTCCCCCCTGGGTGACGTCCCGCCCGCGCCCCGCGGCATGTCCGGTCGGGCGCCGAGCACACGAAGAACGTCTGCGCGGCGGCGCCCAAGCACCGCCACACAGACGTGTGTTGCATCCCCACAAGCAGACCCACACGGGTTCAGGGCCGACGGGTCCCCAGAATGCGCGCCGGCCCATCCCGGCTCACCAGAGGGGGGAGAAGTGGACGGCGACGTTCCTGTTGCCCTGCTGGACGGCCGTGAACGCGGAGCCGTTGACCTGAGCGGTGTTGCTCTGGTTCGAGGCGCCGTAGCCGACCGCCTGCTGCTGCGTGGTGGACGAGTTGCCGCTGTTGTTGTGGCCGACCCCGCTTCCGACCACGCCGGCGATGCCCTGGTTCGATCCGTTGTCCGCGAAGGCGCCGTTGTCCGCGGCCGCGACGCCCGTGAAGAGGGCCGCCGCGAGAGGGATGGCGGTGACGGCGGCGAGTACGCGGGCGGTACGGATGCTTGCCATATTGCTCCTCCAGTAAGAGGTACGCACCGGCTGCCTGCCGGAGTACGTGACACTGCGCAAAGCTGCGCGAAGCGCTAGCTGAACTCTGAACTACGGCTGTCACCAGGGCGGTTGGCCGACCGCCCCGGCGGTTCCTCACGACGTCGCAAGATCAGAATTGCCCATCGCATCCCGGAGAACCACCCCGCAAGCCGTGATTCGCACGCAAGCGTGAGGACAAGTCGATAAACGCTCTTCACCACCTTTCCTGACCCACAGCACCCCACAGAGGGGTGGACCGGACTTCAGCCGCCGAAGTGGGCCCAAGAGCCGCAAGAGGTGAAGCGTTCCGGCAGGAACCCTGCGGAAACCCGGCCGAAAATCGACAAATCCCCCGCGCACGCCGGCGCGCCGCGGCCTCCCCCTTCCTTTTCTCGAACGTAAGTACGAAAATGAGGTATGGCCACCATCGACCGGCAGGCCACGACGCTGGCCCTCGCACACGCACTGTCAGCCGCCGAACGCGGACTGGCCGTCATCCCCCTGTCCCGGACGAAGCTCCCGGCCCTGCGCTCCCCCCACCGCGCCGACACACCCGACCCGTCCCGGCCGCCCTGCCACGGCGAGTGCGGCCGCTTCGGCCACGGCGTGTACGACGCCTCCACCGATCCGGTCCGCATCCGCGAGCTGTTCGCCGCCGCCCCCTGGGCCACCGGCTACGGCATCGCCTGCGGCCTCCCCCCGCACCACCTGATCGGCATCGACATCGACACCAAGACCGGCACGGACGCCTCGGCGGCGCTGCGCGAGATCGCCCTGCGCCACCTGTTCACCATCCCGCCCACGGTCGTGGTCATGACGCCCAGCGGCGGCCGCCACCTGTGGCTGAGCGGGCCGCCGGACGTCGTCGTCCCCAACTCGGCCGGCCGGCTGGCCCCCGGGATCGACATCCGCGGCGCCGGTGGCTACCTGGTCGGCCCCGGGTCCCGCGGCGAACACGGTGTGTACGGCTGCGCCCCCGGCACCGCGCACCTCGCCCCCGCCGCCTGCCCACAGGCCCTGCTGAGGCTGCTCCTCCCATCGCCCCGCGCACCCCACCACCCCGCGCCGCCGTCGACGGGCCGGCACGGCCAGGGCCTGGTGCAGTTCGTCCTCGGGGCGCACGAGGGCCAGCGCAACACCCGTCTGTTCTGGGCGGCCTGCCGCGCCTACGAGAACGGCATCGGCCACGTCCTCGCCACCCCACTGGTCGCGGCGGCCCTGCACACCGGCCTCACCGAACGCGAGGCCCGCGCAACCATCGCCTCGGCGGCCCGTCTGACGAGGCACCGACCGTGAAGAGCCGCCTCCAGCCACCTGACCGCCTCAAGCCACTCCATCGGTCGTGGCGTCGCGCTGGGCCCGACGGATCTCTGTGACGGTGAGGCCCCCTGTGTCATAGCTCCGGCCCCGAGCAACGCGACGGTCGGCTCACTTCCACGCACTGCCGAAGCAGCCGGGCAAGAGAACGGCCCCCGACCAGACATCCAGGTCAGGGGCCGTTCCATGGGAAGCGGAGGCGGTGGGATTTGAACCCACGGTGACATCGCTGCCACGACGGTTTTCAAGACCTTTCGGCGATCACGGCTGTTGATCGCTGCGCCGCAGGTCAGACGCGTGCGGGCACCCCCGCGGAGCCGTCGCCGTCATCATCGTGCCCCCTACGTGCCCCATGGGCGTCATCGTGCCCGCTGAACCAGGCGTCCGAGGCTTGGGCCACCTGGTCATCGCGACCGGCGACCGGCCGGGCGTAGTACCGAGTCGTCACGCTCGCGTTCGAGTGCCCGAGCCGGTGTGCGGCGGTCATGACGCCGTACCGGTCGGCGACCCACGTTCCGTGAGAGGCCCGGAGGTCGTGCGGAGTCACGTCGGTGAGGCCGGCCGCCGAGACGGCAGGGTTGAAGTACGCCTTGCGCCACTGGTTGTAGCGCAGCGGCTTGCCCGCGGTCGTGGTGAACAACAGCGCGTCTTCCCCGCCGGGCAGCTCCTCGAGGTAGACCCCGAGCCGCTGCGCCAGCGAGGGCGCCAGCCGCAAGAGCCGCTTCTGATGAGACTTCGGGGTGTCGAAGACGAGGGCGCCGTTCGCTTCGGCCAGGTTCTCGTCGACCAGGAGGAGGCCGCCGACGACGTCCACGTCCGAGCGCCGAAGCGCGAACGCTTCCCCCACGCGCAGACCGACGAAGGCAAGCAGCGCGATCAGCAGGTCATGCGGTTTCTCCGCGCTGCGGACGATGCGTGAGGCTTCCAGCGGCGTGACGATGTGCGGTTCGGTCTGCGGCATGCGCGGAAGCCGAACGCCACGGCACGGAGTCTGCGAGATCAAGTCGTTGTCCACGGCCGAGGCCATGATCTGTGACAGCACCCGGTATGCCTGGCGGATGCGCGAAGCGCTCAGCCCCTCGGTGCGCATCGCGGCCACCCACTCAGTGACCGTGATCGGCCGCAGACTCGACAACTCACGGTCGCCGAGCACCGGATTGATCCGCGAGTTGATCAGCGACCGGTACGAGGCTTGCGTCGTGTGCTTGAGCTGCGGGGCGACAGCAGCCAGCCAGCGAGCGGCTCAGTCCCGTACGGTCGTCTGACCCTCGGCAGGGTCGAGCCAGCGGCCCTCTTCGATCTCAATGCGCTTCCGCATGAGCCACCGGTCAGCGTCCGTCGAGGTGGCGAACGTCCGATCCGCAGGCCGCAGTACGCCGTCCGGTCCCGGGTAGCGAGCTTGGAAGCGGCCAGAGGGGAGCTTGCGAACGCGGCCGAACGGCCGACGAGGCCTACGCTTAGCAGCCATCAGGCAGCACTCCTCAGAGCCACCGGATGCAGGACGATCGGCTCTACGGTGTTGGCAGCCACGAACGCGTTCACAGCGCTCTCGGGAATGCGCACGTGGCGGCCGACCTTCACGAAGGTGATCCGCCGCTCCTCGATGAGCCGACGAGGGAACCGCACACCCGTGCCGAGACGTTCGGCGACTTCTTGCACGGTGAGCAGTCGGTCCATGGTCACCACTGCCCCTCGGTGTCCGGGTCGGGCCAGTCGGCCAGTGCTTCATGTGCTGTCTCCCGGTTGAGGCGGATATCGCGGGCGATCGAGGCGGCGAGCCAGGATTCACCGAGGGTGTGGCCCTGCCCGGCGTACGTCCAGTGCGCGAGCACGAGTGTGGTGCCCTCCGTTTCGTCGAGGTCTTCGGGTAGTCCGCGTTCGCGGCGTTCCTGGCGGGCGCGGTAGTCGGCGCGGACCTGGCGCCGTTCGGTCAGGGTGGTGGAGTAGGCCCGCGACTTGGTCATGAAGTGGCCGCGGAAGCCGAGCATGTGCGCCCAGCGCCACAGCAGCCGGTCCGGGTAGGCGTCATCGAGCGCCCGGCAGGCTTCGATCAGGCGCCGGGTATGCGCGGGCATGGTCAGCCTGTCCAGCTCCGAGAGCTCCCCGATGCGGCGGTCTACCGTCTCGGTGGCCTCGGCCGCTTTGGTGGCGTACTTGGCGACGTATGAGGCGACCGCCCCATCGGTCAGCTCCACCCCGTCCATGCCGCCGATGGCCTGTACGTCGACCTGCGAGCCCCAGCGCAAGACCCGGGCGGGGAAAGTGCCGGCGGACGGCACCGGCACGGCCACTCGAGCAGCGGCGGCCCGGATCGCGGCGTCCAGGAGGGCGACCGTGGCCCAGGCCGGGGGCGGGGAGTCGGGGCCGTCCGGACCGTCCAGCCGCACCACGGCATGGAAGTGGACGTTGCCGCGCTTCTGGAACTCGGCGACCTTGCCGAAGGAGACCCGGCACACCTCCCGCATAGCCGTCTGCGTGATGCCCGCGCGGGCGGCGACCTCCCGGCGCAGGTAGATGGTGAAGCGCCGCCACAAGTCCCCGGCATGGTTGTTCCACAGCACCGCCCCCGCGTAGTCGTACCGCTCCGGGTCGAGCGCCGTGCCCAGGGCCGGGTCATCCTCGGCGTGCCGAGCACCGCAGCGGCAGCGCCCGGTGTCGGGCCGGTTGTGGACCGGGCCGAACGAGGGGGCGGTGAGGGTGGCGAACACGCCGGGGTGCTGGCGGATCTCCCCGGGAATGCCCATGCGGGAATCCCCGGTGATCCCGGCCCGGATCAGGTGGTACACGTCCCCGGCATACGTCCAGGCGCAGGAGGGGCAGCGGGAGGCCCGCCGGTTGCCGCAGGCCACCCGGAGGCACCCGCCCGGCTCCTGCTCCGTCGAGTACGAATAGAGCACGTCACCGGTCTTGGCATCGCGGGTGACCGTCGAGCCCTGGAGGCGGATGGGATTGGCGCAGCCGCCGGTCCGGCGAATCTGTTCCTGCCAGCGGTCGAAGCCGGGGGCGTTGGCGACCCGCAGCAGGTCGGCGAGGGTCAGGGGGTCGGTGCCCAGGGAGGCCGCAGCACCGGCCACGGCCTCCGGGGCGACGGGGAACACCGTCACGCACTCACCGCCCCGAGCCGCGCGGAGAGCTGGATCACCAGGGTTTCCAGGGCCTGGACGCGGTCGGCGAGCGCGGCCACGTCCTCACCGGGCAGCGGAGCCACCGGACGGTCGGCGCGGCCGAAGCCCAGTTCTTCCGGGGTGGCCCGCAGCACCGCGCACAGCAGCACCTGATAGCTCGGATTCGGCCCGTTGGCGCCGTTCTCCCAGCGGGAGAGCTGCACCTTCAGCGAGGACTCGGCGGCGATCGGCCAGCCCCAGTGCTCGGCCAGCAGCGTCAGCGCCCGGATCACCTGGAACTGGGACCAGCCACGGGCCGCCCGGACCTGCGCCAGCGGCGTACCGGCGGGCCGCTGGGCCGGGGGCTGCACGGCGGGTCGGGGGTGGTCGGTCAGCGGGACGACGGTGGGGGCGGTCATGCGGCCACCGCCTCAGCGGCCAGGGCGGTCAGGTGGCGACGCACGGTGCGGAACTGACGGTCGGTCAGGGTGCAGTGAATGATCCGGCGGTTGTCGAACCGCTCGTAGTGCGCGGCCCAGGTCTCGGAGGTGGCCGTGTCATCGGCGCACTGCTGCCAGAAGGCCACCAGGTGGCAGGTGTTGTGCACCAGTTCCGGCAGGCCCCAGCGATTCACGCCGTCGACTACGAAGGCGGCCACCTTCGCCAGGTCCGGGCGGCGCTCGTGAACGTACTCCGAGGCGTACAGCGCCAGGAGCAGTGAGACGTCCGGCAGACCAGCGATCAGGGTCGGAGACAGCGACTCCAGGTGCGTGGCGGTGAGCGTCGCGGGCATGATGGAAGCTCCCTTCGAGGGACGAAGGAGGGCGGCGGTCTGCTTGGCGGTAGGTGCGTCGCCCTCCGGGTCATCTGCGGTTCAGCCGCATGACATAGCTTGCTATAGAGCAAAGTAGATCACAAGAGGTAGTGCAACATAGGGTGTGCTATGTCGCCAGGATCGGTACGCTCGGCACATGACGGTTGAAGCCCATGACCCCAGGCCGAAGAAGGTGCAGATCGCCGACGCCTTGCGCGAAGAGATCGCAGCGCTACCGGCTGGGCATCGGCTCGCTTCACTGCGCGAGCTGGCCGACCGCTTCAAGGTGACCACGGTGACAGCAGGCAACGCGCTGAAGGTGCTTGCGGATGAGGGCGTGATCGTCTCGGTTCCGACGCGGGGGTACTTCGTGCAGTCCCCGCCAAGCACTGACGAAGCCGGGCAGAAGGCCGGCGGGCCAGTTAACCGAGATGAGATCAACGCCATCCACTCCGAGATTCAGCAACTTGCTGCCCGAGTGGCTGAGTTGGAGAAGCGCGCCCAGTTCCCGAGCAGTGCCTGACTGGTGATCCACCATGCGTGGTGAGCCGTGGACGCACTAGGGACAGGCGTGGTGTCACCGGGGGACAGCCTTGGTGCCAACCCCCTGTCACCCCCCGTGTCACCAGCTCTCTGAATGCCAGACTCGAAGGCAAGCACCCGACGGGAGGGCAGCACATGAGTGACGAACGGCCAGCGTGGGCGCGACGACTTTCCTCCGAGCGCGAAGCCCGGCAGTGGTCGCAGGCCGAAGTGGTGGCCGCGCTCCGGGCACACGCACCGAAGCCTCTGCCGGAAGGCCCCAGCATGGTGCGGCAGTGGAAGCGCTGGGAGTCCGGCGAAGTGATGCCGAGCGACTTCTACAAGCCGATCATCGCCGCTACCTTCGGCACCGTCACTCACGCGATCTTCCCGGTAGCCGGACAGCGGGACGGAAACGCCGAGATCGCCGCCATCAGCGGCATGGAGACGCTCGACATCATCAGCAGGCTGCAGGCGTCCGACGTCGACAACGCCACGCTGGACGCACTCCGGATCACGACTGACCGACTCTGCTCCGAGTACCCGTATCTGCCAAGCGCCCAGCTCGCCGCCGAGGGCAGGCAATGGCTCAAGCGAGTCGCCGGACTCCAATCCCAGCGGCTCACGCTCGCCCAGCACCACGAAGTCCTCACCCTGTCCGGCTGGCTCGCGCTCCTGATCGGATGCGTCGAGTACGACATGGGCGACCGGGCCGCAGCCGAGAGCACGCGGAAGGCGGCCCTGTCTTTAGCGGATGAGTCCGGCAACGCGGAGATCGCCGGTTGGGCTCACGAGATGCGGGCTTGGTTTGCACTGACCACAGGTGACTACCGCGGAATCCTCGCCGCCTCGCAGTCCCTGCCGTCCCTGCTCATGGTCAGCCGCGAGCTCGCAGCCATCGTCAACCGAGACTTCGCAGCCGAGCCGACAGGCCGTGAGTACCTCGATCACCTGACCGCACTGAGCCGCGCAAGCTAGAGCCTGTTACGGGTTTCTCTACCTCATCAAGGCCCGCGCACGGCGCGGGCGCGCGCCGCCTCTGCGGCGCGGCCTGCCTCCTGTCTCCGCCCCGGCTGGCCGCGCCCGGCGGCGCGCTGCGTGCATGCGGACAGAGGTAGGAAAACCCCCTGTGGCTGATGCCGGTCGGCTCCACGGCTTTAGGCAGCCAATTTGGCGCGAGCCTCGAAGATCACGGCCCAAGATCGGGCACTAACGGGCAGGCTCACAAACCTGCCCGATCCGCTGGCGAGCGTAATGGGCCATGATCACTCGCGCCAAACCGGCTCCAGCCCAAAGCCGTTCCGCCAACCTCGTGGACCTCTACCGCTGTACCAACACGAAAAGAAATCGCCGGGTGATTCCAGGTCACCCAGGTCGCCGAAGGTCGACGGATTAGCGCAGCGCGTAACGCCAACCCGTGTTGATGTAGCCTTTACTCTCGGGCGAGACTCGATGTATAAAGTCCTCAGATTCCTGAATGGGGATAGTGAGTGTCACGCTGCTCCACCTTTGAAGCCAGCCCTTCCGCAGCGAACTGTGCCACCAATTCATCTTGCCCGTTCACCCGCCGGTCTCCTGGAACCAGTCGCGCAGGCGTTCCAGGAGTTTCTCCGGTTGCTCTTCGGCCATCCAGTGACCCGAATCTTCGACCGCTCGTACGGTGACGTTTTCGGCAACCTCTGAGAGCATCTTTTCGGCTATGGGGAGGAAGAAGCTGGCAGTACCTCCCAGCCCTAGCACAGGCATTGTGAGTTTCCCTTTTTCCGCCAAGATGCGCCGGTTGTCTTCTGCATCCTTCTCAAAGGCCCTGAAGAGCTCGATGCCCGCTCGCATGGCTCCGGGCTGCGTGTAGTCGGCGACGTAGCGCTCCGCGTCCGCGATCGAGATGGCATCGGGGTTCGCACTCAGCCTGAGGTAGAACGAGCGAAGGTACGGGAACTCGTGGCCCTCGATGAGCATCTCGGCAGCGTTGTCCGCTGCCCCATGCATGTGGAAGTGCCAGATCCTGTTCTCGCTGTACTTGCTCGTCGCCACAGCGCTTTCGTATCCGGCGGTGCCTGGGATCGGTGCCTCCGAGACCATGAGGCGCGCGACTTCGTCAGGCCATAGGCATGCATACCCGTAGCCGACCAGCATCCCGAGGTCGTGGCTGACGATCGTGATCGGTTTCTGCACGCCGAGGTGTCGCAGCAACGCTCTGATGTCGCCTGCCATGGTCTGCTTGTCGTAGCCACCCGCGGGCTTCGACGAGCCGCCGGCCCCTCGGACGTCCGGTGCCACTACGAACCAGCCGTCAGAACGAAGCGGCTCTATGATGTGACGCCATTCCCACCAGGTCTGTGGCCAGCCGTGGATCAATACGATGGTCCGATCGCCCCCACCCTGGACCGGTGATGTACCAGCGGTCACGTAATGGATTCGGACGCCCTCGTGCTCGAACATATTATGGTGAAAATTAGGCATGGTGCTTCTCCCGGTGGAGTCTGTCAGCAACGATGGGGTTCAGCCGGTCGGGCAGCGGAGGTAACTCGATTGCCGCCGCATGATTGCAAGCAGGATGTACGCGCGGCCAGCTCGTAGCTGATCCGAGTTCGGTCGACAAAACCCGAGAGCCAGGCCGCGCCCGCTGGGACTTGAAAGCGAGATCCACTACTTCGCGGCGGCCTGTACGTGCTTGCGAATGTGCTCCGCCCAGGTCTCAGGGGAGTCGACGGGGCTGAAGTGCCCCGTGTTTTTCATGAAGTGCAGATCGTAGTCGCTGTAGTAGTCGTCGAGCGTGTCGCTCCACTCCGTAGGGAAGAGCGCGTCGCTGTCGGGCCACAGAATGGTGAGATTCTTCGAGAACCTGTCCTCCGGCGCGGGTTTGGTCTCGTTGGCGTAGAAGGTGATGGGGTTGCCCTCGGGGTAGCGGAACCACATCGCGCCGGCGACGAATTCGCCCGGCTTCGAGTGATTCTCGGTGAGGTGGTCGAGGAGTACGTCGACTGCGGGGGAGCCGGGGGGCGACCAGCTCTCCAGGTTCTCTCGCAAAGCTGCACGCACGGCTTCAGGCTTCCCGTCGATCAAGTCCTCGACCAGCCTGGTCTTGTACAAGATGGCGTGCAGGAAGGCGTTGACGGCCTTCTCCTCCAGGATCCGCCGTCCGACCCCCAGCGTCGGCGGAGCGATGACGAGAGAGTGCGCCAGGTCCGGGCGTTTCATTGCGATGGTCTGAACGGTGAAGCTTCCCACGTCGTAGCCGCACAGCACGGCGTTGCTGATGCCCAAGTCGTCGATGAGCGCGATGACGGCGTCGACCTGGCCGGTGAGCGAGTAGGCATTGCCGACATTCTCCAAGTGCTTGTCGGACTTGCCGTACCCGTGCAGGTCGGGGGTGAGTACGTCGACGTCGTCGCCGAGAAGCGGAACCACGCGCGAGAACTCCATGTGGTCGCCCGGGTTCCCGTGGACTAGGACGACGGGCGTGCCGCTGCCGGAGCGTTCGTAGTAGTTCCGGAAACCCTGTATGGGCTGGGAGAATGGCATGCGGATCGCCTCCAGGTGTGAGCGTCAGGAAGATTTCGACTGAGCTGTGGGTACGGCGCTGAGCCGCCGTATTGCTTCGGTTGATCGAGCGTGATGGCGTCTTCTCTCCTGCTCCCTGCTGTGAACCGGCGGTGACAGCAGGGGGATCACGGTCCGGGTCAGCTCGCCTGGGCGGTGGGCATGATGAATACCTGCGGGAGGTTGACGCGCAGCGGGAGGGAGGCGATGAAGCCGACCGTCTGCGCGATGTCGTGAGGCTGAAGCCAGTCGACGGTCTCCTTCGAGCCCTCCAGCCACGCGGCGGCGCCGGCATCGGTGACGTGGTCCTGGAGCTCCGTGCCCACGATGCCGGGCTCGATCGCGGAGACCCGCACCTTCTTCGGGCCCAGTTCCATCCGGAGGTGCTTGGACAGGTGCGAGACGAACGCTTTGGTGGCGGCGTAGACGGCGAAGGTCGGGTAGAGGTTCTGCGCGGCGCTGGAAGAGGTGTTGATCAGGTCGGCGACGCCGCGCTCGGCGGCGGCCCGCACGAGCTGCTCGGTGAATGCGCCGATGACGTTCATCAGCCCGGAGATGTTGAGGTCGATCTGGCGCTGCCACTGGTCGGCGCGCAGCTCCTCGACGGGCGCGGGGAGCATGACGCCGGCGTTGTTGAAGAGCAGGTCAGCGCCGCCCAGCTCCGCCTGGACGCGCTCGGCCGCGGCCTGCACCGCGGCTGCGTCGGTCACATCGACGGCGATCGCCACGGCGGTGCCACCGTTCTTGCCGATGCGCGTGACCAGGTCATCCAGACGGTCGGCGCGCCGCGCCAGTACGGCGACCTTCGCACCCAGCGAAGCCAGGCGCTCGGCCGACGCCTCGCCGATGCCACTGGACGCGCCGGTGATGACGGCCACTCGGCCATTAAGGGGCGTGGTGGAGGCCGTGGCAGAGGTCTCGGTGATCATGGCATGACACCTTCCGGAAAATCACCGGGCAGGGGGACCAGGCGTCTGCGGCGGCCACTGACTGCCAGGCAGAGCGCCGGGGACCACCCGGATCGTTCGGCCGCCTCTCGGTCGGGAGTGCCGATCTGGGCCGTCGCCTCTAAACGCCGCGACGATGATCATCTCGGCCTCCTGTCGAAAGGCGTCAAACCACATCCTCCGACGCACTACCTCGTCACGCATCTGGGACGCTGTGGCGGTGTGCCGGTCGGCATGTCTGGTGGGGTTGGACCGACCGGCCGGGGCTGGAGCCTCTGACAGGCTGCAAGCGATCGCTGGTGCGCCTTGGCGTTGAAGGAGTCGCTCAGCCGCTCCGTTAGCGCGGAGCGCTTCCTCTAGGCTGCGATCATGCCTAGATTTGCCGACTATGACGCTTCGTCTCTTCGCCGCACCAGCTCGGTTGAGGGTGGGTTTCCCTGGCGAGGCCAGACCATTACTTTGCTCCGAGTCGATGCGAAGGGGATAGTGACGCAAGCGACCCGGGTTACTGAGAAGCGATCGATGCTGGCGCAGGCAGGAGCCAAGGATCTGATATTGGCGGCATGGCCTGGTCAGTGGTCCCAAGATGTCTTCGTGGTTGACGACCTCAAGGCCACTCGGGAGCAGCTGGGCTGACATCGTCGGGCCGTCTCTGGGCCGTCCGAGGCTGATCGAGAGCACCCATCGACGGCCAATGACGACCGGTCAGCAGTAGTCGATCAGCCTGTGGACCAGGGGAAACGCAGCTCACCAAGATCCCCGGCAAGACCCAGAAGAACTGACCGAGTCGTGCGCCCTTGACTCGGTCATTGAAACCCCAACCCAAAGCCGCTACGCCGACCGCGCGCTACCGTGTCCGTGAGCTTGGACACAGGAGGATCATGGCCAGAAGGAGATACGTCGCTAGAGGAGTGCCCGGCGGCTATCGGATCTGGGACAACCGGGGTAGGCGCTGGTGGGGCGACCTCTACGAGCTGTGCCCGGATGACCTCGTCGAGGAACTAAACAGCGGAGCCGACCCCGCGAAACTCACGGCGCTCCTGAAGCGGTACCGGGCCCTGAAGCGGTAGATACCCGCCGTGCCCCTCACGTGCCCGATCGAGCGGGGAACCACGGGGAACACCGGGCAGTCACGGTAGCCGGACACGAGAGCGGCCCCTGACCAAACATCCAGGTCAGAGGCCGTTTTCGCTGCTCTCAGTGCGGAGGCGGTGGGATTTGAACCCACGGTGACATCGCTGCCACGACGGTTTTCAAGACCGTTCCCTTAGGCCGCTCGGGCACACCTCCCCGCGCCTGCCTGATCGGCGGCGCGGGGACAAGACTAACGGGTCGGCACGCGCGTGTGCGGGTCAGTCGTCTTGGAGCGGTGGCCCAGGCACACGTGAAGGTCAGCTGTCGCCCACCCGGGAGCCGAGGGTGACGTCGACCGTGTGCTCCTGGCCGCCGCGCTTGTAGGTGATCTTGACCGTGTCGCCCGGCTTGTGGGTCCAGATCTCGCCGATGAGGGTGGGGCCGGAGTCGATCACCGAGTCGTCGAGCCGGGTGATGACGTCGCCGGGCTTGAGGCCGGCCTTGTCGGCGGGGCCGCCCTGCTCGACGGCGGCGGAGCCGCTGGCGCCCTGGTCGGTGATCTGGGCGCCGTTCGTCGAGTCCTCCAGGGAGACCGACGCACCGATCTTGGCGTAGACCGGCTTGCCCGTCTTGATCAGTTGCTGGGCGACGTACTTGGCCTGGTTGATCGGGATGGCGAAGCCGAGGCCGATCGAACCGGACTGGCCGGAACCGCCGAGCCCACCGCTGCTGGAGGACTGGATCGCGGAGTTGATCCCGATGACCGCGCCGCGCGCGTCGAGGAGCGGCCCCCCGGAGTTGCCCGGGTTGATGGAGGCGTCCGTCTGCAGGGCGCTCATGTAGGACGCCTTGCTGTCGCCACTGCCGTCGCTGGAGGCGACCGGGCGGCTCTTGGCGCTGATGATGCCTGTCGTCACCGTGTTCGACAGTCCGAAGGGGGCACCGATGGCGATCGTCTCGTCGCCCACGGCCACCTTGTCCGAGTTGCCGAGGGCGAGCGGCTTGAGGTCCGACGGCGCGTTCTTGAGCTTGATGACCGCGACGTCGTAGCCCTGCGCGTGACCGACGATCTCGGCGTCGTACTTCTTGCCGTTGGGGAAGGTGGCGGTGAGCTTGCCGCCGTCCACCGCGTCGGCCACCACGTGGTTGTTGGTGACGATGTGGCCCTGGGTGTCGAACACGAAGCCGGTGCCAGTCCCGCCCTGGCCGTTGCTGCTCTCGGCCTCGATGGTGACGGTGCTCGGCAGCGCCTTGGCCGCCACGCCCGCGATCGAGTTCGGGTCGCGCTTGACCTGCGAGGCGCCGGTGTCGGAGGCGGAGACCGTGGTGGAACCCGTGTCGTCGTTCTTGGCCAGCGTGTACCCGATGCCGCCGCCCAGGCCGCCCGCGACCAGCGCGGCCACGAGCACCGCGGCGACCAGTCCGCCGCGCCGGCCGCGCGGCTTCGGCGCGGGCTGCTGGTACGTCGAGCCCCAGCCGGAGTCCCAGCCCGAGCCGCCACCCGGGCCACCCGGGCCGCCCGCCGCTCCACCGTCGGCGCCACCGGCCGCGTAGGCGGGCGTGGCAGGCGGAGGCGGCGGCCAGGAGCCGTCGACGGGCGAGCCGCCGGGGCCACCGGGCGCGGCAGTGCCGTCGGTGCCGCCCTGGCCATGGGGGTCGGACCCGGGTGCGGCGGATGCCTGTGCTCCGGGCGCGGCCGGCATCTGCGGACCGGATGCCGCAGGCGCCTGCGG
>NZ_MUBM01000217.1 GCF_002154505.1 Streptomyces carpinensis | reverse complement strand
ACGGAAAGTGATCCAGAACCTGAAAAGTGGACCAGTAGCGGCGCTTGAAAGTTGACCCCCTCCAGAGGGTCTGGCTCGTTGAGCCAGATCGGGAGGAAGGGTGATCAGCGTGGAGGACTGGGCGGAGATCCGCCGACTGCACCGGAGTGAGCAGATGCCGATCCGGGTGATCGCCAGGAAGCTGGGGATCTCGAGGAACACTGTCCGCAGAGCGATCGCGGACGACGCTGCCCTTGCCGAAAACACATCCGCCCTGGTGGTAGCCGGTGTGCGGGATGTCGACCGCGGTCGCTCGCGCCGGCACTCACGTGGCTGTCGATCAGCGCGGCATGATGATCGACCGTGCTGCTACGACTTGCCTACCTGGGCGTGACGAACGCATTCACCCTGCTGCGCCTGCTGCCGATGAGCGCCCGGGACAAGGACGCGGAGATCCTTGCCCTGCGTCATCAGATCACGGTGCTGGAACGCCAACTCGGCAAGCAGAGGGTGCGGTTGATCCCGACCGACCGGGCGTTACTGGCGGCGCTGCTGCATCGGCTGCCACGGCATGTGCTGCGCAGGATGCGGCTGCTGGCGCGCCCGGAGACGGTGATGGGATGGCATCGCGACCTGGTCGCACGCCGCCACGCGGCCCGGTCTCGGCCGATGCGCCCGGGTCGGCCACGGACCGTGCACTCGATCAGAGCCCTGGTGCTGCGCCTGGCGCGCGAAAATCCCAGCTGGGGCTACAGGAAGAGTGCACGGTGAGCTGCTCGTGCTGGGGATCAAGGTTGCCGCTTCCACGGTATGGGAGATCCTCAAGGATGCCGGGATCGACCCGGCGCCCGAACGGAGCTGCAGTACCTGGGGCGACTTCCTGCGCTCCCAGGCCGACGCCCTTCTGGCCTGTGACTTCTTCGAAACGGTCACCCTGTCCGGGGTGCGGCTATACGTGTTCGCGGTGATCGAGCACGCCAACCGTCGGGTCCGTATCCTGGGCGCCACTGCTCACCCGTCCGCGGCCTGGGTGGTCCAGGCCGCAAAGAACCTCGTCATGGACCTCGAGGACGCGGGCTGCCGAGCGCGGTTCTTGATCCGGGACAGAGACGGGAAGTTCCCCGGGCTGTTCGACGCAGTCCTCAAGGACGCGGGCATCGAGGTGGTGCTCAGCGGCGTTCAGATGCCAAGGATGAACTCCATCATGGAGAGGTGAGTGCAAACCTGCCGACGAGAACTGCTGGACCGCACACTGATCTGGAACCAGCGCCATCTCCTCTATGCCCTGCGCGAGTTCGAATCCTTCTACAACGAGCACAGGCCACACCAGGGCATCGCCAATGCTCGCCCCCTCCATCCGCTACCTGCTCCGATCGAACATCCGGGCACGATCGCGCGTCTCGACATACGCAGACGCACGCGACTCGGCGGCACCCTCCACGAGTACACCCATGCGGCCTGACCAGCATGGATCAGGTATTCGGCAACTGCAGGGTCGCGCCGATGTCCTCGCGGGTGGTGAAGGCTTCGAAGACATGAGTGCGGCAAGAAAAGGGCGGCACCCGGAAAGTGCTCTCCCGGGTGCCGCCCGCCATCTGGCTGTCGCTGGTCAGTTGACGTTGACCGCGGTCCAGGCCGCGGCCACCGCGTTGTACTCGGTACTGCCGGAGCCATAGAGGGCGGCGGCCGCCGAGAGGGTGCCGGTGCGTGCCGCCGCATAGTTGGTCGACGACGTGAAGTACTCGGACAGTGCCTTGTACCAGATCTGCAGCGCCTTGTCGCGGCCGATGCCGGTCACCGTGGAACCGTTGTAGGTAGGCGAGTTGTAGCTGACGCCGTTGACCGTCTTCGCACCGCTGCCCTCGGACAGCAGGTAGAAGAAGTGGTTGGCGACACCGGACGAGTAGTGCACGTCCTTGCTGCCCACCGTCCGCGACCAGTAGTCGGCGGAGGCGCCGTCCTTGCTGGGCTTGTCCATGTAGCGCAGCGGGGTGCCGTTGCCGTTGATGTCGATCTTCTCACCGATGAGGTAGTCACCGGGGTCGGAGGAGTTGTTGGCGTAGAACTCCACGCCCGTGCCCAGGATGTCGGAGGTCGCCTCGTTCAGGCCGCCGGACTCCTTGCTGTACTTCAGGCCGGCCGTGGCGGCGGTGACGCCATGGCTCATCTCGTGGCCGGCCACGTCCAGGGACGTCAACGGGTCGTTGTTGTTGGCGCCGTCGCCGTAGGTCATGCAGAAGCAGCTGTCCTGCCAGAAGGCGTTGACGTAGTTGCTGCCGTAGTGGACGCGGGAGTACGCGCCCACGCCGTCGTTCTTGATGCCGTTGCGGCCGAAGGTGCTCTTGTAGAAGTCCCAGGTCTCCTGGGCCCCGTAGGCGGCGTCCGCGCCCGCGGTGGCGGCGTTGGAGTTGGTGCCGTCACCCCAGGTGTCGCCGGACTGGGAGAACAGGGTGCCGGTACCGGTGGTGCCCTGGTTGAGGTTGTACGTCTTGTGGCCGCCGCGCGCACCGTCGGTCAGCGTGTACGTCGAACCCGACTGGGTCGTGGTCAGGGAGACCTGGCCGCTGTAGTGGGTGTTGCCGATGCCGGTCTCGACGCCCTGGTAGCGGTAGAGCTCCTTGCCGCTGGTGGCGTCGGTGATGACGTGGAGCTCGTTGGGCGTGCCGTCGTCCTGGAAGCCGCCGATCACCGTCTCGTACGCCAGGACCGGTGCGCCGGAGCCCGCCCAGATCACCTTGCGAGGCGCCCGGTCGGCGGCCGTCCTGTCCGAACCCGCGGCCTTCGCGACCGCCAGGGCCTGCTTCTGCGCCTCGGCAGTGGTGACCCGCGGCGTCAGCGAGGCCACCTTGATGGCCGCCTTGGCCGCCTTGGTGACGCCCTCGGTGCTGCCCGACTTCGCGGTGTGGACCACGAGGTCGCCGCCGAGGACGGGCAGGCCCGCGTAGGTGCGCTCGTAGCGGGTGTGCAGGGTGCCGTCGGCGTCCTTGACGACGTCCTTGGCGAGTAGCTTCTCCTCGGCGCCGAGGCCTATCCGCCAAGCGGTGTCGGCCGCACCGGACTGTGCCTTCTGCAGGAGCGAGGTGCGGGATGCGGACGACAGGGCCGTGGGTGCGGCGGCCAGAGGGGTGCGAGCGGTGGTGTCGGACGGGGTCTGGGCCGAGGCACTGGTGGTCAGAGCGGTACCGAGAAGGGCTCCAGCGGCGACGGCGGTGGCGACGACCAGGGTGGTGCGCTTGTGGCGCGCGGATCGGGGAGTCACACAAGCTCCTTTGGCGGGGGGCCGGACAGTGTGGGGCACTGGCCGGAAGGGATCCGACGTTGCTGTGCTCGTGCGGCGGGTGCAGGAAGAGTCGCATCAGGGTCGCGTACATGCCAGGGCCCTGAAGTGATGTTGGCCGAAAATCGGCCGTGCGGTAAATGTTGCGCGCGCGTAAACGGGCACGGCCGGGGGTGAGTTGGAGCTTCCGGTGACGCGTCGTCTGCCACTCGTGACATGCGGTTTACGGGAACGTCGACTTCCAGCCATTGAGCGTGCCGACGTCACACCGCACCCGGCACTGGATCCTCGACTTTCAGACAGCGCCGGTCCTGTGATGTCACTTCAGAATGCCTCGTGGACGGCGTAGGGGCGGGCGCGGAAACCGGGCCCGTGCTCGTCCATCCGTCCTCGACGGCCCCTCGTGCCGGCAAGCACTTGCCCTCCACGCCCGGTGGACTTACCGGGCGCTGGGTCGTCGAATCCCGACGTGCGAGCCGGCCGGGGCTCGCGACGGCCGATGGCGGGGTCGCCAGGTTGGGGGCGGCACCGCTCGACGTGTTCGCGGAGGAGCATTTCGTCGACTGCGTGCGGGTTGCACCGGAGATCGATGCGGACAGGAATGATTCGAAGGGGACAGTGCGTTCGGTGCCGTCGTGTTGATGTCGCGGTGGCCGAAGACATGCGGCGCCGCGATCGCAGGCCCCGCGGAGAGGCACTGGCGTACGCGACGACGCCCTTAACAGCCCGCCACCCCCAAGATCCCGTAGCCGGCCGCGCCCCCTTCGGTTCGGCCCGACCGCCGAAACTCTCCCACGCGCCTCACCCGGCCGCTCGATACCCCACCCCCGAAGAAACTTCGATGCGTACACCACCCGTCACAGGTCACACTTCCTCAAGCGCACCGACCCGAGCAAACGTCACACTCGTTCTGCGCACACTGCCGGCCCGGCGAGAGGCCCCTCGCGTCAACGGACCTGCGGAGTGCATGGGGAGGGCGAAGTAAGTCCGATTCCAGCATCCTCGGCCCTCGGAAGCACAGGGGGCAGCAAGCCGGCCTGGCGGGATCGTGCCGGATAGGCCGCAGCACGTGTCGGGAGTGTGGACGCAAGTTGGCGGTGCGTCAACAGTACGACCTCACCCCGGACCCAACTTGTTCGATTCACGCGCCAGTGGCTACAGTCGGCCGCCATGACCGCAGACCTCTCACTGATCCGGAGCAGCTTCGCGGCTGTTCAGCCCCACGGCTCGCAGGTGACCGCATACTTCTACGATCACCTGTTCGAGCATCATCCCGGTGTGCGCCCCCTGTTCGCCCCTCACCTCGACGAGCAGCGCGACCGCCTGTGGGCGGCTCTGGGTGCCCTGGTCTCCAACCTGGAGAACACCGAGGCGCTGACAGGCATGCTGCAGAACCTGGGGCGACGCCATGCGGGATACGGCGCGCTGGCCGAGCACTACCCGGCCGTGGGGACCAGCCTGATCGCCACCTTGCGCCACTACGCGGGCGATGCGTGGACACCGGCCGTCGAGGAGTCCTGGACGGCGGTCTACGGCGTGATAAGCGACACCATGGTCGCGGCCGGCCAGGCCAGTTCGAATTGACACGGCCGCCGACGGCTCCTCACGGACGAGCCGCGGACGGGCTCACGATTGTTCTTGGAGGTCACCCTCTGATGTCAGCCACCGGAGGGCGGACATGAGCGATTCCCAGGCGCTGAGAGATTCCTTCGCCCTGGTCGGCAAGTCGGGGGACGAGGTCCCGCGCTACTTCTACTCCTACCTGTTCCTCATCGCGCCAGAGGTCCGGCCGATGTTCCCGGTATCCATGGGAGCGCAGCGCGATCGGCTCGTCGCCGCCCTGGGCCGGATCGTCGCGGACGCGGACGATCCAGACCGGCTCGTTCCGTACCTGCAGCAACTGGGCCGCGACCACCGTAGGTTCCAGGTGGTGGCGCAGCACTACGAGGCCGTGGGGCAAGCGCTGCTGGCCACGCTGGCCTACTTCCTGGGCGATGCGTGGACCCCGGAACTGCAGCGCGGCTGGACCGAGGCCTACACCCTGGTGGCCCGCACCATGATTCAGGCCGCCGAAGCCGACAGCATGACGAATCCGTCGTGGTGGAACGCCGAGGTGGTGCGGCATGAGCAACGCGGCTTCGACATCGCGGTCCTCACGGTGCGCCTGGACCAGCCGATGGCGTACGCGGCCGGGCAGTCCGTGATGGTGGAAGCCCCGATGCTGCCGAGCACCTGGCGGGCCTTCACCCCGGCCAACGCACCGCGCGCCGACGGGACCATCGAGTTCCACGTGCGCGCCGTCGACGGCGGCCTGGTCAGCCCGGCCCTGGTGTACGGGCTGCGTCAAGGCGACGTACTACGCCTCGGAGCCCCCGTCGGCGGCAGGCTCACGCTGCAGACCTCCGCCGGACGGGATCTGGTGCTGATCGCCGGGGGCACCGGCCTGGCCCCACTGCGCGCCCTGGTCGAGGAGATCGCCCGGCATGGACGTCAGCGCCGGGTGGACCTGTTCGTCGGGGCACGCGACACCCACGGCCTGTACGACCTGCCCGCGCTGAGGCAACTGGCCCAGGCGCACCCGTGGCTTCGTATCACGCCGCTGGTCGGCGCGGACGCCGGCACCTTCGACAACCGCAGCCTCGCCGGCCCGGTCCTGCGCGCCGCCGACTGGAGCGGACGCTCCTTCTACGTCTGCGGCTCGCCGGCCATGGTCTCCGCGACAGTGCGCGATCTGGCAGACGCCGGCATACCCCACGACTTGCTGCACTTCGAAGAGGATCGGTGATCGGAGAGACGTGAACGAGACAGGAGCACACCATCCGGAGCCGCACCGGGTGACGCCCGAGACACTGCGGTCGATGACCTTCCCCCGCGCCCCGCTGACACGTCGCGGCTACAGCGAAGAGGCGGTGCACGACACCCTGCGCCGCTGCGCGGCGACTCTCACCGCGCTCACGCAGGAGAACGACCGGCTGCGGACAGACATGCAGCGTCACCGGGACTGGATCCGGGCGAACAACATCGGCGACGGCAGCGCCCCCACCGGGGTGCCGACCGTGGACGCCGTACTGCAGCAGGCCCGCGCCCAGCAGTCGGCCGAGCAGACCGTCTCCGCGGCCCGCGAACAGGCCCGCAACATGGTGCGGGCCGCCAGGGCACAGGCAGAGGCGATCCTGCAGCAGAGGTGGGAACAGGCCACCCAGGCTGCCGACGGCGACCAGGAAGAGACCGAGCGGCTCATTTCCTACCTGCGTCAGATCGCACAGTCCCTGACCGTCACCGCGGACCAGTACTCCACCAAACGCCCCCAAATGCCCTCCCCACCGGCCAATACCGCCACCTCGCACGGCATCTGACCGGCAC
The DNA here is from genome assembly GCF_002154505.1 of Streptomyces carpinensis. Taxonomy (GTDB): domain Bacteria; phylum Actinomycetota; class Actinomycetes; order Streptomycetales; family Streptomycetaceae; genus Streptomyces; species Streptomyces carpinensis. The sequence goes on along the minus strand of NZ_MUBM01000217.1, from coordinate 1,276 downwards.
ACCAGACCGGCACACCCAAACCCGGTCTGGTGCCGCCGGGACGCCCACTCCCCTCGGGCTTGAACCGGACGGCAATCGCCCGCACAAGACCAGCGTGACCGCCCGGCGCATCCCTGCGCCTGCCCACCAGCCAGTGGCCCACGCGGAGCCGGCACCGCACCCTAGGAGTCGGCACCCTGCACGGACGACGACCCGACCGACGGCACGGGCTGACGCCACACCCACTGAGCGCCCGAACCAGAGCTGTGCTCCGTTTCGCGACGGACCGGGCGGCAGCAGGCCAGGCGTCAGCTCGTTGCGGTGCCGGCGGATGCTCTGCCGGGGGGATGGCCAAGCCACACGGGCGAACGTTCCGACGCTGCCGTACCGGGCGAGGTCTGTCTCAGGCGCATCCCTGCGGACGCATGTCCACATTATTCCGTAGCGGCCTGCGGTTCTTGGTCCTTGGGCCAGGCTGAAGAATGCCGGGCAGGCAGCCGCACTGCGACTTCCAATCCGCCGCTCGCACGGGGTCGTGCAGCGACGGTACCGCCGTGGGAGCGTGCCACCGAACGAACGATTGCCAGCCCGAGCCCAACACCTCTTCTGCTGCCCGAATGGGTATATCGCGGATGCGTGAAGGGCTCGAAAAGGTGGTCCACTTCGTACGCCGGTATTACTGGCCCGGAATTTATTACGGTCAGCGTTCCGTGGTCGGCTCGAAGTGACGTTCTCACGTCTACCCATCCGCCGACAGGGAGGTTGTAATGAACGGCGTTCTGCACCAGATTGAACGCGAGCCGTTCAAGCATGACGGTATTTCCCTGCACCTGCGTCGACAGGTACTCGCCGCGCAACTCCACTCCCAGTTCCTCAGCTTCAGCTGATACCTGCCGAACAGCTCGGGTAGCGAGCTCGGCCATGTCGACCGGTTTGCGCTCAACCAGCTCGTTCTCACTGCGAGCAAGCAACAGAAGGCCCTCTACGAGCTGCTCACTGCGCTGATTGGTGGCCAGGAGCGAGTTGCCCAGGAAAGTCAACGCCGGTGACGCGTTCGGATCGGACATGTGCACCTCGAGCAAAGTACGGTTGATCGCGAGCGGGGTGCGTAGCTCGTGGGAAGCGTTCGAGACAAAACGTCGCTGTGCGTTGAAAGCCCGGTCAAGCCGATCCATCATGCTATCGAATGTGTCGGCAAGCTCCTTCAGTTCGTCCTCCGGGCCTCTCAGCTCGATACGTTTGTCGAGCTGAGAACTTGCGATGCTGTGCATCAGCTTAGTACTCCAGCTGTAGATCG
>NZ_MUBM01000216.1 GCF_002154505.1 Streptomyces carpinensis | reverse complement strand
CCGGTTCGGTGGAACGAGTGGGACGGTTCAGGATGCGTTTGGTCAACATGACAGTGCTCCGGTAAGAACGCCGGAACGGGCGTTTCCCCCAGCTCGGAAAGACTCGAGCACCGATCATGGGCGAGCCCCGCGCGGTGTCGCGGAGCGCTCGTCTCCCACCCGCGCCCTTCCGGTGCGGGCAGGGTCGGGCGCGGGCGGCGGCCCGCGCGGACAGGGCAGCGTCCAGTCAGCTCTCTGGCGCCATCCGGTCATCACCGTCGCCTTCGCAGGGGCCCAGCCGTACGCAGCATTCCCCGGGCTCGGGGGCCAGGACAGCCCGGACCCCGCTGACCTGGAGGCCGTCGAGGTAGCCGCTGAGGAAGGCATGGTTCATGCCGCACACCAGGTCGGGGGCCTTCGCGGCCAGCGGGTGGAACGGACAGTTGAGCAGCCGGAGCCTGGTGGGGGTCTCCCGGACCGGTTCGTAGCCGTACTGCTCCAGCAGCCCTTCGCAGGCGGTCAGCCCGCGCTCCGGGCCGAGGCGGCCCGGGCGGGTCTCCTCCCGCGCGTCCTGGCCCATCCGACGGCCGCGCTGCTCGGCGGTCCGCAGCGCCGCGTGCACGGCGCTCTCGTCGGCGCCCTCGGTCAGGACTGCGTCCAGGAGGAGGTCCGCCAGGAGTTCGTGCCGCCGGTCGGGGATGCTCACGGTGATCTGGGTGTCGGTCGGCTCGTAGACCTTCGGCCGCCTGCCGACCTTGCGGATCCCACCGGGCGACTCGTAGCGGGCGCGCAGCAGGCCGGCTTCAACGAGTTTGTCCAGGTGGAAGGCGGCGAGCTTGCGCGAGATGCCAACGCTGGCGGCCGCCTCGTCACGGGTGACGGCGCGGCGGGCGCGTCGGATGAAGGTGAACATGCGCCGCCGTGACGCCTCGCTCAGGACGCTGACGGAGTCGATGCCGGCGTCGGCCGCGTCGGCCGGCGCAGTCGGATCAGAAGCCACAGGACCACAGTAACTCCAGCCTGCATGGGCGCAAGCGCTGCTCAGATCGGATTGTGCTGCGACGTCTTGACGGCCTCTCCTAATAAGACCAAGATTTGTTGGTGAAATAGAAGGGAGGTTGCGATGGCCAGTGAGTCACAGCTTCAGGCGAAGCGCCCGGTCAGCGCCTCGCTCGCCGGCCCCTACGGCCACCCGTTCCACCCGATCCTGGTGACCGTGCCGATCGGCGCCTGGGTGGCCGGCCTGGTGTTCGACATCGCTTCCCACGCCGTGCACCGTCCGGAGTTCCTCACCGAGGGCTCGCAGTGGCTGATCGCGGTGGGGCTGATCGGTGCCCTGGCGGCAGCCATGGTCGGATTCCTCGACCTGTTCGCGATCCCCACCGGCACCCCGGCCTTTCGCACCGCCCTGGTCCACATGACGCTGAACCTGCTGGTGACGGCCGCCTACGCCGTCAACTTCGCCTGGCGCCACGGCACCCACACCGACGGCAGTGTCGGCCTGGGCAAGATCGCCCTGTCCGCGGTCAGCCTGGCGGTCCTGGGCGTCTCGGGATTCCTGGGCGGAAAGCTCGCCTACCGATACGGCGTGCGGGTCGCCGACGAGGACACCCAGGCCGAGGGATACACGCCCGGCCGCGGTGCGCGGGACACCGGCTCCGCCCCGCGCACCTGACACCGCGGCCGGTGCGGTCCGGCCGCCTTCGACATGCTCACCACCGGGAGAGTTCCCCATGGACATCGCCGCACTGATCACCTGGGTGATCACCGCCCTCGGCGGGTTCTACATGCTCGGCACCTGGATCCAGCACGGCGGGATCCGTCAGCAGCAGTCCGGTACCAGCCGCCTGCCCGCACCCGTCGTCTTCGGGCACTTGGCCCTGGCCGCGCTCGGGCTGGTGGTGTGGATCATCTATGCCGTGACCGACGAGAACGCCCTGGCCTGGACCGCGTTCGGCCTGCTCCTGCCGGTCGCCCTGCTCGGGTTCGTCATGCTGGCCCGCTGGATCCCCGTCCACCGCGACCGTGCCACAGCCGCGGCGGCACCAGCGGCCGCGACCGCTTCCGGAGCCGTGGGAGCCGTCCCCGCCGAACGGCACTTCCCACTGCCAGTGGTCCTGGCCCACGGCCTGTTCGCCGTGGTCACCCTCGTTCTGGTGCTCCTCACCGCCCTCGGCATCGGTGGTAGCTGACATGACCAAGCCGCACGACGCCACCGCCCGGATACACCCTCAGGGCGACGAAGGAACGGCACCCGCAGGACGTGCCCTGCGGGTGGTCCACGAGCCCGGCGGTATCGACCTGGCCGCCGCGGAGGCGGCAGCCGGCCAGTTCCTCGACGCCCTCGGCATCTCCACCGCCTCGGAGAGCCTGCGCGGCACACCGGGCCGGATGGCCCGGGCCTACGCCGAACTGTTCAGCCCGCGTCCCTTCGACCTGACCACCTTCCCCAACGACGAGGGCTACGACGAACTCGTCCTGGCCCGCCGCATACCCGTCCGGTCCGTCTGCGAGCACCACCTGCTGCCGTTCGTCGGCACCGCCCACGTCGGCTACCTGCCCGGCGCGCGGATCCTCGGCCTTTCCAAGCTGGCCCGCGTCGTCGAGCACTTCGCCTGCCGCCCCCAGGTGCAGGAGCGCCTGACCAAACAGGTCGCCGACTGGCTCCAGACCCACCTGGAGCCCAAGGGCGTCGGGGTGGTGATCGAGGCCGAGCACTCCTGCATGACCCTGCGCGGAGTCCAGGCCACCGGTTCCAGCACCATGACCTCCACCCTGCTCGGCCTGCTGCGTTCCGACGCCCGCTCCCGCAGCGAGTTCCTCGCCCTGACCGGCGCGGCCTCGTGACCGCGGGCGGTCGGTGCTCATGAGGCACCCGTCGCCGCTCATGAGGGACCGGTCGTCGCCTATGAGGCATCGACGGGAGGGCTGACACCTGACCGGGCATCAGCCGGCCGAGGCTCAGCGGAGGGACAGCGCCCGACCCCCTGGCCCGTGCTGCGCGAAGGGGTCGGCCACCCGCTGACGAGAACGGCCGCCGCCGCGCTGCTGGAGACCGCAGCCCGGCATCTCGGTACGGGCACCCGGTCGGCTGGTGCCGCTGGAGGCCGCGCCGTGCGACTGGCGGGGGCGACTGTCTGCCCGGGGGCGGGCGATGCTGACGGGTGCCGCAGGGTGGAGACGTACCTCCGCGAGCGCGGATGAGATTTCGGTCGCCGGCCGCGCCCGGTACCGGGCCGGGTGTTCAGACCTCGTCCGTCGAGACCGTCCGCGTACGGCTGGTGGACCGCGGCGTCCATGTACCGGCACCCGGCATAGCCGCCCCCTATACCCGGCATTGGCAGATCGCCCGTTGTTCCGGTGGCGTGCGCAGGGTGAGGGTGGCGGGGACATCCCACCGGCTGCAAAGGAGCGGCACATGGCTGTGGCACCGGGCGACATCCGGTTCGAGGTGGCGGGACATCTGACGGGGAACTTCATCGGCGGGCAGTGGGTCGCGGCGCAGTCCGGACAGCGGCGCGCCGATGTGAACCCGGCCGACTTCACCGACGTACTGGGCGAGTTCGCGGAGTCGGGCGGCGCCGACGTGGACCTGGCGGTCGAGGAGGCGCGGCGGGCGCTGGACGGGTGGCGCGCTCTGGGGCCGGTCGAGCGGGCCGCGTTCCTCACCAGGGCGCTGCGCATCCTGGACGAGCGGTCCGGAGAGCTCGCGTACGCGATCACCCGCGAGCAGGGCAAGTTGCTCAAGGAGGCGGCCGGGGAGGTGCGAAGGGCCGAAGCGGTACTGGAGTTCACTACCGGGCAGGCGCGTCGCCTGGGCGGGGTGACCGCTCCCGCGGAGGAGGAGCGGACCTTCGCGTACACCTTCCGCAGGCCGATCGGCGTGGTGGGATTGATCTCACCGTGGAACTTCCCGCTGGCGATCCCCATGTGGAAGGTGGCCCCCGCGCTCCTCGCCGGGTGCACGGCGGTGCTGAAGCCGTCGCCGCTGACGCCGCTCACCTCGGCGGTGCTCGTGGACGTGTTCCGCGCGGCGGGCTTGCCGAACGGCGTGCTCAACCTTGTGCAGGGCGACGCGGCGGCCGGTGAGGCGCTGGTCGCCAATCCGGCGGTGGCCGGCATCAGCTTCACCGGGTCGCTGGCGATCGGCACCGCCATCCACGCGGGCGGTGCCCACCGCCTGCTGCGTACGCAGCTGGAGCT
>NZ_MUBM01000215.1 GCF_002154505.1 Streptomyces carpinensis | reverse complement strand
GACCGGCTGGAAGAAGGTCTCGCCGCCGGAGGTGCAGTCGCCGCTGCCGCCGGAGGTGAGGCCGATCGCGGTGTCGCCGTCGAACAGCGAGCCGCCGCTGTCACCGGGCTCGGCGCACACGTCGGTCTGGATGAGACCGCCGACCGTGCCCTCGGAGTAGTTCACGGTGGCGTTCAGGCCGGTGACCGTGCCGGTGTGCACGTGGGTCGTCGAGCCGCTGCGGGTGACCTTCTCGCCCACGGTCGCCTCGCCCGCCTTGGTGATCGTCTGCGTGGAGCCGTCGTAGAGGTCGACCGCGCTCGGGTGGTCGACGTTCGCGGTGTACTTGACCAGGCCGAAGTCGTTGCCCGGGAAGCTGGACCACTCATTGCTGCCGATCACCGTGCCGCTGGAGTCCGACCAACTGGAGATCGCCTGGGTGCAGTGGCCTGCGGTGAGGAAGTAGGGCTGTCCGCCCTTGACCACGTTGAACCCGAGCGAGCAACGGCCGCCCGAGCCGGTGATGGCGTCCCCGCCCGCGACGAAGGGCTTGAACTCGCCCTTGGAGCGCCTGAGTTCGGCCTTGCCGCCGAGACCTTCGACGACCTTGGAGAGCGTGGCCCACCCGGACTTCGTCACCGTCCGGTCGGCGGTGACCACGACCTTGTCGGTGACCGGGTCGGTCGCCCACGAGGTGCCGGGTATGGTCGCGTCCTTCTTCAGCGTCGCGCGAGCGCCGTCGAGTTCGGCGAGGGTGTTCTCGACGACTCTGGCCTTGGCGCCCGCCTCCTCGACCGTCCTGGCCGCGGCCTCGTCGACCACGTTGACCACGAGGGCCTTCGACTTCGCGTCGTAGTACGTCCCGGCGGCGTCACCGCCGAGGTTCTCGAGCAGGGTCGAGGCGAGACTTCCGGCCTCCGGGGCCGACAGGGTACGGGCCGCGGGGCTCTTCACGGGCTCGCTGGCGTTCGCACTCTGGAAGGTGACTCCCGCGGCGACGAGTGCGGCGATGCCCGCACCTGCCACGGCAGCACGGCGCCCGGGTATGCGTCGGTGCTTCAACTGACGTCCTCCTGTGGGGGGATCGGCCGGGGAGGTTGTGGGGACCTCACGGGCCGGAAGGCGGTTGAACGGCGCCCACTATTCCGAGGCCCACAGGGGGTGCACAAGGTCGAGTTCTGGACGCGCATACGTCAACCGGCGTACGCCCCCTGTGCCTTGTCCGCCCGAGGTCACACCGTCGACGTTCGCACTGCAAACACTACGGGCGAGTAACCGCTCTGCGCTCCGTGAGGTCTAGTCCTGTCTTGATTTCGCCCCTGCGCAAACCGGTCGTCGTGCCCGCACAACGGGAAGCCCCCGCACGCGTGTTGCGTACGGGGGCTCCACCTGCTGCCGGCTGCACTACCGTCCGGGCCGTGCCGACGGCCCGGCGGTCGGGGACGTCAGTAGACGTGGACCCCGTAGGCGCTCAGTGCCTCGGTGACCGGCTGGAAGAAGGTCGTGCCGCCGGAGGTGCAGTTGCCGCTGCCGCCGGAGGTCAGACCGTAGGCGACGCCGCTGTTGGAGTACAGGGGCCCGCCGGAGTCGCCGGGTTCGGCGCAGACGGTGGTCTGGATGAGACCGTAGACGACGTCGCCGCCGCCGTAGTTGACCGTCGCGTTGAGTGCGGTGACGCGGCCGCTGTGGATGCCGGTGGTGGAGCCACGGCGGTAGACGGTGGTACCGACGGACGGCGTGGCGGCGCTCGTGATGTCCACGCTGCCCACCCCGCCCGGCTTGCTCACCGAGCTGTTGGTGTAGCGCACGATGCCGTAGTCGTTGCCCGGGAAGGAGGAGCCGGCGGTGGTGCCGAGCGTGGTCGAGTGCGAGGAGTTCGACCACCAGGTGCCCGCGCCGTCGGTGCAGTGACCGGCGGTCAGGAAGTAGTAGTTGCCGCTGGAGTCCTGGACGTTGAAGCCCAGTGAGCAGCGCCAGCTACTCGCATAGATGGCGTCGCCGCCGGAGATCAGCTTGTTGAACCTGCCCGGCGTGCGCTTGATGGTCAGGGCTCCGGACTCGGCGCCCGCCTGCTGTTTGATCTTGTCGATCTGAGCCTGGGAGACCCTGCTGTCGGCAGTGACGACCACCCGGTTGTTCTTGCTGTCGACCGCCCAGGCGGTGCCCGGGACGTCGGCCTTGAGCACCGAGTCGCTCGCCTTGGTGAGCTGGGCGGTGCTGAAGGTGCCGGTGTCGGAAGCGTTCGCGTTGGGGACCGCGAACGCGGCGGCGGCCACGAGCCCGGAAGCGATGGCGATCAGCCGGGTCCGTCTCGCGATGCCGCTGCGGGGGGCAGTGCGCTTGATCCTCACTTTTCGTTCCTCCACAAAGGAAGTCGGGGGCCCGCGTGGGGTCGGGGCCCGGTGAGGCGCAGTCACAGGCACGGACATCCGGATTCCGGACACGTTGTGCCCCTGACAAGCGCTGAGGGGGAGTATTCGGCCGAACGGCCGGTCGGCGCAAGGGTGCCTTTCGGCCGTGCGGCTGTGGGCGATTCAAGTGAACTGTGTGCGATGAGGATGGATTGACGGCTGGTCAGTCCCGCAGAAGGCGCTCCCCCGCGGCGATCGCCAGATCCAGGGTGTTCCCGGGCGGCGGGAAGGGGCAGACGAAGTGGTCGGCGAACGCGCACGGCGGCAGGACGGCCCGGTTGAAGTCGACCGTGGTGCGCCCCTCGGCGTCCGGCGCCCCGGGGTACAGGAACCGGAAGCGGAAACTGCCGTTCCCGCTGGTGGCGTCGGCGAACACCGCCCACAGCCCGCCGTCCCGATCCTGCGCGACCTGGAGTGTCAGTTCCCGCCCGTCCAGCGTGAACGCCAGTTCCCCGGCGAGCCCGAGGCCGCGCTCGCGTCCGTCCGCGTTCGGCACACGCACGGTGCGGCTCTTCTCGTACGGGGTGAAGCGCCCCGGGACCGACCAGCGCGGGTCGTGGGCGGTGGCCACGATGCCGCGGAACGCCCGGCGCGCGGCGGAGGCGGGGTCGTAGTCGCGTATGCCCCATATGCCTTCGCGGACCAGCACGACCAGCCGCCGTTCGCCCAGCGCGACGCGGGCGCCCTCCACCGGTCCGGTATCGGCACCGAGCCGTACCTCACCGGCCAGGGGCCGGCCGTCGACGGTCAGCCCGTCCGTCCCGGCAGCGGTGAGCACGACTGCGTCGCCGTCGGCCGTCCAGATCCCGGGGATGGCCGGAATTCGGCCGCCCGGATGGTCCTCGAGCCAGTACGTACCGGTCAGCGCGAGCGGGCCGTAGGGCGCCGACACCGTCTCGGTGCGGCGCTCGTGCCACTGCTTCCACTGGTCGGATGCGTCCGTCATGTGATCAACCCTTCCATGCGCAGCCGGGCGGCCAAACCGAGGTGTGAGCGCGGCGCGAAGCCCTTGTATTCCTTGGCGAGCGCACCCCTGTACCGAAGCAGCGGCACGTCCTGGCTTACGAACGCCTGGAGTTCGGCGGGGACGTCCCTCCGAGTCCTCGACGTCGCTCGAACAGGGGGAGCCCACGGCCGCGATGACGGCCCGTCGGGTCGCACGGCCGTTCTCCGGGCGCTCCGGCCTGCGCGGCGGCCTTCTCCCGGCACGCCGCAGGGGTGCCGTGGCGCGTGACGATGACATCGGCCGTCGACGCGGTGAGCTCCGGTTCTCCCGCGAATCCCCCGCCCGGACGACGACCGGATGGCCCTGCGGCGGATCCGGCACGGTGGACTTCCCCGCGCCGACGCCGGGAACGTACCCGGCAGGGCCCCGGCGACGTGGTGATGTCGACCGTCAACGGCCTGCGTTCGAGAGGATCCTCCGCAGGTGGGGCGCGACGGGGTCGGCGCTCAAGGAGTCACGAATCTCGCCACCGGAGCTGAAGAACAGGGGAACCGGAGGACCTAGCAGTCGCAGCCGCAGTCACAACCGTCGCAGCTGCAGCAATTGCCGCAGCAGTCGCAGCAATCACAGCAATCGCTGCAATCACCGCAGTCGCAGTTGCTGCACCAGCCCTCGCGCCGCTGCCGCGACCAGGGTCCCTCGAACTCGTCGGCGCAGCACACCTTGCAGGTGCAGCACAGTGCGAGGGCGGCCGCGCACCCGGCGAGGAAGCCGCGCTTGCCGGGTCGCGGGGGCTCTCCGCCGAAGGGGTTGCCGCCCCCGGTGTGGGGGTTGTCGGGGTCGTACGGGGTCCGCGGATCGTGGGGTGCGTACGGGTCCTGCGGCGGTCCGAAGGCCCCCGCGGGCGCGTGCCCGCACGACTCGGTGCCGAAGGCGCGGTCCACGGAGCGCGAGAGCTCGTGGACGAGCAGCAGGTGGGCGAGCCGGCCGTCCTCGAACTCCACTTCGCGCAGGGCGAGCCGGATGCCGTGCACCGCGTCGTCGGCGAGCCGGCGGGCCTCGGTGAGCGAGGTGCCGGTCGCGGTGAGCGGGTTCCAGGCCCCGCGGGCTGCGTCGGTCGCGCGGTCCTCCACGGCGTCCAGGAGATGGGCGAGCCGTCCGAACAGGCGCCCGGCCTCCGCGAGCGGTTCGGCGTTGCCCGGCCGGCCGGCGAGGACCGCGGTGTGCGCGAAGGCGGCGGCGGTCGCGGTCTCGGTCGGCTCGGTGACGGTGAGGATCGGAGTGCCGGGTCCGGCCAGCGCCTCGATGCCGGTCTGCCGGTCCACCGCGTCGACCAGGACGGCGGTGTCGAACCCGACGTCGGCTCCGGTGCGCGCGCCGGCGCGCCCCCAGCTGTCGGCGACCCGGCGTGCGGCGAGCGCCACCGGCCGGCGGGCCAGCAGCCCGTCGCCGTCGGCGACGTGGTCGCGCACCTTGGCGGAGGCGAGCACCAGGGAGACGGCCGCCGCGAGCCGGGCGCCCTCACCCTGTGCCACGGACGCGGTGCGCATTCCGCGGAGCGGACAGGGGCCGGCCGTACGCCGCCACGCCCCGCCTTTGCCGTCCTTCGCGGCCTGAGCCTCCGTCAGGACGGATATGAGAAGGCCGTCGTAGTTCGTGACCACCCGGGCGAGCTGACCGTGATCGCCGCGCAGCGCCAGGCACAGGCCGCACAAGTGGGCCATCCACTGGGTCGCGAGAGGGTCACCGAGCCGGTGACGGCAGGGCCTGACGATTCCGAACACGACGATCCCCCGTTGTGTGTACGACGTTGAGCTGCCGCATCGTAGCGACCGGTTCGTTCACCCGTACGCACTGTCCCTCACCCGTGTGCCGTGGACAATCATATTTCACTCTCAGTCAGCAGCCGCATGTGTCATCACCCTTGGGGCACAAGGCACTCGACGGATTCGCTCTGCACCAGTACCGTCACAAACCCCCCGCGCGGCGTCTATCCACTTGGCGCGCCGTCCGCATCATGGATGACCATAGGGATGCGGAATGCATGAAAGACCGCTGTGAGAGGAGGCGTCCATGGGATCGGTACGCAAGGCGAGTGCGTGGCTCGGCCTCGTCGACGACAACGAAGACGAGCGTTACTACGACGACGACTACTCCGAGGGCACCGAGTCCGGGGACGCCTGGGTCACCGACCCCCGGGTGAAGGTGGCCACGGACACGGCCGAGGAGAAGGGCCGCCGGATCGGCACGGTGACGCCGGACAGCTTCCGGGACGCCCGCGCCATCGGCGAGCTGTTCCGCGAGGGCGTGCCCGTCATCATGAACCTGACGGCGATGGAGCCGGGCGACGCCAAGCGCGTGGTCGACTTCGCGGCCGGGCTCGTCTTCGGCCTGCGCGGCTCCATCGACCGGGTGTCCACCCGGGTGTTCCTGCTCTCGCCCGCCGACACCGAGATCGTCAGCGGGGACCCGGGCGCGCACCGCTCGGACGGATTCTTCAACCAGAGCTGAGGCAGGGCCGCACGCCGGCCCTGCCCCACCCGGGGCTCACCGGAAGGCGTCGAGACCGGTGAGCGCCTTGCCCAGCACGAGCTGGTGCATCTCGACCGTGCCCTCGTAGGTGAGCACCGACTCCAGGTTGGTCGCGTGCCGCATCACGGGGTACTCCAGAGAGATCCCGTTGGCGCCGAGGATCGTCCGCGCCGTACGGCAGATCTCGATCGCCTCCCGCACGTTGTTGAGCTTGCCGAAGCTGACCTGCTCGGGGCGCAGGCGGCCGGCGTCCATGCGCCGCCCCAGGTGGTGGGCGAGCAGAATCCCCTTGTGCAGTTCGACCGCCATGTCGGCGAGCTTGGCCTGGGTCAGCTGGAAGCCGCCGATGGGCCTGCCGAACTGCTCGCGCGACTTCGCGTAGTCGACGGCGGCCTCGAAGCAGGAGCGGGCCGCGCCCATGGCGCCCCAGACGATGCCGTAGCGGGCGTGGGACAGACAGCTGAGCGGGCCGCGCAGCCCGGTGACCTCGGGCAGTACGGCGTCGGCGGGCAGCCGTACGTCGTCGAGCACGAGTTCGCTGGTGACGCTGGCCCGCAGGGACCACTTGTGCTTGATCTCGGGGGCGGAGAAGCCGGGGGTGCCGGCCGGCACGAGGAAGCCGCGGATGCCGTCCTCGGTCTGCGCCCAGACGACGGCGACCCCGGCCACGGAGCCGTTGGTGATCCACATCTTGCGCCCGTTGAGGACCCAGTCGTCTCCGTCGCGCTTGGCGTGGGTGCGCATGGAGGCGGGGTCGGAGCCGTGGTCGGGCTCGGTGAGTCCGAAGCAGCCGATCACCTCGCCGGCGGCCATGCGCGGCAGCCACTGCTGCTTCTGCTCCTCGGAGCCGAAGCGGTGGATGGCGTACATGGCGAGGGAGCCCTGCACGGAGACCAGGGAGCGGATCCCGGAGTCGGCGGCCTCCAGCTCCAGGCAGGCCAGCCCGTACTGCACGGCGGTGGCCCCGGCGCATCCGTACCCGCTCAGCGACATCCCGAGCGCGCCGATGCTCCCGAGCTCGCGGGCCAGCTCCCGGATGACCGGCAGCTCGCCGTTCTCGTACCACTCGGCGACGTGGGGCAGCACGCGGTCGGCCGCCCAGTTCCGCACGGTGTCGCGGACGGCGAGGTCCTCCGGGTCCAGCAGATCGTCGATCCCGAGCGGGTCGGTGGGGTCGAACGGAGGCAACGACGACTTCGAGGACGGGGACATTGCGGGCACCCTCCGGAACGGCGACTGAAAATTAGCACCGCTAGTTAAATAGCTCTGGCCCGACGTTACGACGCGGTGCCCGTCACGTCCACCCCGCCGGCGATCACACCGACACCCGGGGCCTCTCGACCTCCCGCTGCGCGGGCAGCTCCACGGCCGGCTCGTCGCACAGCATCACCCGCGGCAGGCGCAGCGCTGCCACCGCACCCAGCAGCAACAGCGCCGCACTCACCAGCAACGTCACATGCAGCCCGTGCACGAAGGAGTCCCGGGCCGCCCGCCGCAGCGCGTCCCCCGCCGGCCCGCCGAGGCGCTCGGCGACCTCGTAGGCCTCCCCCAGCGAGTGCGAGGCCGCTCCCGACGCATCCGCCGGCACCCCCGGCACCCGCGCGAGTCCGGGCGCGTACGCCGCGTTCATCACCGTGCCCAGCAGGGCGATGCCCATGCCCGCGCCCAGCTGGTAGGACGTCTCGCCGATCGCCGCCGCCCCGCCCGCCCGCGCGGCCGGCGCCTCGCTCAGCATCGACTCGTACGCCCCGAAGAGAGTCGTCTCCAGGCCGAAGCCCAGCAGCACGAAGCCGAACAGCAGCAGCCCCGCGTCGTCCCTGCCGCCCATCGCGGTCAGCACCACCACCGCGGCGGCCGTCAGGCAGAACCCGGCGCACACCATCCACCGCGGCCCGAACCGCCGCAGGATCCGTGCCCCCAGCAGCCCGGCCGCCATCGCGGCGAACGTCAGCGGCAGCAGCCGCAGCCCCGTCTGCAGCGGGGACAGCCCGAGCACCAGTTGCAGATACTGCGCCGCGATCAGCTCCAGACCGACCAGCGCCAGCATCGCCAGCACGATGCAGCCCACCGCCGTACTGAACGCGGGCCGCGCGAACATCCTCAGGTCCACCAGCGGATGCGTCCGGCGCCGCTGCCGCCGTGCGAACACCACCAGCAGCACCGCGCCCACCGCGAGCGGAGCCATCGTGAGCACGCTCAGCACCGGCCCACCGCCGCCGAGCCGCTTCACCCCCAGGACCACCCCGAACAGCCCGACCGCCGCCATGAGCGCGCCGACCACGTCCCAGGGGCCGTCCCGCTCGCCCGTCGACTCGGGCAGCAGCAGTCGGCCCACCGGCAGGCTGACCAGCATCAGCGGGATGTTGACGAGAAAGACCGAACCCCACCAGAAGTGCTCCAGCAGGAAGCCGCCGAGCAGCGGCCCGACCGCCGCGCCCACCGCCGCCACCGCGCTCCAGACGCCGATCGCCAGCGCGCGCTCACGCCGGTCGGGGAAGACCTGCCGCAGGATCGACAGCGTGGCCGGCATGATCATGGCGCCGCCGACGCCGAGCAGCGCCCGCGCGAAGATCAGCATCTGAGGGTTGGGCGAGAAGGCCGCAACGGCGGAGGCGACGCCGAAGAGGCCGTAGCCCAGCAGCAGGATCCGTCTGCGGCCCACCCGGTCGCCCAGCGTGCCGAACAGGATCAGCAGCGAGGCGCAGACGAGTGGGTAGGTGTCGACGATCCAGAGCAGTTCGATGGCGCCGGGCCGGAGATCCTCGGTGACGGCGGGCACCGCCACGTGCAGGACGGTCGCGTCCACCGCGACCAGCAGCAGGCTGACACAGAGCACGACCAGGACGACCCAGCGGTTGGCACCGGCCCCGGCTGTCCGACGGCACAGCCGGTCGGCGGCCGTGGTCGTCCTGGACATGTACGTACCTCCCAGATGAACCCTCGCCGTCGGCGGGCCCGTGGGGTGGGGACTCCCCAGGGCTCGGCCGGAGAGGAGCGGCGGTCCCCGGCCCGTGCAACGACGTGCGAGTGACTCGTCAGCGTACGCGAGTCGGCTGCGATGGCGCGTGGCCCAGCTCTCAGACTCTGCGGGCAACCCGTGTGGCGTACGCCACTCCTTCATCGGCCTCCCCGCCCCCGATTGTCCGCCCCGCCGCTCGGCCGGTCGATAATCGAGCCCGTGACCGATCTTGCAACGCGCGTGGCGGTGGCCCGTCCCACGGCCCTGCGCCGGGCCGCCCCGGCGCTCCTCGGGTACGCGGCCGTCCGCGCCCTGGGCCTGGTGACCCTGGCCGTCTGGAGCGCCGCGCGCGGCAAGAGCGCGTACACCCTGCTGGCCGCCCGCTGGGACTCCCTCTGGTACGCCAGGGTCGCCGGAGGCGGCTACGGCTACGAGGTGCGCCTGCCGAACGGCGACGTCCACTCCGACCTGGCCTTCTTCCCACTGCTGCCGTGGCTGGAGCGGCTGCTCGCCGCGGTGAGCCCGCTGTCGTACGCCGGCGCCGGCTTCGTGGTGAGCCTGCTCGCCTCCCTCGCCGCGGCCTGGGGGATCTTCGCGGTGGTCGATCACGTGTACGGGCGAAGAGAAGAGGGCGCGGAGCGCGGCCCTGGCAGGGCGGCGGCGGGAGACGGGCGGGCAGCCGGAGTCTGCGCGGTGCTGCTGTGGGCGGTGCTGCCGGTCGGGATCGTGCAGTCGATGGCGTACAGCGAGTCGCTGTTCACCGCGCTCGCCGCCTGGTCGCTGTACTGCGTGCTGACCGGCCGCTGGGTGACCGCGGGCGGCCTGGCCCTGCTGGCGGGGCTGACCCGGCCGGTCGGGCTCGCCGTGGCCGCGGCGGTGTGGGCGGCGGCCGTTACCTCGTTCGTGCGCAGCCGGAGCGCGGCCGTGAAGGACGGCGCACGGCAGGCGGCACCCGCCTCCGCCGTCAGCGGACGCGCGCCCTCCCGTCTCCTCATCGGCGTGCTGCTCGCCCCGCTCGGCGCGGCCGGCTACGTCCTGTGGGTCGGCCACCGCACCGGCGGGGGCCCGCTCGGCTATCTCGACGTGCAGGCCGGCTGGCGCAACGGCTTCGACGGCGGGTACGCCTTCGGCCGCTTCGTCGCCGACAAGTTCACGTCGTTCCCCTCGGCCCTGGCGGGGCTCGGGCTGATCGCCGGGGTGGCCCTTGTGATCTGGCTGTACGTCATCGGCGTACGGCAGGGACAGCCGCTGCCGCTGCTGGCGTACTCGGGCGTCGTCACCGCGCTCGCCCTGTGCGCCTCGAGCTACTTCGGGTCCAAGCCGCGCCTGCTGCTGCCCGCCTTCCCCCTGCTGCTGCCGCTCGCCCTTGCCCTCGCCCGGGCACGCGTCTCCCGGTCGGTGCTGGTGGTCGGCGTGGTCGCGGTGGCCTCGGCGATCTACGGAGCGTTCTGGCTCAACGGCTCCGGTCCCCCGTGACCGGACGATCACCGACTCCCGATCACCCACCGATGGCGCAGTCGTCCGATGAGCACACGGATAATTACATCCGAGCTTCCGGTTAACGAATTCATAAGGGCCGTATAAGCAACTCTTGGAATGATCAAAGAGATTGTCAGCCGGAAGTGGACCGGATTGCGGAATCCGTGGAAATAAAGCCCCGTTGAGAGCAATCCCACATCACATCGTCATCACAAACCCCGTGATTCGTCCGGGAAGTGACCTCACTCGCTGTAACGTCGATTAGGTGCGTACCGAAGGAACCCTCACCCGCCTGGACCGGGTGTTCACCAGGCTGGACCGTGAGCCGCAACGGCCGGCGCACATCGACATGCCGAGAATGAGCAGGCACCGGGTCGTGCTCTTCTCGGCGACCCTGGCCTTCTACCTGGCGATCGTCTGGGCCGTGGTGACCACCTCCTGGCTGGTCCGACTGGACTGGCAGGTCATGTTCTTCCGGCCGTACCAGCAGTGGCCGCAGATCCACGCCTTCCTCGACTACTACGTGGTGCTGGGCCAGCGCGGCCCCACCGCCGTGATGGTCGCCGCCTGGCTGGGCTGGCGCTCCTGGCGGCAGCACACCCTGCGCCCGCTGCTCACCCTCGCGGCCTCACTGCTGCTGCTGAACATCACGGTCGGCGCCGCGAAGCTCGGCATGGGACGCCTCGGACCGCACTACGCCACCGTCATCGGCTCCAACGAGATGGGTCTGGGCGGCGATATATTTCCCAGCGGCCACACCGCCAACGCCGTGGTGACCTGGGGCATTCTGGCCTATCTGGCCTCCACCCCGAGAGCGCGCCGCTGGCTTTCCGCGCTGTCCGCGGTGACCGCGCTCGGGGTCGGCCTCACCACCGTCTACCTGGGGACGCACTGGCTCAGCGACGTGCTCCTCGGCTGGGCGGCCGGTCTGCTGATCATGCTGGCGCTGCCGTGGTTCGAGCCACTGATCGCCAGGGTCGAGACGGCGCTCTTCGACCTGCGCGACCTGTGGCGCGCCCGTCGTGGCCGCCGCGCCCCGGTGCCCGTACCGGCCGCTCCCGTGGGTTCGCCCGTACTGCTCAATCCACGGGCCACCGCCGCGGACGAGGCCCCCGCGGCCCGCGAGACCGTCGGTGCGAGCCGCTCGTCGTCCCGGACCGCGGCCCATCTCGCTGCGGCCCGCCCGCATCTGACGCGCTCGGAGCGCCCAGCGGTCACCCCGACCGGCAGTCGCCGCCCGCCGCACCCCGAGCGCGTGCCCCGCGGCACGACCTCGGCGGCCCGCCCCTAGGTAGGTCCTGTCGTCGAACTCCCGTCCTCCGCCCGGAGGGCGGGCCCCGCGGCGTCAGCGAGTACACCTAGGACCTCTCGTTCGGATCACGCCCTGCTCGCGGGGCCAGATCCGAACGAAAGACCCTGGACGACGGTTCGGGCCGGTGGGTCAGCCCTTCCAGGCGCGGGCCACCCGGCCGTCCTCCACCTCGAAGTTCAGCCGCCCGAACCGGTACTCCATGGTGATGATCGTGCCCGGCGCCAGCGACCGGACCGTGGACCAGCCGCGTTCACGCGCGACTCGCTCGGCCCGCCCGGCTTCCAGGCCGACGTATGTCTCCGGATTGTCCTGAGGCTCCGCGGGCGGAGTGGGAATCGGTGCCATACGGCCACGCTAGGCGTCCGGCCCCGGCCGCGGAAGCCCACGATGGCTGCAGCAGTCACCGACGTCACTCCTGTCACATTTCTGTCACAGGATCACGACGGCCGGACGGAGTAACTCCTTCACCCTCAAGGACGGTTCCGTTTGTCATCCGCACGTATTCGAACGCAATTTCCGGCGGCCCGGACGGCGTCCGGAAAACCCCACGGAAAGCAATGGTGACAACGGCTGCGACCCCGTCGTCGGCAGCCGCGGAAGAGCATTCCAGGCCCCATTCCGCGCCGGTCCGCGAAGCCCGTGACGGCGCAGGCATTCGCAGCGACGGCCCCGCCCGGTCGATGGACCGGACGGGGCCGTGCGCGTGGGGCCGCGGCGCGTGATGCGTCGTGCGTCGTGCGTCGTGCGTCGTGCGTCGTGCGTCGTGCGTCGTGCGTCGTGCCGAGCGTCCCCCTGGAACGGGCGGTGGCTCAGAGGGCGAGGCGCTGCCCGGGCACGATCAGGTCGGGGTCGCCGCCGACGACGGACTTGTTGAGGTCGTAGAGCCGTTGCCAGGTGGCGCCCTGCCGGGCGGCGATGCCGCTCAGGGTGTCGCCCGCGCGGACGGTGTACGTACCGCGTGCGGCGCCGCGGTCCGCATGCCCGGTCTCGCGTGCCGGCGCCGCGTTCTGCCGGTTCCGCTGAACCGACCCGTGTGCCGACTCGTAGGACGAGCGGAGCTTGTCGGCCTTCTGCGTCCTGTGCGCCGACCCGGCCCCGGCCGGGCCCGAGGCCGGCGCGCCGCCGGACGCTCCGGCCCGGGCCGAGCAGACCGGCCACGCGCCCCACCCCTGGGCCTGCTGGACCCGGGTGGCGACGGCGATCTGCTGGGCCCGTGAGGCCTGGTCGGCGGTGGGCGCGTAGGCCGTGCCGCCGTAGGCACGCCAGGTGCCGGCGGCGAACTGAAGCCCCCCGTAGTAGCCGTTGCCGGTGTTGATGTGCCAGTTGCCGCCGCTCTCGCACTGTGCGATGCGGTCCCACACCCCGCCGTCCGCCGCCCGGGCCTCGCCGGACGCGGCGAGCAGGCCGAGGGGGGCGAGCAGAGCCGCCCCGGCGAGGGCTGCCGTCGTCCGGGCCCTACGGGCGCCGTCGCGCTTGGTGTCGGCGTGTGAGACGTGGGAAGCGGCGTAGGTATCGGCACATTCGGACATGGAGATCCTCTCGAAGGACCCGGGGTCCCCCATGGCGCGGCGCACCTCACGCGCATGGACGCGGTCGGCGTGCTCGCCCCGCCCGCCGGTCGGGGTCGTGCTGGGTGGTGCGGTCGGCGGACGTACCCGGGCGGTGCTCTGTGCACTCGGCCGAGGAATGTAGGGAGCATGACGAGCGGGGATCAACCAATCGGCTGTTCTGGCAGGCCAGTTGCCGGTTACCAGGGGTACCGTCTTTTTTCGGCCACCCACTTCATTCGCTGATTTCCTGATTTGTCGACCAGGACCACGGTCACTCTGTGACTCACTTCACCCCGTCAACACCCCTTGACTTTTGGCGAGTTGACGTTGAGTGCCGGATTCCGCACCTGTCGTGACCGTGTGCGCAGGATGGATCGATTCCGTATGCCGGAGGGCGTGACTCCCGCCACAGATCGTCCGTTGTCTTCTTCATGAGCCGGGGGCCCTCCCGGTTCCCGGGCCGGGAGCCACCCGGTCCCGCCACGCACCGCATCCCGAGGGAGCCACCCGTGCCGCGCATGCTCGACGTCAGCGACGCCGTACGCGCCGAGATCGGCGACGAAGAAGCCGACCGGCTGCTCACCGGAGAGAACGCCCCGGGCAGTTACGACTGCACGTCCTGCCGCACCCCCGGCGACTCCGAACAGGAGCGCACCAGCACCGTGCTGTTCGTCGGGGACGAGACCGCCGTCCTCGCCTTCGCCCACGCCACCTGCCTGCCCTCGCAGGTCGTCCAGGTCACCGAGGAACAGCTGCGAGGCGCGGTCCGCTCCATCAACGCCGACGCGGGCGTCTCCGGCGGGGTGCCCGCGCAGGGCGTACCGCAGTACGGCGAGCAGCACAGGCCGGTGCCCGAGCAGGCCGTGCTCGGGGTGACCAGCGGACTGGTCCTGATCGCCGGGGAGTTGCACCCCGCCCTGGTCGTCGAGCCGACCGCGCCCATCGTGCGTCCGGGCACGATGGGCCCCGGCGACGACTTCCTGACGCTGCTCCTCGAGCAGGGCTACCGCCCGGTGGCCGACCTCGACTCCGTGCCGCCCGTGCTGCACGGATGGTCGGTGCTGCTGGCCATGGGCCAGCTGCACGCCGTCCTGCAGCCCGGCGCCGGCGGCGGCCAGCCGACGGCCTGGTGGCAGGCGCACCAACCGCTCCAGGTCAGCGACGGCTGGCGGGCGGCCGCCAACAAGCACCAGCAGGTGCTCCTGTTCGCGGCGCCGGTCGGTTCCATCGGACGCCAGCCGCGCGAGGACCTGCTGCGCGACGCCCTGGACAAGGCCGCGGCCGCGGGCCGGCTGGTGGCGGCCACCCTGCCGCTGGCCGGTACCTGAGCCTGAGCCGCATCTCTTCCGGTCCGGGGTCGTTTGGAGATACGTGCACGCATACGACGTTCCCCGCCGCCAGTCCTACCCGCCGATCCGGTCCCCGCGGCCGGTCCACGACCCCCATGGCGGCCCATCGGCCACGCCGATCTACGACGCGCTCTACGCCGAGTACGTCAAGTCCTACCGTGCGCTGCCGGGTGACCGCAGCGGCGAGGAGGATCTCGGCTTCGTCGCGTTCGGGCACCTCTCGCACAGTACGGGTTCCCAGGCGTACATCGCCTACAGCGCCGGGGCCTACAGCACACGGCACGGCACCGGCCAGCAGCAGGCGCAGTGGCAGCGCGTGGGCACGATCCGGCGGCAGGAGACCGGGACGCATCCCGTCCCGGCGGCGCTGCCGCCCGCCCCGCGCCGCGGCCTGTGAGACACACAGAGGTCCACGGACCGGAAGGGCGGCCCACCCTGACAGGGGCCGCCCTTCCTCTGTCTCTGCCGGCTCTCCGGGTCCCCCGCGCCTCCCCGGGCCGCTACTTCTTCTTCGAGCCGCGCTTCTCGCGCACCCGTACCGAGATGTGGATCGGCGTGCCGTCGAAGCCGAACTCCTCACGCAGCCGGCGCTCGATGAACCGCCGGTAGCCCGCCTCGATGAAGCCGGAGGCGAACAGGACGAACCGCGGCGGCTTGGTGCCGGCCTGGGTGCCGAAGAGGATGCGCGGCTGCTTTCCGCCCCGGATCGGGTGCGGGTGGGCGGAGACCAGCTCGCCCAGGAAGGCGTTGAGGCGGCCGGTCGGCACCCGGGTCTCCCAGCCGGCCAGGGCCGTCTCGATGGCCGGGACCAGCTTCTCCATGTGCCGTCCGGTGCGCGCCGAGACGTTCACACGCGGGGCCCACGCGACCTGGCCCAGCTCCGTCTCGATCTCCCGCTCCAGGTAGTAGCGGCGCTCCTCGTCGAGGGTGTCCCACTTGTTGTAGGCGATGACCATCGCGCGGCCCGCCTCGACGGCCATGGTGACGATCCGCTGGTCCTGCACGGAGATGTTCTCGGAGGCGTCGATCAGGATGACGGCGACCTCCGCCTTCTCCACCGCGGCCGCGGTGCGCAGGGAGGCGTAGTAGTCGGCGCCCTGCTGCAGGTGGACGCGCTTGCGGATACCCGCCGTGTCGACGAACTTCCAGGTCACGCCACCCAGTTCGATCAGCTCGTCGACCGGGTCGCGGGTGGTGCCCGCGAGCTCGTTGACGACGACGCGCTCCTCGCCCGCCACCTTGTTCAGCAGGGAGGACTTGCCGACGTTGGGGCGGCCGATCAGGGCGATCCGGCGCGGGCCGCCGATACCGCTCCCGCCGAAGGTCTCGCGCGGGGCGTCCGGCAGCACCTCCAGCACGGCGTCCAGCATGTCGCCGGTGCCTCGGCCGTGCAGCGCCGAGACGGGGTGCGGTTCGCCGAGGCCGAGGCTCCACAGGTAGGCCGCGTCGGCCTCGCCGCTCGGGCCGTCCACCTTGTTGGCGCACAGCACCACCGGCTTGCCGGCCTTGCGCAGCAGCCGTACGACGGCCTCGTCGGTGTCGGTGGCGCCGACCTTGGCGTCGACGACGAAGACGACCGCGTCGGCGGCCTCGATGGCGTACTCGGCCTGGGCGGCGACGGAGGCGTCGATGCCGAGGACGTCCTGCTCCCAGCCACCGGTGTCGACGACCTTGAAGCGGCGGCCCGCCCACTCGGCCTCGTAGGTGACGCGGTCGCGGGTGACGCCCGGCTTGTCCTCGACGACCGCCTCACGGCGGCCGATGATGCGGTTCACCAGAGTCGACTTGCCGACATTGGGACGGCCGACGACGGCGAGGACGGGCAGCGGCCCGTGGCCGGCCGCCTCGATGGCGCCCTCGACGTCCTCGATGTCGAAGCCCTCTTCCGCGGCGAGCTCCATGAACTCCGCGTACTCGGCATCGCCGAGCGCCCCGTGGTCGTACTCGTGCTCGGCCGAGCCCTCGGGCTGGATGTCGTCGTTCATGAAGTCCGTACCTCGTCGTTCGTGGTGATCGGTGGAGCGCCACGGTCCGTGGTGATCCACTACTCGAGTGTCGCCTAGCGCCCGGTCAGGCGCCTGGCGTTTTCCAGGTGGGCGGTGAGCTGCTTCTGGATGCGTTCGGTGGCCTCGTCCAGCGCCCGGCGCGTGCGCCGGCCGCTGCCGTCGCCCGCTTCGAAGGGGTCGCCGAAGACGACGTCGACGCGGGAGCGCAGCGGGGGCAACCCCTGTATCAACCGTCCGCGCCGTTCGGAACTTCCCAGCACGGCCACCGGGACGATGGGCGCCCCGCTGCGGACCGCGAAGTAGGCGAGCCCGGCACGCAGGGAGGCGAAGTCGCCCTCACCCCGGGTGCCCTCGGGGAAGATGCCGAGGGCACCGCCCTGGCCCAGGACGCCGAGGGCGCGGGTGATGGCCGTGCGGTCGGTGGTGTGCCGGTCCACCTGGAGCTGGCCGATGCCGGTCAGGAAGGAGCCGAGCGGGCCGACGAACGCCTCCTTCTTGATCAGGAAGTGCACCGGTCGCGGTGCCACGCCCATGACCATCGGGCCGTCGATGTTGTGGGAGTGGTTGACGGCGAGGATCGCCGGGCCGGTCGCGGGCACCTTCCAGGAGCCGAGCACGCGCGGACGCCACAGCCCGTACATCAGCCCGACGCCGATCCGACGGCCGACGTCGGCGCCGCGCTCCGACGGAAGGCCCGCCGTGCGCTCGGACGGAAGGCTCACTTCGCGGCCCGCTTCTCCTCGACGAGGGTGACGACGCACTCGATGACCTGCGCCAGCGTCAGGTCGGTGGTGTCCACCTCGACCGCATCGCCGGCCTTGGCCAGCGGGGAGGTCTTGCGGCTGGAGTCGGCGGCGTCCCGCTTGATCAGGGCCGCGCGGGTGGCGTGCACGTCGGCGCCCTTGAGCTCTCCGCTGCGGCGGGCGGCGCGGGCCTCCGGGGAGGCGGTGAGGAAGATCTTCAGGTCGGCGTCCGGCAGCACGGTGGTGCCGATGTCGCGGCCCTCGACGACGATCCCCGTCCCGGCCGAGGAGGCCAGGGAGCGCTGGAGCTCGGTGATCCGGGCCCGCACCTCCGGTACGGCGCTGACCGCACTGACCTTGGAGGTGACCTCCTGGGTGCGGATCGGGCCGGCCACGTCCACGCCGTCGACGGCGATCGTCGGGTGGGCCGGGTCGGTGCCCGAGACGATCTCCGGCTTGCCGGCCACCGCGGCGATCGCGGTGGGGTCGTCTATGTCGATCCCGTTGGTCACCATCCACCAGGTGATCGCCCGGTACTGGGCACCGGTGTCCAGGTAGCTCAGGCCGAGCTGCGCGGCCACGGCCTTCGACGTGCTCGACTTGCCCGTGCCGGAGGGGCCGTCGATGGCGACAATCACGGGCTGGGCGGTCCGGGCGGCGCCGTTTTCCACAGCGGGGCACCTTCCTGGTGAAGGGTGGTGGATGGATGTGCGGGGACGCCGGGTCCTCAGGGCGCCCCGCACAAGGTTACTGGCTTCCCGGAGGCCTCCATACGGGTGAGTGCCCGGCCCCGGCGAGGGCCGGGCACCGGCGCGACCGGAGGGAGCCGCTACTGGCGGATGGCCCAGCCGCGCTCGCGCAGCGCGGCCGTGAGGACCGGGGCCGCCTTCGGCTCGACCATCAGCTGCACCAGACCTGCCTGCTGCCCCGTCGCGTGCTCGATGCGGACGTCCTCGATGTTGACCCCGGCCATCCCCGCGTCCGCGAAGATGCGGGCCAGCTGGCCGGGCTGGTCGTCGATGAGGACGGCGACGACCTCGTACGTCCGCGGCGCGGACCCGTGCTTGCCGGGGACCCGGACCTGGCCCGCGTTGCCCCGCCGCAGCATGCCCTCGATGCCCGCGCTGCCCTCGCGGCGCTTGGACTCGTCGGAGGACTGCAGCGCGCGCAGGGCGCGCACCGCCTCGTCCAGGTCGGTGGCGACGTCGGAGAGCAGGTCGGCGACCGGGCCCGGGTTCGCGGACAGGATGTCGATCCACATCCGCGGGTCGGAGGCGGCGATCCGGGTCACGTCCCGGATGCCCTGGCCGCACAGCCGTACGGCCGCCTCCTCGGCGTGCTCCAGGCGCGCGGCAACCATGCTGGAGACCAGGTGGGGCATGTGGGAGACCAGGGCCACGGCACGGTCGTGGGCGTCGGCGTCCATGACGACCGGCACCGCCCGGCAGTGCGAGACCAGCTCCAGGGCGAGGTTGAGCACCTCGGTGTCGGTGTCCCGGGTGGGGGTGAGCACCCAGGGGCGGCCCTCGAAGAGGTCGCCGGTCGCGGCCAGCGGGCCGGACTTCTCGCGGCCCGACATGGGGTGGGTGCCGATGTAGCGAGTCAGGTCCAGGCCGAGCGACTGCAGCTCGCGGCGCGGGCCGCCCTTGACGCTGGCCACGTCCACGTAGCCGCGAGCCGCCTCCCGGCGCATGGCGTCGGCCAGCACCGAGGCCACGTGCGCCGGCGGGGCGGCCACGATCGCGAGGTCGACGGGGCCGTCCGGGGCCTCGTCCGTGCCGGCCCCGAGCGCGGCGGCCGTACGGGCCTGCTGCGGGTCGTGGTCGGCCAGGTGCACGGTCACGCCGCGCTGGACCAGGGCCAGGGCGGCGGAGGTGCCGATGAGCCCGGTGCCGATGACGAGTGCGGTCCTCACTGGGCGATGTCCTTGCGCAGGGCGGCCGCGGCGCCGAGGTAGACGTGGGCGATCTCGGCACGCGGCTTGTCGGACTCGATGTGCGCCAGGATGCGGACGACGCGGGGCATCGCGCCCTCGATGTCCAGCTCCTGGGCGCAGATCAGCGGTACGTCGACGATGCCGAGCTTGCGGGCGGCGGCCGCCGGGAAGTCGCTGTGCAGGTCGGGCGTGGCCGTGAACCAGATGCTGATCAGGTCGTCGGCGGTCAGGCCGTTCCGCTCCAGGACGGCGGTGAGCAGGGCCTCGACCTGCTCACTCATGTGGCCGGCCTCGTCCCGTTCCAGCTGGACGGCCCCCCGGACCGCTCGTACCGCCACGGCGCTGCTCCTCGCTGACGTGCTGACGTCTGTGTCGTTCTCGGGCGTCCAGCCTAGTCAGAGTGCGTGCGAGCGGCGTGCGGCCGCTCGCTCACTGAGACGGGAAAAGGGACGGAGGCAGGAGCGGCGCCGACGAGGTCGCACGAAGAGCGCCTTTTACGACTTACGCGGCTTCCTTCCGATTTGCTTCGTCCTGGTGGCCTTCGATGCAAAGATGCTCTTGCTCCGCCCCGGAGCTCTCCCCTTTTCCCTCGGCCCCCGGAGTGACTCCCATGACCCATGGCTCGACGCGGCGCACGGTTATCGCCACGGGTGCGGCGGCACTCGTGGCGACGGGGTGCGGCAACACGGCCAGCGGCACCGACAACTCCACGGAGACGTCTCCCTCCGCCAAGACGTCGCCCTCCGCCCGAGCCGAGGCCTCCTCCCACGCCTCGGCCAACACCTCCGTCAAAGGCTCCGGAGTGGCGCAGAGTCTGACGAGCACCAGCGACATCCCGGAAGGCGGCGGCAAGGTCTTCGCGGAGCAGAAGGTGGTGGTCACACAGCCGACGAAGGGTCAGTTCAAGGCCTTCTCGGCGATCTGCACCCACGAGGGCTGCTCGGTCGCCAAGGTCGCGAACGGCACCATCGACTGCCCCTGCCACGGCAGCCGCTTCCGCGTCACCGACGGCTCGGTGGCGGACGGCCCGGCGACACGGCCGCTGGCCGCCCGGCAGATCAAGGTGGAGGGAAACTCGATCCGTCTGGCGTGAGGATCCGCGTACGCTCCCGGGCATGCAGCCCGAGGAGCCCAGGTTCTGCCTGGTACGCGACCACACGATCTTCGCCTGCGTGGATGGGCTCGCGGGCCTTCGGACTGGCGACGGACGGCAGCGACACGGACCGCCGGGGCGTCTTCGTCGCCCCCACCGAGCTCTTCTGGCGGTTCGACAAGCCGCCCACGCACGTGGACGGCCCGCTGCCCGAGCAGTTCAGCTGGGAGCTGGAGCGCTTCTGCGAGCTGGCGCTGGGCGGGAACCCGAACATCCTGGAGTGCCTGCACTCCCCGCTCGTGGAGTACGCCGACGACACCGGCCGTGAACTGCTGGCGCTGCGCGAGGCGTTCCTGTCCCGCCGGGTCCACGACACCTTCACGGGCTATGCCCTCGGCCAGCGCCGCAAGCTCGACGCCGATCTGCGCACGCACGGCGCCCCGCGCTGGAAGCACGCCATGCACCTGCTGCGCCTGCTGACCAGCGCCCGTGACCTGGTGCGCACGGGCCATCTCACCGTCGAGGTGGGCGAGCGCCGGGAGCGCCTGCTGGCGGTCAAGCGGGGCGAGGTCCCCTGGCCCGAGGTGGAGTCCTGGATGGCCCGCCTGGCGGCGGAGACCGAGCGCGCCGCCCACCACACGCCGCTCCCCCCGGAGCCGGACCGTCGCCGCGTCGAGGACTTCCTCGTCCGGGTCCGCCGTGCCTCGGCCCTGCGGACGGACCCGGACCGCGAAGTCGGGCGGTGTCTGCCACACGCCCGGCCCACCGGGCAGGTCTGACGCGCCTGCGCCTGGCCGCTTGCCCAGGTCTGGATGACCGGGTCCGTCTCCACGCCCCTCGCGGAGCACCCGCATCCGCGACCGTGTCCCGTCCGGCTCGCGCAGGCCGGACGGTGCGGCCGGCGGCAACAGGCGGACGCCCGGCGGCTCCTCGTCCGGGTCGTGCGCCGGGCGGCCGTGACGGTGGCCGCCGGAGTCGGTCACGAACAGCAGGGGGTCGGGTTCTGCGGCGACGACGGGCGCGGGGCCGGGGGGGCCGGTCGCCGGTCGCCGGTCAAGCGTCCCAGAGCGCCCCGAGCGTCAGCAGATCGCCCCGGTACTCGATCCGGTCGGCCCATTCGGCCGGCCAGGCGTCCGCGCCCAGGTGCGCCCCCGCGAAGGCGCCCGCCAGGCAGGCGATCGAGTCCGAGTCCCCGGAGGTGCACGCGGCGCGGCGCAGCGCCGTGAGCGGCTCGTCGACGAAGAGCAGGAAGCACAGCAGCCCGGTCGCCAGGGCCTCCTCGGCGATCCAGCCCGCGCCGGTGGCCAGGCACGGGTCGGTCTCCGGCGAGACGGTGCGCACGGCCTCCTGGAGCCGTCCCAGGATGTCCAGGCACTCGTCCCAGCCGCGCGCGATGAAGTGCTCCGGCGTCGGGTCCTGGGCGCGGGTCCACAGGTCGCCGAGCCACTGGTGGTGGTAGCGGGTGCGGTTCTCGTACGCGTACGACCGCAGCAGCCCGACCAGTCCGGTGGGCTCGGCGCCCTGGGCGAGCAGGCGTACGGCGCGCGCCGTGAGGTCGGAGGCGGCGAGTGCCGTCGGGTGGCCGTGGGTGAGCGCTGCCTGCAGCTGGGCGGCGCCCGCGCGCTGTTCGTCGCTCAGCCCGGGGGCGAGCCCGAGGGGCGCGACGCGCATGTTGGCCCCGCAGCCCTTGGAGCCGATCTGGCTGGCCTCCTGCCAGGGCCGGCGCTCCGACTTCAGAAGACCGCAGGCGACCAGGCAGGTGCGGCCCGGGGCCCGGTTGTTCTCCGGCGACTGGTACCAGTCCACGAACTCCTCGCGCACCGGCCGCGCCAGCCGCGACGGGGTCAGCAGCCCACGGCCCATCGCCGTCCGAAGCCCCCGCCCGAGCGCCAGCGTCATCTGCGTGTCGTCGGTGACGATCGCCGGCCGCGGCAGCTTCATCTCGCGCCACGGGCCGCACTTGGCGAGGATCGAGGGCACGTCGTTGAACTCGGTCGGGAAACCGAGCGCGTCCCCGAGGGCGAGGCCCAGCAGGGCCCCGGTGGCGGCGCGCTTGCGGACGGTCGTGGTGGTCGTCATGCGGGGCGTCCTTCCCGGGAGGGGCGGAGCAGAGGCGGGTGGAGCACGGTGGCGGTGCCCGCGCGGTAGAGTGCGGCCGGTTTGCCGCGGCCGCCGGTGAGGCGCGCGGCGCCGGGGACCGGTTCGACGAAGCCGGGAGTGGCGAGGACCTTGCGGCGGAAGTTGGGGCGGTCCAGCCCCAGACCCCAGACCGTCTCGTAGACCTGCTGGAGCTCGCCGAGCGTGAACTCGGGCGGGCAGAAAGCGGTGGCCAGGCAGCTGCTCTCCAGCTGGGCGCCGACCCGGTCGTGGGCGTCGGCGAGGATCCGGTCGTGGTCGAAGGCGAGCGGCCCGGCCGAGTCGTACGGCCGCCAGCGGGCCTGGGCCGCGTCGCCGCCGCCGTGCGGTTCGGGCGCGTCGGGCAGCAGCGCGGTGAACGCGACCGACACGACCCGCATCCTGGGGTCGCGGTCGGGCTCGCTGTAGGTGCGCAACTGCTCCAGGTGCAGTCCGGAGACGTCCGACAGCCCGGTCTCCTCGGCGAGTTCGCGCCGCGCGGCCGTCTCCGCGGACTCGTCCGGCAGCAGGAAGCCGCCGGGCAGCGCCCAGTGTCCGGCGTACGGCTCCTGTCCGCGCTCGACGAGCAGCACGTGCAGCGCGCCCCCGCGGATCGTCAGGACGGCGAGGTCGACGGTCACGGCGAAGGGTTCGTAGGCGTACTTGTCGTAGCCCCGCATGCGCGCACCCACCCCCCTTTAAGAGTCATCTCGACTATAAAGAGGGGTGGGGGCGGTGACAAGCCCTGGACGGCCTCCTAGAGGTCGACCTCCTTCATCAGCATGCCGACCTCGGTGTTGGACAGGCGGCGCAGCCAGCCGGACTTCTGGTCACCGAGGGTGATGGGGCCGAAGGCGGTGCGGACCAGCTTGTCCACCGGGAAGCCGGCCTCCGCGAGCATGCGGCGGACGATGTGCTTGCGGCCCTCGTGGAGGGTGACCTCGACCAGGTAGTTCTTGCCGGTCTGCTCGACGACCCGGAAGTGGTCCGCGCGGGCGTACCCGTCCTCCAGCTGGATGCCGTCCTTCAGGCGCTTGCCCAGGTCGCGCGGGATCGGCCCGACGATGGCGGCGAGGTAGGTCTTCTTCACGCCGTACTTGGGATGGGTCAGCCGGTGCGCCAGCTCACCGTGGTTGGTGAGCAGGATGACGCCCTCGGTCTCGGTGTCCAGCCGGCCGACGTGGAAGAGCCGTGTCTCGCGGTTGGTGACGTAGTCGCCGAGGCACTGCCGGCCCTCCGGGTCCTCCATCGTGGAGACGACACCCGCGGGCTTGTTCAGCGAGAAGAACTGGTAGGACTGCGTGGCGACCGTCAGGCCGTCGACCCTGACCTCGTCCTTCTCCGGGTCGACCCGGCGGCCCTGCTCCAGGACGATCTCGCCGTTGACCTCGACCCGTGCCTGCTCGATCAGCTCCTCGCAGGCACGCCGCGAACCGTAGCCCGCGCGAGCGAGGACCTTCTGCAGCCGCTCGCCCTCCTGCTCGGCGCCCGGGAAGGTCTTGGGCAGCTTGATGTCCTTCTTGCCGGCGTACCGCTCGCGGTTGCGCTCCTCGGCGCGCGCCTCGTACTCGCGGGAGCGCGCGGGAGCCGTACGGCCGCTGCGGGGCTGGGGCTGCTTGGGGCCTCCCTTGGCTCCGCCGCGGGCCGCGCCGCCGCGCCCCGCCTTCGGGCCGTCCTTGGTGGCGCCGGGGCCGACGTCGTAGCGGCGCTCCTCGGGGCGGGGCTTGCGGGGGCGGCCCTGCCCCTGCTTCTGGTCCCTGTCGTTACCGGCACCGCGGTAGTTACCGCGCCCGCCGCTCTTGCCGCTGCCGCTGCTTCGCATCAAAGTTCCGTCGTCGTCGTGTCAGTCATCTGCGTCCCGGGACCGTCGTCCGGGTCCGGGGCGTCCGGGTCGAACGACGGCACGGCTTCCTGGGTCTCGGCCTCGATCGCCTCCGCCTCCGGGAGGAAGGGCGCGAGCTCCGGGAGCTCGTCCAGACCGCGCAGGCCCATCCGCTCCAGGAAGTAGTTCGTCGTCCTGTACAGGATCGCACCTGTTTCGGGTTCCGTGCCCGCCTCCTCGACCAGCCCGCGCTGGAGCAGGGTGCGCATCACGCCGTCGCAGTTGACTCCGCGCACGGCCGAGACCCGGCTGCGGCTGACCGGCTGGCGGTAGGCGACCACCGCCAGGGTCTCCAGCGCGGCCTGGGTGAGCCGGGCCTGCTGCCCGTCCAGGACGAAGCCCTCCACGGCCGCGGCGTACTCGGGGCGGGTGTAGAAGCGCCAGCCGCCGGCGATCAGCCGCAGCTCGAAGCCGCGCCCCTGCACGGTGTACTCGTCGGCCAGCTCGCGCAACGCGTCCGCGATCTGCCTCCGCGGCCGCTGAAGCGTCTTCGCCAGCTGATCCTCGGTCACGGGTTCGTCCACGACCATGAGGACGGCCTCCAGGGCGGGCTTGAGGTCGAGGTCGGCGACGGTGGTCGGCGCGGCCGGGGCCTCGGCGGTCTCCTCGCTCACGGCTTCTTCTCCTCCTTGGACTCCTTGCGCTCCTTGGGCTCCTCCGGTGGCCGGTCGAACTCGTCGGTGACCATCGGCGCCGCTTCCCCGTCCCCTCCGGTCCAGCGCACGATCAGCTCGCCGAGCGCGGCCTCCTGCTCCAGGGCGACGGCCTTCTCCCGGTACAGCTCCAGCAGTGCCAGGAAACGGGCCACGACGGTCAGCGTGTCGTCGGTGTCCTCGACGAGCGCGCGGAAGCTGGCCTCGCCGAGTTCCTTCAGGCGTGCCACGACGATCCCGGCCTGCTCCTGCACGCTGACCAGCGGGGCGTGGATGTGGTCGACGTACACCTGGGGCTCGGGCTTGGGCTGCATCGCCTTGACCGCGAGCCTCGCGAAGCCCTCGGGGCCGATGCTGATCACGACCTCGGGCAGCAGTTCGGCGTGGTGGGGTTCGAGGCCGACGGTACGGGGATGGCGGAGTGCCTCCTCGTCCAGGCGCCGGTTGAAGATGTCGGCGATCCGCTTGTACGCGCGGTACTGCAGCAGGCGGGCGAACAGCAGGTCCCGGGCCTCCAGGAGGGCCAGATCGGCCTCGTCCTCCACCTCGGCGGCGGGCAGCAGCCGGGCCGCCTTGAGGTCGAGCAGCGTCGCGGCCACCACGAGGAACTCGGTGGTCTGGTCCAGGTCCCAGTCCGGGCCCATGGCCCGGATGTGCGCCATGAACTCGTCGGTGACCTTCGAGAGAGCGACCTCGGTGACGTCCAGCTTGTGCTTGGAGATCAGCTGGAGGAGGAGGTCGAAGGGGCCCTCGAAGTTGGACAGGCGCACTGTGAAGACGCCGTCGGAGGGTTCGGGCTCCCCGGCGGGCGGTGCGGCCATGGTCGGGGCGGGCGGTGAGGCCTCGACGGGCGCCCACTCGGGCGCGACCACGTCAGGCACCGGCTCCGGTGCGGCCACTTCGGGCTCCGGCTCGGGTGCGACGATCTTCGACTCGGGTGCGGCCTCCTCGGGCTCCGGCCCGGGCGCGACGATCTCCGGCTCGTCCTCTTCCGCAGGCTCCTGCCGGGACGGCTCAGGCTCGGGCTTCGGCGGCTCCGGTTCCAGGTCCGCCACGGGGACCGCCACCGGGGGCGCCGCGGGCGCGGCACCGGGCCCCCGCCCCAACGCACGCCGACGGCCGGCGTTTGCGCCGGGAGCGGGAACGTCGTTCGAGGTCATGGCCCCCGCAGGCTACCGCTACCGCCCGCGGAGCCGGCGTACGAGGATGCTGGCGTCCCCGCGGCTCTCCAGGTCGGCGAGGACCACGGCCACCGCCTCGCGGACGATACGGCCGCGGTCGACGGCAAGGCCGTGCTCGCCCCGGAGCACCAGGCGGGCGTGCTCCAGGTCCATCAGTTCCTCGGCGGACACGTACACCGTGATCTTCTCGTCGTGCCGTTCCCGGCCGCTGGGCCGGCGTGTCGCGGACCGGCCGCGCTTGCGCGGCTGCGCGGCGGCGGCATTCGCGGCGCCGTTGGCGGCAGGACCCTCCTGCGCGGCCTGGTGCCGTGCGGAGCGCTCCGCGGCCGGAACCGCCGGGCCCCGGCTGCGGGACTCGCCGGCCTCGGCCGGGTCGGCGCCGGCCGCGACGTGCTCCGCGCCCCCGCCGTCGCCGCCCTGCGCGGGCACCGACTGCGGGGCGGCGTCCTCCGCCGGAGCCGCCGCCGGGTCGCTCTCCCCCGCGGGGGCGGGCACCCTGGCCTCGCCACCCGGCTGGCGCCGGGGAGTGGACGCCTGGAGCGCCGTCCCCCCTGTCGTACGGAACAGTTCGTCGGCCCCCGGCAGACTCACTCGGCGTGACACCGGGCGAGCACCTCCCTGGCGAGCTGGCGATAGGCGGCGGCACCGACGGAGTTGGATGCGTACGTGGTGATCGGCTCACCGGCGACCGTGGTCTCCGGGAAGCGGACCGTGCGCCCGATGACCGTGTGGTACACGTGGTCGTCGAACGCCTCGACGACACGCGCGAGCACCTCACGGCTGTGCACGGTGCGCGAGTCGTACATCGTGGCGAGGATCCCGTCGAGCTCCAGGTCCGGGTTGAGGCGCTCCTGGACCTTCTCGATGGTCTCGGTCAGCAGCGCGACACCACGCAGGGCGAAGAACTCGCACTCGAGCGGCACGATCACCTTGTGCGCGGCCGTGAGGGCGTTGACGGTGAGCAGACCGAGCGAGGGCTGGCAGTCGATGACGATGTAGTCGTAGTCGTCCATCAGCGGCTTGAGCGCGCGCTGCAGCGTGGACTCGCGCGCCACCTCGCTCACCAGCTGGACCTCGGCGGCCGACAGGTCGATGTTGCTGGGCAGCAGGTCCATGTTGGGGACCGCGGTCTTCAGCAGGACCTCGTCCGCGGACATGCCCCGCTCCATGAGCAGGTTGTAGACGGTGAGGTCGAGCTCCATGGGGTTGACGCCGAGACCCACCGACAGCGCGCCCTGCGGGTCGAAGTCCACGAGCAGCACCCGGCGGCCGTACTCCGCGAGCGCGGCACCCAGGTTGATGGTCGACGTCGTCTTGCCGACGCCGCCCTTCTGGTTGCACATCGCGATGATCTTCGCGGGACCGTGGTCGGTCAGCGGACCCGGGATGGGGAAGTACGGCAGCGGCCGTCCGGTGGGACCGATGCGCTCGCGGCGCTGGCGCGCCGCGTCGGGCGCGAGCGTGGCCGCGTACTCGGGATCGGGCTCGTACTCGGCGTCGGGGTCGTAGAAGTGCCCCTCGGGCAGTGAGTCGTAGTCGGCGAAGTGGTTGTGGGGCGCGCCACTTCCGTCGCCGGCCATGGCGTTCACGTGATGGCCATCCATGCTCTGGTGTGCTGACTGGGTCACCCCTTGCATCCGGTGACCCTGGTGGGCTGCGAAGGTGCGCACAGCAACGGAGCCGACAGCCTCGAGCCCTGCGGAGCCCTGGCCCCGCACAGGCGTTCCTGGTTGACCACCCCCGGGAGAAAATGTCGACTCATTCACAAGTCGTCTTACCTCCTTGGTGACCAGGAAACTTCTAGACAGGTCAGCGTGGCACCATGCCGACGATTGGCGACTCTATGGCGTGTCGGCGGTCCGCAGCAACACAATCCGCCGGACCCGGCCCGATGTGTCGGCAATGAAACATCCCTCTGTCAAGGGCGTACGACCGTCGCACGGCAGGTTTCACCGGTGCGTGAATCGGTCGAATGGTTGCGTTCGAGGCGAGTTGACCGAGTGCGGCGAAGTGACCATACACACATCCGGCCGGACCTTGTGGGGCAAGGTCCGGCCGGTTGCCTGGCGTTGACGACTCGTGTTGACGTATCGCCTTGTGCGTAAAGACGACTTGACGACGACTCGGCCGCGAGGTCAGCCGAGCAGGGTCTCGAGGTCCACGTGCTCCAGGCCGTGAGCCTCGGCGACCTCCTTGTAAACCACCTTGCCGTCGTGGGTGTTGAGGCCCTTGGCCAGCGCGGCGTCGCGACGCAGCGCCTCCACCCAGCCGTTGTTGGCCAGCGAGACGATGTACGGCAGCGTGGCGTTGGTCAGCGCGTAGGTGGAGGTGTTGGGCACCGCACCGGGCATGTTGGCCACGCAGTAGAAGACCGAGTTGTGGACCCGGAAGGTCGGCTCGGCGTGCGTGGTCGGGTGGGAGTCCTCGAAGCAGCCGCCCTGGTCGATCGCGATGTCGACAAGGACACTTCCCGCCTTCATCCGGGACACCAGGTCGTTGGTGACCAGCTTCGGGGCCTTGGCGCCCGGGATGAGGACGGCGCCGACGACGAGGTCCGCGTCGAGGCAGGCCTTCTCGAGCTCGAAGGCGTTGGAGACGACGGTCTGGATCTTCGTACCGAAGATCTTGTCGGCCTCCTTGAGCTTGTTGATGTCCTTGTCGAGCAGGGTCACGTGGAAGCCCAGGCCGATGGCGATCTGCGCGGCGTTCCAGCCGGAGACACCGCCGCCGATGATGACGGCCTTGCCGGCCGGCACGCCCGGGACACCGCCGGGCAGCACGCCGCGGCCGCCGTTCGCGGCCATCAGCTGGTAGGCGCCGACCTGCGGGGCCAGCCGGCCGGCGACCTCGGACATCGGGGCGAGCAGCGGCAGCGCGCGGTTGGGGAGCTCGACGGTCTCGTAGGCGATCGCCGTGGTGCCGGACTCCAGCAGGGCGTCCGTGCACTCCTTGGAGGCGGCCAGGTGCAGGTAGGTGAAGAGGATCTGGTCCTTGCGGAGGCGGTGGTACTCCTCGGCGATGGGCTCCTTGACCTTCAGCAGCAGGTCGGCGGTGGCCCAGACCTCGTCGGCGGTGTCCAGGATCTCGGCGCCGGCCGCGACGTACTCCTCGTTCGGGATCGAGGAGCCGACGCCGGCGTTCCGCTCGACGACGACCTGGTGACCGTTGCGCACCAGCTCGTGCACGCCGGCGGGGGTGATGGCCACCCGGAACTCGTTGTTCTTGACCTCGCGGGGGATGCCGACCTTCACGTCGATCACGGTCCTTGACTCAGGGAATGTGGGGCAATAAAGACGTACCCCGGCATGCGGGGGCATACCAGGAGACACCGCAGGAGAACGAGCGGCAGAGCCAGTTTAATGAAGGTGTTCTCGCTGTCTAGCCTTTCATTGCATCAATCTTCACCGGATGTGCTGCGGATTTCGCAGGCGTCAGCACCGCGTTCCCCTGGTGTGTCGTCCCTTGGGCCCGGCTCGTCCTCCGCCGGGGCGTCGCCGACCGGCCGGATCTCGCCCGAGAGCAGGCGCTCGGCCGCGCCGCGGTGCAGGCCCGCGGCCGCCGGGTCGCCGAGCCGCTCCAGGGTGTCGGCGAGCCGCAGTTGGAGCGCGGCCTGCAGCCGCACGTCCCCGGCGCGACGGGCCCACTCCCCGGCCTCCTGGCAGGTGCGCAGGCACTCCTCGGGGCGGCCCGCGTACTCCTGGACGCGGGCCAGCTCGCTCAACGCGCGGGCGTGGGCGGCGACGTCGCCCGTCCTGCGGTGCGCGGCGACGGCGGCCCGCCAGTTGCGCAGCGCCTCGCCGTAGCGGCCCGCGTAGGTGTGCGCGGTGGCGATCCGGCCGTACAGCCGGGCGGCGTCCTCGTGTTCACCGCGCGCCAGCCGCTGGGCGAGGGCCCGCCCGTACCAGTCGGCGGCGCGGTCGTGGTCCCCCAGCTCCTGGTGGGCGCTGCCTACGGATTCCATCGCGCGGCCGGTCGCGTACGGGTCGTTCGCCGCGCGTCCGGCGTCCAGTGCGGCCCGGTAGCGGGCCAGCGCCTGCGCCGTGCGGCCGGTGCGGGCGTCCAGGTCGGCCAGGTTCAGCAGGGCGGCGGCCTGCTCCCGGGGCAGCTGCTGCCGTTCGGCCACGTCGAGGACAAGGCTGTGGATGCCGTACAGGTCCGCGGCGGCGGCCTGGGTGCCGAGGTGGGCGACCATCGCCCGCACCAGCTGGGACATCAGGCGGCGGGCCAGGGTGTCGAGCTCACCGTCGGCGACCGCGAGGCGGGCAGCGGCGAGCAGGGCCGGCCTGCGGGCCAGCAGCCAGTCCTCGGCGGCCCTCGGGGTGGCGAAGCGCAGCGCGGGCGGCAGGCCTTTCAGCCGCTCGCGGGTCTCGGGGCTGTCGGTCTCGGTGATCGCACGGCAGGACTGGAGCAGCCGTACGGTCCGCTCCAGCATCCGGGCCCGGGCCAGCTGCAGCTCGGCGGGGCGGTCGTGGCGGTCGGCGAGGGACTTCAGCAGGGGGTGGAGACAGCCGGGCACCTCGTAGCGCGGCAGCGGTCCGGGAACGGCCCGCAGCAGGCCGAGGGCGGCGAAGTCGTCGAGCAGCTCCTGGGCGGCGTCGAGCGAGCAGCCGGCGAGCGCGGAGGCGGTGTGCGGGTCGATGTCACCGGCCGGGGCGAGGGCGAGCAGGCGCAGCATCCGGGCGACGGAGCCGGGCAGGGCCGCGTGCACGACCCCGAGGACGCGGCCGAGGGCGTCGCCCTCGTAGGGGTCGGCGTGCAGCTGCTTGGCGAGGTCGGACACGGCCGCCTTGGGGCGGGCGGCGAGCCACCCGCCGGCCAGGGCGAGGGCGGCCGGCTGGCCCTGGCAGACCTCGACGAGGGTCTCGGCGGCACGCGGGTCGACGGTGATGCGTACGGGGTCGATGTGGTGGGTGAGCAGTTCCACCCCGGACTTGGTGTCCAGTCCGCCCAGGGTGCAGGGGCGGACGTCGGCGATGCCGGTGAGCGGGCCCCGGGAGACCGCGACGAGCAGGCAGTCGGCGTTGTCGGGCAGCAGCGCGTCGACCTGCCCGGCGCCGGCCGCGTCGTCGAGCAGGAGCAGTACTCGGCGCTCGGCGAGGGCGTCCCGCAGGGCCTTCGCCAGGTCGTCCTCGCCGGCACCGGGCGGGCCGGGCAGGTCGAGCGCGGCGAGCAGGTCGCGGGCGGCGCGCTCGACCGGCACGGCAGTGCCGTCGGGTTCGGTGAGCCGGGCGCGCAGCACGCCGTCGGGGTAACGGTGGGCGACCTGCCGGACCAGTTTCTCGGCGAGCGCCGTACGGCCGGAGCCGGGCCGCCCCGCGATGAGGAGCACCCGCGCGCGGGGGGCCTTGCGGCCGGAGATGGTGTCGAGGCCGGCGCGCTCGATGTCGGCGCGCAGCTCCTTCAACTCCCTTGTGCGACCCAGGAAGAGGCGCGTCGTGGCCGCCGGCGTCCGGTCGTCTCCCGACAGGTTCATGCCGCCTGCGTCCACCGCCTGATCCGTCACGGGCCACACTCCCGTCCCACCGCAACGCGCAGGCCCGCCGTGGCTCCCGTGCGGGCGCTGCGCCTGCTCCTCGGCTCGCTCGCCTCGGGGGCGCTGCAGCACCTTCGGCTCACTCGCGAAGAGCCTAGTTCACGCTCTGCGACGTTCCGGGAGCAGCATGACGAGCA
Source organism: Streptomyces carpinensis (assembly GCF_002154505.1). Classification (GTDB taxonomy): domain Bacteria; phylum Actinomycetota; class Actinomycetes; order Streptomycetales; family Streptomycetaceae; genus Streptomyces; species Streptomyces carpinensis. The sequence goes on along the minus strand of NZ_MUBM01000215.1, from coordinate 20,323 downwards.
CCGCAGGCACGTCGCCCGATCGGATCAGGCGATGGTCACACCGGACGCCGCGCGCCGGGCCCGTCCGGCTCATCCGGGAGCCCGCCGCAGCAGCGAGTCGCACGGCACCCCCGGGTCGTCCGAGCCCACGCACAGCTGGGTGGCGCCCCCGGTCTCGACGGCGCCGGACCGAGGTCGTCCGCCCCCGCACCGGAGGCGGTGGCCGGTTCCAGGGCCACCCAGCCGCCGTTGCCGCTCAGGAACCAGGTGCGGTGGTACTCGTCGTCCCGTCGACCCGCCGGCCGAGGGCGAACACCTCGGCGGGCAGCGCCGCGGCCCGGAAACGTCCGTCCGCGTCGGGCCGGATCCGGCCACGCCCGTCCACCGTGTCCCAGGCGCCGACGACCGCCGAGCGGGACGGGGCCGTCGCCAGGTGCACCTGCCGGCCCTCACGGCGCCGACCCGCCCGGGTGACGGCCGCCGCCGTCGCCGCGACGGCCAGGACGCCCGGCGCGATGCTTCGGCGTGTCGCCGTCAGGACTCGAAGGGACGCGCCGGCCAGGGCGCCTCCGCCGGGCGCAGCGCGTCCAGCCCGTCGCCCTGCCGCGCCGCGAGCAGCGCCAGGACACCCACCACCAGGCAGTTGTTGTGCAGCTCGCCCGCGAGCACGCCGCGCACCAGCTCCGCCACCGGCACCCGGGCCAGCTCCAGGTCGGTCTCCTCGTGCTCCGCCGCGAAGCGCTCGCCCTCCGCCTCGGACAGGTCGCGGGCGAGGAAGATCCGTACGGCCTCGTCGCAGCCGCCGGGGGTGGTGTATAGGTCGGTCAGCACCCGCCAGTCCTCGGCCTTGACGTGCGCCTCCTCGTACAGCTCGCGGCGGGCGGCGTGCAGCGGGTTCTCACCGGGCACGTCGAGCAGGCCGGCCGGGATCTCCCACAGCTTCTGCCGCACGGGGTGGCGGTACTGGCGGATCACCAGCACCCGGTCCTCGGCGTCCACGGCGAGCACGGCCACCGAGCCCGGGTGGACCTGGTAGTCGCGCGTGGCCACCGACCCGTCGGGCATGACCACCTCGTCGGTCCTGACCGAGGTCTTGGCCCCGGTGAACGGGGTCGAAGTCCCCCGGATCTCCCACTCCTCCGGGGCGTCCTTGATCGTCATGCCCTGTCCTTCCCCACACGTACGAAAGCCGGGGTGCCCGCCTTTGAAGGCCTGCACCCCGGCAACCGTACAACCGGGTGTGTTACTTCGAGTTCTTCCGCTCGACCGAGGCCTTCACCAGGCCCGCGAACAGCGGGTGCGGGCGGGTCGGGCGCGAACGCAGCTCCGGGTGCGCCTGGGTGGCGACCAGGTACGGGTGGACGTCGCGCGGGTACTCGACGTACTCGACGAGCTTGCCGTCCGGGGACGTGCCGGAGAAGACGATGCCCGCCTTCTTCTCCAGCTCGGCGCGGTAGGCGTTGTTCACCTCGTAGCGGTGGCGGTGCCGCTCCTCGACGTACTCCTTGCCGCCGTGGACCTCCCGCACGATGGAACCCTCGGCCAGCTTGGCCGGGTACATGCCGAGCCGCATGGTGCCGCCCATGTCGCCCTCACCGGCGACGATGTCGAGCTGCTCGGCCATGGTGGAGATGACCGGGTGGGCGGTGGCCGGGTCGAACTCGGTGGAGTTGGCGTCGGAGATGTCGGCGAGGCTGCGCGCGGCCTCGATCACGATGCACTGAAGGCCCAGGCACAGGCCGAGCAGCGGGATCTTGTTCTCGCGGGCGTAGCGGATGGCTCCGACCTTGCCGAGCACACCGCGGTCGCCGAAGCCGCCCGGGATGCAGATGCCGTCGACGTCGCCGAGCTGCGCCTTGGCACCGGCCGGGGTCTTGCAGTCGTCGGAGGTGACCCACTTGATCTTCACCCGGGCCTTGTTGGCGAAGCCGCCCGCGCGCAGCGCCTCGGTCACCGACAGGTAGGCGTCGGGCAGGTCGATGTACTTGCCGACCAGGGCGAGGGTGATCTCGTGGTCGGGGTTGTGGACGCGGTCGAGCAGGTCGTCCCAGGTCGTCCAGTCCACGTCACGGAAGGGCAGGTCCAGCTTGCGCACCACGTAGGCGTCCAGGCCCTCGGAGTGCACGACCTTCGGGATGTCGTAGATCGACCGGGCGTCGGGGCAGGCCACGACGGCGGCCTCGTCGACGTCGCACATCAGCGAGATCTTGCGCTTGATGGCGGTCGGCACCTCGCGGTCGCAGCGCAGCACGATGGCGTCCGGCTGGATACCGATGTTGCGCAGCGCGGCGACCGAGTGCTGGGTCGGCTTGGTCTTCAGCTCGCCGGAGGGGCCGATGTAGGGCAGCAGCGAGATGTGGACCACGAAGACGTTGTCCCGGCCGACCTCGTGGCGGACCTGGCGGACGGTCTCCAGGAACGGCAGCGACTCGATGTCGCCCACGGTGCCGCCGACCTCGGTGATGACGACGTCCACCTCATCGGTGGCCATGCGGCGGATACGGTGCTTGATCTCGTTGGTGATGTGCGGGATGACCTGCACGGTGTCGCCCAGGTACTCGCCGCGCCGCTCCTTGGCGATCACGGTGGAGTACACCTGGCCTGTAGTGACGTTGGCGGTGCCGTCCAGGTCCCGGTCGAGGAAGCGCTCGTAGTGTCCGATGTCCAGGTCGGTCTCGGCGCCGTCGTTGGTGACGAACACCTCACCGTGCTGGAAGGGGTTCATCGTGCCCGGGTCGACGTTCAGGTACGGGTCGAGCTTCTGCATCACGACCCGCAGGCCCCGCGCCTTGAGCAGCATGCCGAGGCTGGAGGCGGTGAGGCCCTTGCCGAGCGAGGAGGCGACACCCCCGGTGACGAAGATGTGCTTGGTCGTCGTGGATTTGGGCGGCATGGCCAAGAGGGGGCTCCCGTGGTCGCGGTCTGTCGTGCGGTACGGCTGTCCGGCCCGGGGAACCCGGGTTGTCCGGCTGGGGCGCCGTCGCTGCGGTTCGGGGGTTTCGAGCCCACCGGTCCACGGGCTACCAGGGTATCAGCGCCTGAGGGCGATGGCTTCCGGCCACGCTCCGCACACACCCCGACACGGGTGCGCACCGCTTACAGTTTCCTCACCCGTGGCTCACTCGTTCGGCGCATGCGGGTTGCCGGGAGCGGCACGCGGATCATGTACGTGCGTCGTATCCTGCTCGGACACTCGCTGCCGAGCCCGGCCGGCAACACGGCACCACCCCAGCCCGTATAGACCGGAACAACAAGAGCTCGTCAGTTCGTTGAGCAGAGGTTGTCGTTCTGCCCCAGGGCCGACCGACGGTCGTTTCACCGCTCGACGACGCATTACAACCACCCCTTGACCGCACTAGCGACAGCCCCTTTCGTGGGGTGTGACGTGGCCGTTCGACTGGAGTTGCACGTGGCCGGGCGCATCGAAGACTACGCACTCATCGGAGACATGCAGACCGCTGCCCTTGTCTGCCGGGACGGGACGGTCGACTGGCTGTGCCTGCCCCGCTTCGACTCGCATGCCATCTTCGCCGGTCTGCTGGGTACCGAGGAGCACGGCTTCTGGCGGCTCGGCCCCGCCCACCCGGCCGACGCGGCGGCGCCGGCGGCGGCCCGGCGGAGCTACCGCGGCGACTCGCTGGTCCTGGAGTCGGAGTGGGACACCCCGCGCGGCACGGTCCGCGTGACCGATTTCATGCCCCCGCGTGACGGCGCCCCGCAGCTGATCCGCATCGTGGAGGGCGTCACGGGCCGGGTCCCGATGCGCTCGGCGCTGCGCATGCGCTTCTCCTACGGCCGGGTCGTGCCGTGGGTGCACCGGCACGAGTCGCGCACGGTGGCGGTCGCCGGCCCGGACTCCGTGTGGTTCGACACAGAGGCGGAGACCTACGGCGAGTCGTTGACCACGTACGCGGACTTCACCGTCGCCCCCGGTGACCGGATCGCGTTCACCATCTCCTGGCAGCCCTCGCACAAGGAGCCGCCGCCGCTGCCGGAGCCGGAGCAGTCGCTCGAGGCGACGGAGGACTTCTGGCGCGAGTGGGTCGCGCACTGCACGTACCACGGCCCCTACCGCGAGGCCGTCATCCGCTCCCTGATCACGCTGAAGGCTCTGACGTACGCCCCGACGGGCGGCATCGTCGCCGCGCCCACCACGTCCCTCCCGGAGGACATCGGCGGCGTCCGCAACTGGGACTACCGCTACACCTGGCTGCGGGACGCGGCGATCACCCTGTCCTCCCTGCTGCGCACCGGCTACCGCGAGGAGGCGCGCGCCTGGCGCGAGTGGCTGCTGCGGGCGGTCGCCGGCGACCCCGACAACCTGCAGATCATGTACGGCATCGCCGGTGAGCGAGAACTCGGCGAGGCGGAGCTGGACTGGCTGCCCGGCTACGAGAACTCCGCGCCGGTCCGCGTGGGCAACGGCGCCGCGCACCAGCTCCAGCTGGACGTCTACGGCGAGGTCACCGAGGCACTGCACCTGGGCCACATGACGGGCCTCGCCCGCAACGACTACGCCTCCCTGCTCCAGCTCAAGCTGATCCGCTACCTGGAGAAGCACTGGCAGGAGCCGGACGAGGGCATCTGGGAGGTGCGCGGGCCCCGCCGCCACTTCGTGCACTCCAAGGTCATGGCGTGGGTCGCCGTGGACCGCACGATCAAGCTGATGGAGTCCGGCGACGTCGACGGCCCGCTGGAGCGGTGGAAGGAGCTGCGCGAGGAGATCCACCGGGACGTGTGCGAGAAGGGCTACGACAAGGAGCGCAACACCTTCACCCAGTCCTACGGCTCGCGCGAGCTGGACGCCTCCCTGCTGCTCATCCCGCAGATGGGCTTCCTGCCGCCGGACGACAAGCGGGTGATCGGCACCATCGAGGCGATCCAGCGCGAGCTGTCCACGCCGGACGGGTTCATCCTGCGCTACCCCACCGACGGCGAGCACAAGGGCGTCGACGGCCTCCCCGGCGACGAGGGCGCCTTCCTGGCCTGTTCCTTCTGGATGGCCGACGACCTGGCGATGATCGGCCGCGTGGACGAGGCGAGGAGGCTCTTCGAAAAGCTCCTGTCGCTGCGCAACGACCTGGGGCTCCTGGCGGAGGAATGGGACCCGCGCCTGCAACGCCAGGTGGGCAACTTCCCCCAGGCCTTCAGCCACGTCCCCCTGATCGACACGGCCCTGAGGCTGACGGCGAGCGGCGCGTACGGAGGCTGAACCGCGCCATGGAGGCGGCTCGGCGGCCCTAACGCCGAGCCGCGCTGTTTCGCCTCACCGCGACCCCACGAGTCCGGGCGCCTGAAAGGCAACCGCCCCCAAGGCTGCCCACCCCGCAAAGTTGCAGGTAGCGTCCGCTTTCATGGACCGCAGTTTCGACACCGAGGGCGCCGGGATCACCGTCCAGCGCGCCCTCGACCTCCCCGGCCTCCGCAGCGGCCTCCCGGAGGTTCTCGCCGGCGCCGACCGTCTCACCCGCACCGTGCGCTGGGTGCACGCCGGCGAGGTCCCCAACATCGCCTCCCTGCTCAAGGGCGGCGAGCTCCTGCTGACCACCGGTTACGGCCTGGGCACCCGCCCCGCCGACCAGCGCGCGTTCGTCCGCACCCTCGCCGAACGCGGTATCGCCGCGCTCGTCGTGGAGCTGGGCCCGCGGTTCGCGCGGCTGCCCGCCGCCCTCGTCGAGACGGCGCGCACCGCCGGTCTCCCGCTCGTCCAGCTGCACCGCGAGGTGCCGTTCGTGACGGTCACCGAGGAGATCCACACGGAGATCGTCAACGGGCACTACGCGCTGCTCCAGCGCGCCGAGGAGGTGCACCGCCGCTGCACCGAGGCGTTGCTCGGCGGCGGCGGGGTGCCGCAGGTGCTCGGCATCCTGGCCGACTTCGGTGGCAACCCGGTCTTCCTGGAGACCCCTGACGGCCGGCTGCTGTACGCGGCCGGCTCCGGACCCGAGGGCGCCGATCCGCTCCAGGTCTGGGAGGGTCTGCGCGGCCAGCACAAGGACGCCCCGCCCCCGGCCGGCTCGGTCCTGGTGGACGTGCCGGGTGGCGGCCCCGGCTCGGGATCGGTCCGCGCGCGGCTCGTGCTGCTCCCGGTCCGCTCGCCGCTCGCGCCGGTCCACCGCATGGCCGCCGAGCGGGCGGCGGGCATCCTGGCGGTCGTCCTGATGCAGGCCCGCCAGGAGGAGGAGCTGGCGGCCCGCGGACGCGGCGACTTCCTCACCGATCTCGCCGAGGGCCGTATCACCGCCGAGGACGCCCCCGCCCAGGCCCGCGTCCTCGGCTTCAAGCCGGGCAGCAGCCCGCTGCTGCCCCTGGTCATGCGGCTGGGCGACGCCCTCGCTCCGGGCGGCGGCTGGGCGGTGCTGGCGCGTGCGGTCGCCGAGGAGCTGGCGGCGGTGGGCGTGCCGGTGCTGCTGGGCGTACGGCCGGTGGAGGGCCGGGTCCTGCTGCTGGTCGGGCTGCGTTCGGAGGCGGAGCGGGCGGCGGTCGCCGACCGGGTCGCCGGGGCGCTGCGAGCCGGTGTGGAGCGGGCCGGGATGCGCCGGCCGGGTGCGCAGCCGCCAGTGGTGGTCGTCGGGGTGGCAGGGGGCTGGGCGGCGGCCTCGGCGGGCCTGAGGCACGCGGCCGAGACGGCGACGGCGGCGCTGGGGCTGCCGGAGAGGGCCTGGTACGACGCCCGCCGCCTCGACATCGACCTGCTGCTGTGGCGGCTGCGCGACCACCCGGACCTGGCTGCCTTCGTGGACCGCGCGATCGGCCCGCTGCGGGACCACGACCGGCGTTCGAAGCCGCCGCTGCTGCCCACTCTGCAGACGTATCTGGCCCACGCGGGCCGCAAGGCGGAGACGGCCCGCGAGCTGCACCTGAACCGGCAGACCCTCTACAACCGCCTCGCCCGTATCGGGGAGTTGCTGGGCACCGATCTGGACGACCCGCAGACGGTCCTGGCGTTGAGCCTCGCCCTGCGCGCCCGCCGGCACGTTCCCTGACCGCCTCCGACGCCCCCCTCGTTCCCCAGGTCCTGTCGGCGAACTCCCGTCTGCCCCACGCTCCGGGCGGACGACGGGAGTTCGGCGACAGGGCCTAGCGCCGGCCGAGGGGCATGGACCTGGTCAACTCGTCGTAGACGCTCAGCACTTGGGCGACGGTCTCGTCCTCGGTGGGCCAGGTGGCCGCCTGACGGACGCCCAGGTCCTGCAGCGCCTGACGGCGTTCGGGGTCGCCGAGCAGGCGCAGCACGGCGGCGGCGAACGCCTCCGCGTCCCGGTGGGGGACGAGTTCGGCCGCCTCGCCCACGAGTTCGCTGATGCCGCCGGTCCGCGCGGCGACGAGCGGCACGCGCGCGTGCAGGGCCTCCTGCGCGAGCACGGAACGGGCCTCCCGGCTGCCGGGCAGCAGGGCGAGGTCGGCGGCGGCGAGCAGTTCGCCGACGTCGTCGCGCCGGCCGACGAGCCGCACCGGCAGCTCCTCGCCCTCGATCCGCCGTTGCAGCAGCGGGCGCAGCGGCCCCTCCCCCGCGATCACGACCAGCGGCACGGGGTTCGCCAGGCGCCAGGCGCGGGCGGCGTCCAGCAGCAGCTCGTGACCCCGGTGCGGGTCCAGCGAGCCCACGGCGAGAAGCAACGGCCTTCCCGTGGCGCCGAGTTCGGCCCGTACCTTGGAGCGGGGGCGATCGGGGTGCTCGTAGGCGGCGCGCGGCCGGGGCAGGGCGACCGCGGCGAGCCGGGCGTCCCGCGCGCCCCGGTGACGGGCCCGGTCCACCAGCTCGGATGTGGTGCCCAGCACCACGGTGGCCGACTTGACCGCCCGCCGCTCCAGCACGCGCAGCAGATGCGCGCGCGGGCCCTCGGCGTGGGCGTGGTTGTGCCAGGTGACCACGAGCGGGGTGCGGCGGCCGCTGAGCGCGAGCGCCGCCCGGAACGAGGCGTGCAGCCCGTGCGCGTGCACCAGGTCGGCGCCCGCGCAGGCCGTGCGCAGGGCGGCCACGGACACCGGGTCGCTGCTGCGCGGCACATGGACGTGGTCGGCGCCGACCACGGTGAAGCCGTAGGCGAAGTCCGCCTCGGCGGGGGCGCACACCGTGACCCGTACGCCCCGCGCGACCAGCCCCGCGGCCAGCGACCGCACGTGCGCGCTGCTGCCGGCGTTGCCGCCGCCCAGCACCTGCACGGTGCGCAGCGTCGACTGACCGTGCGGTACGTGGCTGTTCACGGGGCTCACGCGGCCAGGGCTCCTGGTTCGGCGTCGGGCGGACACGGGGAATCACGGGAGAACGTACAGAAGGTATCGAGCCGGGGACCGAACCGCGCGCGCCTGCTCCGCGTGCCGCCCCCGGCTCAAGGATGCCAGTACGTACGGGTGTTCCGGGCACGCCGGGGGTGCGGCGAGAGCGCGGGCACGGGCCGACCCGACGAACCCGTGTCACTCACACGAGTGAATCTGACAGGCCCATGCCGATGGCCCGGCCCGCCTCGGGGCCTCGGCCCGCCGCAGATGCCTCCCGGCCGGCCGACCCACCGCGGACGCTCGGCCGGTCCCAGCGGATGCTTCCCGGCCGGCCTCGGATCGTCGCCGGTCGGTCTCAGAAGGAGTGGGCCGCCCACCGGCTCACCCGGTCGCCGCAGACGGCCGCGGCCACGACCGCGGCGGCGTGCGCGGCCAGCCCGGCACGACCGTTGCACACGACGGCGGCGGCGCCGAGCATCGCGCCCAGGGCGTGAGCCCCCGTGTCACCGATCATCGCCCGCTCCCCGAGGTCGTCGGGCAGCACGGCTGCGGCGGTCCCCGTCACGGCGGCTGCCAGTTCGGCGCCCGGCCCGCCGCGCAGCAGTCCGGGAGCCGCGAGCGCGAGCACCGCACCGGCGGCGCGGCCGGGCCGCACGTCCACGAGGTTGACCGCGTGCGCGGCCCCGGCGATCACCACGCCCGCGAGCACCTTGTCGACCGGCCGTTCCTTGAGCAGCGCCCCGGCGATCAGCCCGGCGGCACCGATCCCGAACAGCTTGACCGCCCCGCTGGTGACCTCTCCGTCCCGCAGGGCCGACAGGTGGGCCCGGAAACCGCGCCGTGGATCACCGGCCCCGGCGATGTCGTCGTAGGCGCCACAGGCCCCGGCGGCCAGCACCGCGAACCCTGCGGCCGGCCGCACCCGCCCGGCGGCGACCCCGGCCGCCAGCGCCGTGGCGGGCCCGGCGTACAGCTCGACGGGCCGGCCCGCGTGGTTCGTCCGCTCCCAGCGCCGGCCACCGCCGGGCGCGGTGGCGCGGAGGGCGGCGGTCGTGGCGCGGCTGAGACCGGCGGCCAGGGCGAAGGAGGTGGCGAGACGGGAGATCATCCCGCCACCCTACGCACTGCTACTGATCCGCACGGGCCGTGGCGAGCAGTTCCTCGGCGTGGGCGCGGGCCGTCTCGGAGTCCTCCTGGCCGGCCAGCATCCGGGACAGCTCCCGGATCCGGTCCTCGCCCTCCAGGACCTTCACGCCCGACCGGGTCACCGAGCCGTCGTCGGTCTTCTCCACCAGCAGCTGCCGGTCGGCGAACGCGGCCACCTGCGGCAGGTGGGTGACCACGACGACCTGTGCCGTCTTGGCCAGTTTCGCCAGCCGCCGCCCGATCTCCACGGCCGCCTTGCCGCCCACACCCGCGTCGACCTCGTCGAAGAGGTAGGTCGGCACCGGATCCGTCCCGGCGAACACGACCTCGACCGCCAGCATCACGCGGGAGAGCTCACCGCCCGAGGCGCCCTTGGCGATCGGCCGTGGCGGCGCCCCCGGGTGCGGGGCGAGCAGCAGCTCCACCTCGTCGACTCCGGACGGCCCGTAGGCGACCGTGCGGCCGCCCACCTCCACGCCGTCCGGGTCCTCGGTCTGCCGGATCTCGAACGACACGCGCGCGTGCGGCATGGCGAGCGAGGCCAGCTCGGCGGTCACGGCGGCGGCGAACCGCTCGGCGGCATCCGTCCGGGCGTCCGTCAGCGCCTGGGCGAGGCCGCCCAGTTCGGCGCGCAGCGCGTCCCGCTCGGCGGTCAGTTCGCCGATCCGCTCGTCGTCGGAGTCCAGCTCGGTCAGCCGGGCGGCGCTCCGCTCGGCCCAGGCGAGCACGGCGGCCACGTCCTCGCCGTACTTCCGGGTCAGGCCGGTCAGCGCGGCCCGCCGCTCCTCGACCGCCGCCAGCCGCAGCGGGTCCGCGTCCAGGTCGTCGGCGTACCCGGCCAGCTCCCCGGCCACGTCTCCCAGCAGGATGCCGATCTCGCCGATCCGGTCGGCGAGCGCGGCCAGCGCCGGGTCGTGCGACCGCACGGCCTCCAGGGCCCGCTGGGCGCCCGCGACGAGGGTGGCCGCGTCGATGCCCTCGGGGTCCTCCGGGTTGCCCGCGAGAGCGGCGTGCGCGGCCGTCGCGGCGGACGACAGTGCCTCGGCGTGGCCGAGCCGCTCGGCCTCCTCGGCCAGCTCCACGTCCTCCCCGGCGCGAGGTTCGACGGCGGCGATCTCGTCCAGGCCGTAGCGGAGCATGTCGGCCTCCTGGGCCCGCTCCCGCGCGCGTGTGGTGATCTCCTCCAGTTCGGCGGAGACAGCCCGCAGCCGCCGGTAGGCCTCGGTGTACTTGGTGAGCGGCACGGCGACGGCGTCGCCCGCGTACCGGTCCAGCGCCTGCCGCTGCCGGGACAGCTTCAGCAGGCCCTGCTGGTCGGTCTGCCCGTGCACGGCCACCAGGTCGTCGGCGAGCTCGGCGAGCAGCCCCACGGGCACGCTGCGGCCGCCCAGGTGCGCCCGCGAGCGTCCTTCGGCGGAAACGGTACGGCTGATCAGCAGCGCCCCGTCGTCGAGCTCGGCGCCCGCCTCCTCGGCCCGTACGACCGCGGCGGTGCCCGAGGGCACGGCGACCCGTCCCTCCACGACCGCCTTGCCGGCCCCGATCCGCACGAGGGCCGGGTCCGCGCGCCCGCCCAGCAGCAGCCCCAGGCTGGTGACCACCATGGTCTTGCCCGCGCCCGTCTCACCCGTGACGGCGGTGAAGCCGGGTGACAGCTCGACGACCGCGTCGTCGATCACTCCGAGCGACCGTATCCGCATCTCTTCCAGCACGGACAAGACCATACGAGGTCCGGGGCGGCGAGTGCGACCGCACCGCCCTTGTCACCCACGCGAGTGGTCTCCGGCACCCGCGGAGGTCTCCGGCACCCGCCGACGGCCCGCCGCCCCCGCGGTCGGCCGGGGCCTGTCCGGCGGATCGAGCCGCAGATGAGCAACGACACCGATCGACCAAGGGGAGCGGGGCGTGCCAGGCCCCGCGTCTGTGCCATGATCCGCCCGACAGGCCCTAGTGAGGCGCCCCCCGCCAGCCGGAAACCGGAAGCGCGAACTTCGCCACGAGCCGATCCGTGAAGGAGGCGTGGTGCAGCCGGGCCAGCCGCACCGGCACCGCCCCCCGCCGCACCTCCACCCGCGCGCCCGGCGGCAGCTCGATCGTGCGCCGTCCGTCGCACCACAGCACCCCCGGTGGAACATGCGGCAGCACCTCGACCGCCAGCACGGAGTCCGGCGAGGTCACGAGCGGCTTGGCGAACAGCGCGTGCGCGCTGATCGGCACCATCAGCAGCGCCTCCACCTCCGGCCACACCACGGGCCCTCCGGCGGAGAAGGCGTAGGCGGTCGAGCCGGTGGGCGTGGCGCACACGATCCCGTCGCAGCCGAACCCGGTCACCGGCCGCCCGTCGATCTCCAGCACGACCTCGAGCATCCGCTCTGCGGACACCTTCTGCACGGCCGCCTCGTTCAGCGCCCAGTCGGTGTGCACGATGTCGCCGTTGCGGTGCACGACCACGTCGACGGTCATCCGCTCCTCGACCTCGTAGGCCCGGCTCACCACCCGGTCGACGACCTTGTCCAGGTCGTCCCGCTCGGCCTCGGCGAGGAAACCGACCCGGCCGAGGTTCACGCCGAGCATCGGCACCCCGGAGGCCCGGGCGAACTCCGCGCCGCGCAGCAGCGTGCCGTCACCGCCGAGCACTATGAGCAGCTCGCACCCGTCGAGGCACTGCGGGGTGGCCTCCTTGACCAGCTCCACCTCGTCCGGCAGCGGCAGGTCGACCGCCTCGGCCTGAAGCACGCGCACGCCGATCCCGGAGCGCAGCAGTCCCTTGACCACGAGCTCGGCACTGCGGACGGCTGCCGGCCGCCCGGTGTGGGCCAGCAGGAATACGGTTCGAGCCTGGGTCTGTGTCCGAGCTTGGGTCTGTGTCAACGCGGCCCCTCCGCCACTGCACGGTCAACGTCGGCCGGGTCCAGGGCGGGCGCCCCGGCACGCAGCCAGAGAAAGTACTCGACGTTCCCGGACGGCCCCGGCAGCGGGCTGGCGGTGACACCCTTCACCCCGAGCCCCAGTTCCCACGCCCTGTCCGCCACGCCCCGCACGGCCTCCGCCCGCAGCTGCGGACTCCGCACGACACCCCCGCTGCCCAGCCGCTCCTTCCCCACCTCGAACTGCGGCTTGACCATCATCACCAGGTCGGCGTCCGGCGTCACGCACCGCGCCAGGGCGGGCAGCACCAGGCCGAGCGGGATGAAGGACAGATCCCCCACGACAAGATCCACCGGTTTCCCATCGATCGCCTCGAGCGTCAACTCACGTACGTTCGTACGGTCCTTGACGGTGACGCGTTCATCACTCTGCAGCGACCAGGCGAGTTGCCCGTAGCCGACGTCGACGGCGACGACGTGCGCGGCGCCCGCCCGCAGCAGGACGTCGGTGAAGCCTCCGGTGGAGGCGCCGGCGTCCAGCGCGCGCCGCCCCTCGACGGCAAGGCCCTGGGGAACGAACGCCTGGAGCGCGCCGGCGAGCTTGTGGCCGCCCCGGGAGACGTAGTCGGGGTCGCCGTCGTCGGCGGCGACCACGATGGCGGCGGCGGTCTCCACCTGCGTGGCGGGCTTGGTCGCGACGGTCTTGCCGACGGTGACCCGCCCGGCGGCGATCAGCTGGCTGGCGTGCTCACGCGAACGCGCGAGCTTCCGGCGGACCAGCTCCGCGTCCAGACGGCGGCGTGCGACTCCTGCCACGTTCGGTTCAGCTCCTGTGTCGGTACGACTGTGGGTACGGCTTCGGGGGCGGCTGCCGGTGCGCCGGCGAAGGCACCGGGGGCGCCGGAGGTCCCGGGCGGGTGTCGAGCGCGGTGAGCGCGTCGCGCAGCCCTCCGTGTACATCCTCGTACACCTCCACGTGTCCGTCCGTGGCGAGGTGGTCGACGTCACCGAGCCGCTCCAGGGCCGCGTCCACGTCGGCGTCCCCCGTGGGGGTGCGGGGGACGTCCAGGGGGGCGGGATCGGCGAGGTCGTACGCGGGTTCCGCGGCGTCCTCCTCCGCAGCCGGCGCGTCCGCCGGGACCTCCGTCTCGGGCACAGAGTCGTTCATGCCCAGACGCTACCGCGACGGCCTGGGGTACCGTCGGTCGCGATGGCCACGATCGAGGAGTGCCGTACCGCACTCGAGAAGCTCTCGGACAACATGACGAACGCGGAGGGGGACGCCCGTGATGCGGCGGCCCTGGACCGCTCGGTGAGCTGCCACATCAGGGACCTCGACGTCAGCTTCGTGGGCCGTCTGACGGGCGGCCGGATCGAGGTGCGCGACACCGTCCAGGGACCGCCGCCCGAAAAGGCCCAGATCCGGCTCGCGATGACGGGGGAGGACCTGATCGCGCTGGTCGGCGGGGAGCTGAACTTCGCCACGGCCTGGGGTTCGGGCCGGGTGAAGCTGGAGGCGAGCCTGCTGGACCTGTTCCGGCTCAGGAAGCTTCTGTAGCGCCCACCCGTGGGTGCGCCGCGCGCGCCCGTGCCGCGCGCGCCGCCGGCACCACCAGCGGTGTCCCCGTCTCGGGGTCCTCGATGACCTGGCAGCGCAGGCCGAACACCTCCTGCACCAGCTCGGCCGTGACGATGTCGTCCGGCGCGCCCTGGGCGACGACCCTCCCGCCGCGCAGGGCGATGAGGTGGGTGGCGTAGCGGGCGGCGTGGTTGAGGTCGTGCAGCACGGCGACGAGGGTGCGCCCCTGCTCCTCGTGCAGCTCGGCGCACAGGTCGAGCACGTCGATCTGGTGCTGGATGTCCAGATACGTCGTCGGCTCGTCGAGCAGCAGCAGCGGCGTCTGCTGGGCGAGGGCCATGGCGATCCACACACGCTGGCGCTGACCGCCCGACAGCTCGTCGACGTGGCGTTCGGCGAGCTCTGCGACCCCGGTCTGCGCCATGGCCTCCTGTACGACCCGCTCGTCCTCGGCCGACCACTGCCGCAGGACGCCCTGGTGCGGATAGCGGCCACGGCCCACCAGGTCGCCGACCGTGATCCCCTCGGGTGCGATCGACGACTGCGGCAGCAGGCCGAGCGTCCGGGCGACCTTCTTGGCCGGCATCGACTGGATGACCTGCCCGTCGAGCAGTACCCGGCCCCGGGCGGGCTTGAGCATCCGGGACAGCGCCCGCAGCAGCGTGGACTTGCCGCACGCGTTCGGGCCGACGATCACCGTGAAGGAGTTGTCGGGTATCTCCACCGAGAGCTGCTCGGCGATGACCCGCTGATCGTAGGCGAGGGTGACGTCGTCGGCGGACAGGCGGTTCACGGTGCTCCTCCGGGGGTTCTGGCCGCCGGGATCGTGGCGGGTGCTCATATCCGTCCCTTCCTGCGCTCGGTGACCAGCAGCCAGAGCAGGTACCCGCCGCCGAGTACGCCGGTGACCACGCCGACGGGCAGCTGGTCGGCGCCGAAGGCGCGCTGCGAGGCCCAGTCGGCGGTGACCAGCAGGGCGGCGCCCATGCACAGGGAGGGCACCAGGTTCGGGCCGGGCGAGCCGGTCAGGCGCCGGGCGAGCTGCGGCGAGGTCAGGGCCACGAAGGCGACCGGACCGGCAGCGGCGGTGGCGGCCGCGGTGAGCAGGACGCCCGAGGCCATCATCAGCAGCCGTACGCGCTCGACGCGCACCCCGAGGGCGTACGCCGTGTCGTCGCCCATCTCCAACATGCGCAGCCCGCGCGCGTTGCCGAGGACGAGCGGGAGGAGCACGGCGCACAGGGCGAGCAACGGCCACACCTGGCTCCAGTCGCGGCCGTTGAGCGAACCGGTCATCCAGACGACCGCGCGGGCCGCGTCGACGAAGTCGGCCTTGGTGATGAGGTAGCCGTTGACCGCGGTGACGACCGCGTTGACGCCGATGCCGACCAGGACCAGCCGGTATCCGTGCACGCCCTGCTTCCAGGCGAGGAGGTAGATCGCGAGCCCGGTCACCAGGCCGCCGACGAGCGCGCCGAGGGTGACCGCGGTGGCTCCGCCGGAGATCAGGACGATCACCACGAGCGCGCCGGCCGTCGCGCCCTGCGAGAGGCCGAGCACGTCCGGGCTGCCGAGCGGATTGCGCGAGACGGACTGGAACAGCGCCCCGCCCAGTCCGAGGCAGGCGCCGACCAGCAGCCCGACGAGGACGCGCGGCAGCCGCAGTTCACGGACGATGAACTCCTGACCCCGGTCGCCCTGACCGACGAGCGTCTTGAGCACGTCGGAGGCCGGGATCGGGAAGTCGCCGGTGCCGATCAGCACGACGCTCGCGGCGAGCGCGGCCAGCACCAGCAGGACGACGACGGTCAGCAGCCGGACGTCGAGGCGGAGGGACAGCCCGCCCGGGGTGCGGACGGCCCGTGCGGTACGCGCGGGCGGGGCGGTGCGGGACGTGCGGGCGACATGAGGCGCCTGGGTCTCGCCGAGGCCCCGCTGAGTGCGGGTGGTCTTCACAACTGGGCCGTCCTGCGCCGCCGTACGAGCAGGATGAACACCGGGCCGCCGATGATCGCGGTGACGACCCCGACCTGCACCTCGGCGGGCCGGGCGACGACCCGCCCGACGACGTCGGCCCCGAGCAGCAGCACGGGCGACAGCACCGTGGCGTAGGGCAGGATCCAGCGCAGGTCGGGCCCGGTGAAGGAGCGGACGACGTGCGGGACCATCAGCCCCACGAAGACGATCGGCCCGCAGGCGGCGGTCGCGGACCCGCACAGCACGGTCGCGGCGAGCATGGCGAGCGCCCGGGTGCGGTTCAGGTCGGCGCCGAGGGCGCGGGCGGTGTCGTCGCCCATCGCGACGGCGTTGAGCGGCCGCGCGAGCAGCAGCGCGAGGACCGTGCCGGCCAGGCAGAACGGCAGCACCTGGGTGATGGTCGCGTTCGTCGCGGAGGCCAAGGAACCCACGGTCCAGAAGCGCATCTTCCCCAGCGCCGCGTCGTCCATGATCATCACGGCCTGGAGATAGCCGTAGAGCGCTGCACCGATCGCGGTGCCGGCGAGCGCGAGCCGCACGGGCGTTGCACCCCGGCTGCCGCCCAGGAACCACACCAGCGCGCCCACGGCGGCCGCCCCGAGGAAGGCGAACCAGACATAGCCGCGGAGGCTGGTCACGCCGAAGAAGGTGATCGCGGTGACGACGGCGGCCGACGCACCCGCGTTGATGCCGAGAACTCCCGGGTCGGCCAGCGGATTGCGGGTCAGCGCCTGCAGCACGGCCCCGGACAGCCCCAGCGCGGCCCCGGCGAGCAGTCCGAGGAGGGTCCGGGACAGCCGCTCGCCGACCACGACGTCGCCGTAGGTCCCCGAGTCCTGGAACAGGCCGTGCCAGACCTGGCCCAGGGAGAGATCCTTCGCTCCGACGCTGATGCTCGCCAGGGCGACGAGCACCAGCATCGCGGCGGAGAGCAGGAGCCCAAGGGCTCGTGGCCCGCGACGGGTTGGGGGTGCGGCGGCCACCGCCGCGCGCTCTTCCGGAGGACTGTCGACCAACACGAGGTTAGGTTAGCCTACCCTCGCTTTGGTCTCGACGGCGCGTCAGCGTTCACAGTCCCAGCCGCGCCAGCGCCTTTCCCCCGTCCAGCTCGCACGCGCTCTCGCCGCCCGCCGTCCACGCCACCGCGCACAACGCCCGCAGCCCGTCCAGGGGCTCCCCTTCGCCGGTCAGCTCCAACCGCTTCGCCCCGGCCGTCGCCGTCCACCCGCCGCACCGGAAACCGTCACCCTCTTGGGTGATCTTCGGCTGCCCCGTGAGGAGCCCCCGCAGATCCGCGTCGACGTACGTCGGCCGGTGCTGCGGCGGAGCGGCGAGCAACCGCGCCCCGTCGGTCACCCCCGTCAGCACGAGCAGAGAGTCGACCCCGCCGTTGAACGCGCCCTCGATGTCCGTGTCCAGCCGATCCCCGACCACCAGGGGCCTCTTCGCGCCCGTGCGCAGGATCGTCTCGCGGTGCATCGGCGGCAGCGGCTTGCCCGCCACCTGCGGCTCGGCGCCCGTCGCGATCCGGACGACCTCCACCGCCGCGCCGTTGCCGGGTGCGATTCCCCGCGCGCTCGGGATCGTCAGGTCGGTGTTGGAGGCGAACCACGGCACACCGCGCGCGATGGCGTAGCAGGCCTCCGCGAAGCGCCCCCACGGCAGCTCCGGCCCGCCGTACCCCTGCACCACGGCCGCCGGGTCGTCGTCGGCCGACTCCACCGGCTCCAGCCCGCGCTCGCGCAGCGCCACCCGAAGCCCCTCACCACCGATCACCAGCACTCGCGCGCCCTGCGGCACCTGGTCGGCGATCAGCCGGGCCACCGCCTGCGCCGAGGTGACGACATCGGACGCCTCCGCCCGTATGCCCAGCTCGGTGAGGTGCGCGGCCACCGCGTCCGGAGGCCGCAGGGCGTTGTTGGTCACGTACGCCAAGTGCATGCCGCCCGCGCGGGCGGTGTCGAGCGAGTCGACCGCGTACGCGATGGCGTCGCCCCCCGCGTACACCACCCCGTCCAGATCGAGCAGGGCCGTGTCGTACGCCTCGCTCAGGGCCTGGTCACTGCCCTCGGGCCTCGTCCTGACGCCCTGGCTCATTCCGCATCGCTCCTCGTGGTACCGGCTTTCCCCCGATCATCCCCCATGCCGACGACACACGTACGATGCCGGGATGGACACAGCAGGTCACTCACCGGCAACAACACGCCGGGGCCTCGAACTCACCCCGTTCCGAGGCCTTCGCTACGACCCCGAACGGGTCGGCAGCCTCGCCGCCGTGACGTCCCCGCCGTACGACGTCGTCGTGCGCCCCGACGGCCTGCACCACCTCCAGTCCGCCGACCCGTACAACATCGTCCGCCTGATCCTGCCCCAGGCCGGCACGCCCACCGCCCGGAACGAGCAGGCGGCCGACACCCTGCGCCGCTGGCTGGCCGAGGGCATACTGACCGCGGACCCCGAGCCGGGCCTGTACGTCTACGAGCAGCGCGACGGCGACGGGATGCTGCAACGCGGTCTGATCGGGGCACTGCGCGTGTCGGACCCGGCGGAGGGCGTGGTGCTGCCGCACGAGGACGTGATGCCGCACGTCGTCGCGGACCGCGCCGCCCTGATGAGGGCCACCTGCGCCAACCTCGAACCACTGCTGCTCACCTACCGCGGCAACGGGTCCACCGCGGCCACCGCCGTGGTCGTCGAACGCACCGCCGAACAGCCTCCGCTGCTGTCGACGACCACCGAGGACGGCTTCAGCCACCGCCTGTGGGCCGTCACCGACCCAGCCGACCTGGCCGCCATCGGCGACGACCTGGCCCAGCACCAGGCCCTGATCGCCGACGGCCACCACCGCTGGGCCACCTACCGGCGGCTGCGCGCCGAACACCCCTCGCCCAGCGCCTGGGACTACGGCCTGGTCCTCCTCGTCGACACCGCCCGCTACCCCCTTCGGGTCCGCGCCATCCACCGCCTGCTGCACGGCCTGCCGGTCACCGACGCGGTGTCCGCGCTGGACGGCCTGTTCCGCGTACGGCGGCTGGAGGTGCCGCTGGCCGAAGCACTGGCGACCCTCGCGGACGCGGCCTGCGCGGGCAACGCCTTCCTGCTCGCGGGCGACGGCTCCTTCCATCTCGTGGACCGCCCTGACCCCGGCCTCCTGGCCCGCACGGTACCGGCTGATCGCCCGGCCGCCTGGCGGACCCTGGATGCGACGGTCCTGCACGCCACGCTTCTCGAGCACGTGTGGCGCATCCCCGAGGACTCCCCGGCCCACATCGCCTACATCCACGACACCGCCGCCACCGTGGCGAAGGCCGAACACGACGGCGGCACGGCCGTCCTGATGCACCCGGTCCGCGAGGAGGTCGTCCGCGACCTGGCCCGCCAGGGCGTCACGATGCCCCGCAAGTCGACCTCGTTCGGCCCGAAGCCGGCGTCGGGACTGGTGCTGCGGGCACTGGACGTGTGACGGGACCTCCCGGACGGGCGGTGACGGCGCCCGCGGACGAAGAAGGGCGGGCCCCGATCGGAATGCCGATCGGGGCCCGCCCTTGCTCACAGCCGGATGTCAGTCCTCGGCGCCGTCCTTCTCGCCGTCGCTGGGGCCGGCACCTTCGGAGGTGTCCTCGCCGCCCTCGTCGAGCGCGTCGGTGAACTCCACGCCGTCCAGCTCGGCCAGCCGGTCCGAGGCGTCGGTGCTGCCGTCCCGGTCGGCCTCGACGGCCTTGGCGAACCACTCCCGTGCCTCGGCCTCCCGGCCGGCGGAGAGCAGCGCGTCGGCGTAGGCGTACCGCAGCCGAGCGGTCCACGGCTGCACGGAGTTGGAGGCCAGCTCGGGGCTCTGCAGCGTCACGATGGCCGCGTCGAGCTGCCCCATGTCCCGCCGGGCGCCGGCCGCGACGAGCCGCATCTCGACCTGTCCGGCCTTGTCGAGCTTGTGCACCTCCGGCGCCCCGGCCATGTCCAGCGCCTTCTCCGGCCGGCCGAGCCCACGCTCGCAGTCGGCCATGACCGGCCACAGGTCCACGTTGCCGGTCATCCGCCGGGCCGCCCGGAACTCGGCGAGCGCCTCGCTGTACTTCTGGCTCGCGTACGCGGCGAAGCCGGCCGCCTCCCGTACCGCGGCGACACGGGACGCCAGCCGCAGGGCGACCCTGGAGTAGCCGTAGGCGGCCTCGGGGTCCTCGTCGATGAGCCGCGCGACCATCACCAGGTTCCTGGCGACGTCCTCGGCGAGCGTCTTGGGCAGGCTCTGCAGCTCCTGCCGTACGTCCTTGTCGATCTCCTCGCCCGTGACCTCCGGCGGGATCGGCAGCCGCTTGATCGGCTCCCGGTCCCGGTCGCGGTCACGGTCCCGCTCGTCACGGAAACGGCCGCCGCCGCGGCGGTCGTCACGGCCTCGGAAGCCACCGGGGCGCCCGCCGCGGTCGTCACGGCGGGGACCGCCGCCACGACGGTCGTCACGGCCACGGAAGCCACCGCGCTCGCCGCGCTCAGCGCGGTCTCCGTCCCGGCGGTCATCACGGCGGTCGTCGCGACGGTAGGAGGGGCGGTCGTC
>NZ_MUBM01000214.1 GCF_002154505.1 Streptomyces carpinensis | reverse complement strand
GATGTGTATAAGAGACGGCCTCCGGGGGGGCCGGGGGGCCGGGGGGTCGGAGGCTGGGCCGCTTCAGGTGCAGTGCCGGTCGTGTAACTCCGCTCGCGGGTCGTCGATGGCGGACCGGCGGGTGCCCGGCCTGGACGTCGTCCTCGTGGCCGGGCCGCCGTGCGCGGGCAAGAACCGGTACGTCGCCGAGCACCCCGCCGCGGACACCTGGTCCTCGACCTCGATGCGCTGATGGCGGCGATGAGCCTGGCCGGGGACCGGGAGTGGATCGACGCACTCGTGCCGGTCGTGACGGAGGCGCGAGACGCCGCGCTGGAGCGGCTGCTGCCCGGCGGTCACCAGGTGCGCCGCTGCTGGGTCATCTCCACCGCCCCGGCGCGTAAGAAGCGCGAGCACTACCGACTCCGGTACGGGGCCCGGTCGGTGCTGCTGTGGTGGCCGGAGGAGACGTGCCGACTGCGGGCCATGCGGGAGCGGCCCCCGGCCTGGCAGCAGTACGCGCGGAACTCGTTCGACCGGTACGAGCCGGACCCGGCCGACGAGGTGCTGCCCAGCTGGAAGGTTGCGGGCGAAGGAGAGCGGGCGGGATGACCGAGTTCACCGGCGTCCAGCCCGTATACGCGGCGGTTGCCGTGGGTGCACGCTGGCGCGGTGGACGAAAACCCGGCGTCTGATCTCAGCTCCCTTGAAGTGGTACCCGTGGGGTGGCAACCGGCACGCAAGGGCCCAGTAGTCGAGGTGGCCAGCGGGCCACCGTGGGTCTTCGACGTGCTCGACCCGGAGACATGGGCCGGGCTGAGCGGCGAAGAGCAGCGCCTCGAACGCCGCCGTGCCATCGGGCGGCGACAGGACCGGCGCCGCCGCCAGCGCATGCGGGAGGCCGGACCTCGCGACCGGTACACGCTCGAAGACGTCGGTGACCGGGACGGCTGGGAATGCGCGATCTGCCTCAGCCCCGTGTCTCGGGAGTTCAGGGCGCCCCACCCCTGCACGCCGAGCGTCCATCACGTGGTGGAAGTCTGCCAGGGCGGGTCGGACACGCTGGACAATGTCGCCCTGACTCACCTGTTCTGCAACATGGACTCCCACACGTGGGGGGAGAAAAGCCCCGCGGAGGCGCGTCGGCGTCTGGCCGGCCGCTTGCTCCGCGGTAAGCGTGTAGGGCCACGCCGTCATGAGGCACCCGACGAGGAGGCCCTCGCTCTGGCCGCATCCATCCTGAGCCCTGGCGCGCGTCCCGGCGCATGATCCGGCGCTCGCCGCCTCGTTGGCTCTGATCGCCGCCATTGACTAGAAGCGTCCTTTCTTCACCGTCCTGGCCCGCATGGCCGCCGTGTCGAACGCCATGAGGCGGGTGGCCGCTGTGGTCGCCGCAGCCGCGATTGCCGTGATCCGTAACTATCGCTGACAAAGCGTACGAATGGTGGGGTACTATCCGGTAGTGCGGTCGTCCTGAGCGGCGGCGGCGACCGTCCCGCGCCGGAGGTGTAACCGCCGCACGGTCCCCTTCCAGGGGGCAGGTCCACGTTCAAGTCGTGGCCGGCGCTCCACGCCGAAGCCCCCGCCCGTCAGGGCGGGGGCTTTCGTATGCGGCCCAACTGTCGCGAATGCACTGGATGCCTGTTCAGCTACCATCTGCCGCCCCTCGTCACCACCTGCACCCCAACGAGGAGCCGCCCCGATGTTCCATGGCTCAATCCCCGCTGACATGTGCCGCATCGTCAGAGAGCACGTCTCCCTGTGGAAGGACGTCACCGACGTCTACAACGTGTGCTGCGGGAACTTCACCGTCGAGAAGACGATCGCCAGCCTCGGCAAGAACCTGCACTCGTGCGACGTGCTGATGTACTCCACAGCCATCGGCCGGTACTACGCCAACGACCCGATGCCCCTGGTCCTCACCCCCTCGGCGACCGCCGAGTTCCCGTGGCTGGAAGCACACCACGACACCCCGGAGAAGCAGCTCGCGACGATGCTGCTGTGCACCCGCCTCGCCCCCCTCATGGGCAAGAAGTCCAACCCGTACTGGGACAAGATGCGCCGGGCCTACGAGCAGCAGTGGCCCGACCTGCACGCCAAGACCACCGCGAAGATCATCGCCGCCCAAGACGTCCTCAAGCTCGCCTCCTACAGCGCCGAGGACGCCCTGACGTGGGTGGAGAAGATCCCCGACGGCGCCGGCGTCGTCTCCTACCCGCCGTTCCACGGCGCGGGCAAGAACTTCGTCCGCGACTTCGCCAAGCTGGAGGAGATGTTCGAGTGGACTCCCCCCGAGTTCACGATCATGGAAGACCCCGAGCTTGAGTTCCTGATCGAGCGGATCACTGACCGCGACCACTGGCTCCTCGGCACCAACGAGGAAATCCCGGAAATGGCCGAGTACCTGCGCGGCCGGACCCGCACCACCAACCGCGGCATCCCGATCTGGGTGTACGCCAAGTCCGGGCCGCTCCGCCTCGTCCAGCCCCGCCAGCACACCGAGAACTGGCCCGGCCCCCACCTCGCCGACGAAGAGATCGGCGACACCGCCAGCCTCGCCGTCCTCACCTCCGGCCAGTTCGCCGCGCTCCGCTCCGCCTACATGAACCACAACATCCGGCCCGGCTCGGAGTCCCTGGCGATGGCCGTCCTCGTCGACCAGAAACTCGTCGGCGTCTTCGCCTACAGCTGGGCGCCCACCCTCGGGAACTGGGGCGCGCACCTGCCCCAGCAGCCCACCGTCTACATGCTGTCCGACTTCCCCGTCTCCACCAGCCGCTACGCCAAGCTGTCCAAGCTAATCGTCATGGCCGCCGTCTCCAAGGAAGCGCAGCTCCTCGCCTGGCGGCACGGCCACCGCCGCTACCAGTCCCTCGCCACCACCGCGTTCACGAAGCGGCCGGTGTCCATGAAGTACCGCGGCGTGCTCCGCCTCCTCAAACGCGACCAGAAAGACGTGATGAAGGAGGACTGGGCCAAGGGCATCGACCCGAACGACTCCTACTACGCCCAGCAGTACCAGCTGCAGTACGGCGGCCCGTTCACCGGCAAGCCACTCGCCGACGTCCTCGCCGAGTGGAAGAAGCGCTACGGAAAGGATCTGAAGAAGTGAAGGTCGAGATCAAGCGGGGCGACCCCCGCTCGCTGAAGCTCCTGGACCTTAACGCCCGCTACATGCGGCACGAGCAGTTCCAGCAGCTCGTCTCCAACGTCCGCAAGGACGAGGTCCTCACCTCCACGCCGTTCGTGTGGCGCGACACGGCCACCGGCGACGGCCACGTCCTCTCAGGCAACCACCGCGTCAAGGCCGCCATCGAAGCCGGACTCGAAGAGATCATCTGGCTGGAGTCGTCCGATCCGCTCACGGAAGAAGAGCGCATCGCCATCCAGATCTCGCACAACTCCATCGCCGGCGAAGACGACCTGGCGATCCTCAAGACGCTGTACGAGCGGATCACCGACCTCAACCTCCGCGAGTACGCGGGCCTCGACGACGCCACCCTGGAAAACCTCGCCGAGCTCGACAGCCCCTCGATCTCCGAAGCCAACCTCACCTTCCAGACCCTCGCCATCGTGTTCCTGCCCGACGACCTGAAGGACGCGCAGAACACGATCCGCGACGCCATCGCCCTCGCATCCAGCGCAGACGCCGTCTGGATCGCCCAGCTCCGCCAGTACGACCAGCTCATGGCCGGCCTCGACCTGGCGTCCAAGAGCTACGACGTAACGAACGTCGCCACGGCCTTCGGGGTCATCCTGGAGAGCTTCAACAGCCACGCGGACGAGATCACAGACGGCTGGTTCAACCGTGACACTGGCGAGCCCCGCCACCACGGCATGGCCCCCCTCCTCACCCTGTTCCACACGGACGCCATGCCCGCCGCATCCGCCGCCGTCGTAGAACGCGCCCTACAAGCCGCCGTAGCACGCGGAGACATCCCCGCCGAGCACAGGCACAAGGCACTCGAACTCTGGGCCGGCACCTACCTTGACCAGCCCGAACAGGCCCACGCCTAGCCCCACCCCCCTGTACGGCAGGACCCCACGATGGCCAAGCAGATCATCCTCGACCCCAAACTCGACCCATGGGAGAAACAACCCGGAGAGAGCCCCCGCAAGCACGGCCAGTTCACCACCTACCGCGACCTCGGCCGCACCCGCACCCTGGCAAAGACTGCGGAGAGCCTGACACTCGCGCACGGGCACGTGAGGAACGTCGCCGCCGAGTACCGGTGGCGGGACCGCGCGGAGGCGTGGGACCAGCACCTGGACCGGCTGTACGAGGCGAGCTGGCTGGAGGAGCGGCGCAAGGCCGTCGAGACCGACGCCCGCATGCTGGGCGCCGTGATCGGCAAGCTGGCGCAGCGGCTGGGCTCGCTGAACGCGGCCGAGATGAGCGTCGGCGACTTCATCCGGCTGATGGACGTCGCCATGCGGCACCGGCGCGTCCTGTTCGGCGACCCGACGGAGACGATCGCGCTGACCGGGCAGGGCGGCAACCCGCTCGCGGTCCAGCTGCAGGAGTTCGCGCAGATGCCCCCGGAGCAGCGGCGCGTCCGCCTCAGCGAGCTGGCCGCCTCCGTCGCCCGGCGGGTGAAGGCGACCGACGGCAGTGACGACGACGATGCCGACCCGGAGGCCGGCGACGACGGAGAGGAGGTCGACGGCACAGAATGAGCGCGCCCCCGATCCTCGACGAGCTGGACCATCTCGACGACGCCGAGGTGTACCGGCGGCTGCAGGCCGCCCAGCGGGCGCTGAGCCAGGAGTTGCTGGGAAACCCGGTGACGATGGCGCGCGCCCTGGACCGGTCCTACCGGATGCGTCCGCACCTGAAGGTGATCGGTGATGCGCTGGTCGAGCTGGAGCGGGGCGACTACGACCGGCTCATGATCTTCACGCCTGCCCAGGTGGGGAAGAGCACGACGGTCGCTGAGTGGTTCCCGTTCTGGTGGCTGTGCAAGCACCCGGAGGATCGGGTGGCGGTGACGTCGTACTCGGACGACCTGGCGCTGCGCCGGGGCAAGGCGATCCGCAGGTACATCGCCGAGTTCGGCGAGGAGTACGACCTGGCGCTGCTGGCCGGCTCGGCGGCGGCGCAGGACTACGACACGACCGCGGGCGGCGGTGTCCGGTCCGTCTCGATCGGCTCCGGTCTGACGGGCTTCTCGGTCAACTGCGTGGCCGGTGACGTGCCCATCGCTACGCCTGGCGGGGTCGTGCCCATCGGCGCCTACGTCGAGTCCGGATGCACCGCCCCGGTGCTCGCCTACGACCACGACCACGACCGGCCCGTGTGGGCTCCCGTCCTGGTCACCAGCAGCAGCGACGGGGAGACCGTCGAAGCCGTCAGCCGCTCGGGCCGTGTCGTCCGCTGCACCCCCGAGCACCGCTTCTACGTCCCCGGCCGTGGCTACGTTGCCGCTGCCGACCTCCAGCCCGGAGACCCGCTCGTCACGTCGGCGCACGCTGGCGCAGTCGAGTCCGACGCCGTGGCCGTGGTCCGCCCGGTAGGCGAGGCCCGTGTCCGCGTCTACGACCTCCAGGTGGAAGGCACCCGCAACTTCTTCGCGGGCCAGGTACTGGTTCACAACTGCCTGATCGTCGACGACCCGCACAAGGACCGCGCCGACGCGGAGTCGGCCCGGCTGCGGGAGCACGTCCACGACTGGTGGTCATCGGCCGCGCTGAAGCGCCTGCAGCCGGACCGGAACGCCGTGGTGGCCATTCAGACTCGGTGGCACCCGGATGATTTCGCCGGGCGGCGGCTGGAGGAGGACGGCCGGCTGGAGGAGGGCGGCCGGTGGAAGGTCGTCCACCTCCCGGCGATCGCCGACGCCAAGTTCGGTGAGGATCCGCTTGGCCGGGCGCACGGGGACCCGTTGCCGCATCCGAAGATCCCCACCCGGAACCGGAAGGCGCTGCTGGCGTGGTGGGCGGACGTGAAGAAGACGTCCAGTGTCCGTGACTGGCACGCCATCGCCCAGGGCGACCCGCAGCCCGCTGAAGGAGCCCTCGTGTCCCGTGACCTGCTCCGCCTGATCCGCGACTCGACGACGCAGGTCGAGCCGCAGAAGAAGGCCGTCGCGATCGACCCCTCGGGTGGTGGCCGGGACGTCGCCGGCGTCCTCGCTGGATTCTTGGGCGAGGACAAGCGCGTGTGGATCACGCATGACGTATCGGCGGCGATGTCGTCGGCGGAGTGGTCCACCGCGGCGGCGATGCTCGCCTATGAGACGAACGCGGCGATCATCTACGTCGAGTGGAACTACGGCCGGGACATGTGCACCCTGGCGATCCGCACGTCGTGGGAGACGCTGCAACGGGAGGGCCTCATCCCCGAGAACCACCTGATGCCGATGATCCAGCCCGTGCAGGCCAAGCAGGGCAAGCTGCTGAGGGCGGAGCCGATCGCGCAGCAGATGGTGCAGGACCGGGTGCGGCTGCGCGGCATGTTCACCGACCTCGAGAACGAGTGGGCGACGTGGCAGCCAACTGACCCGGAGTCGCCGGGCCGGATCGACGCCTCGTGCATCCTGGTGTACGGCCTGATCCCGGAGGCCAACCAGGGCGCCATTGCCCACCCGCCGCTGCCGAAGGCCCCGCAGCCGACCGCGCTGGGCCGCACAGCCGGCCAGCAGGGCGGCGCGGCATCCGTGTACGGGCGGAGGATCGGCAAGTGAGTCCCGGCTCCGCACACTACGCTGTCTCCCCAGTAGGGAGGGGGGAGGTCACATGACCAATACGGTCGCCATGAGCCAGGATTTCGCGGCCATCAGCTCCGCCACGATGGCCGCCCTGCTGATCCTGGTGTTAACGGAGCTGCAAGCAACAGCCAATCAGGTGAGGGAAGCACGTGAAGCGCTGTTGACCGAGTACGGCGCGGCCATACGCGCCAGCTTCGATGAGTTCTTCAGCGGTACGCCGCTGGCGCCCGACCAGAAGAAACGGGTACAGCGTGAGCTGAAACGGTGGCGCAACCGAGCGGAGACTCACGAAGCCAACATCTATTGGCGTGGCTTCTACGCACTGGCAGCAGCCCTATGCGTGGCCGGCCTTGTGGTGGTGCTGCGCTGGTCAGCCCTCGAGCACCCGACGAAGGGCTACACGACCGCCAGGTTCGCATTGGTTGCGATGGGCTGGAGCGCCACAACACTCCTGGCTGGCTGGCGCGCTCGTCAGCAGGCTACGGCGAACGCTCACCGTCAGCAGGAGTTGTTGAAGCTCAGCGCTCTTTTGGACGTGCCAGACGCTCAGGACGCGGAGCACCTGTACAGGTTGTGGGCCCGATCACCTGACGGAGGGAACGTTGTTCCGCCCTCGCCGCGCGACCAGAGCCTGATCCGCATGTTCTTTAGTGTCTTCTGGCGGAGCGACTGGAAGCGGCTGCGGTAGTGGGCCGGATCGACGCCTCCTGTGTCCTGGTGCACGGCCTCGTCTCGGAGGCCAATCAGGGCGCCATCGCCCACGAGCCGCTGCCGAAGGTCCGGTAGCCCACCGCGTTGGGCCGTACGGCCGGCCAGCAGGAGGGCGCGGCATCCGTGTACGGGCGGAGGGGCAGGAATTAGTTGCGGCAGCCCCCGCCCTCTGCCTTCCTCGCGTTCGCCTGGAGCTTCTGACCTTAACGGTTTGCGAGCGCTTCGATCTCACGCGCGAGTGTCAGGCAGCTGTCGACGAAATCGCGAGCAGCAACATGAGTCACATCCGTCGCCCTGTGAGCGGCTCGGTTGCGTAGATCACGCAGCCGGTCGAAAACGGCAACGGACTCTCGGGACAAACCGAGCAACTCCAGTCGATGGCCGACTGTTGCCGGACTCCGACGGGACGAAGGCTGGGGATATGGGCCGTCGCCCTCGAACGTCGCAATCACATCGCTGCTGAGGCTGTAGATGATTTCCCAGGCCTCGAGGACTGCCGTGAGGGGAGAGGCGTCGGCCACATACCTCAGGTTCCGTAGGGCATCGAACCGCCGGGAAGGCCGACTTACATCTGCGCCATCTGCCGCCCCTCCCAATGCAGGTGGTTTGGGCGGTGCAGGAAGACGATATGCGGGCGGATACCCGTAGCCCGACTGCCAGGGTGGCTGCTCCTCAGGCACAGATGGCTGCGGTTGGGGTCTTGGCCACCAAGGCGACGGTTCGGGCTCCGGGCCCTGGGACGTATCCGTAGGCGGGCCCGCTGGCATGGGTCCCGGTTGGGGATGCGGGGGCGGCGGCGGGTAGCGCCGATCGCTATGGGCAGTATCACCCTGTTGAGGAACGGACGCCAGCTCCTCTTCCGTCGCCATGTCGTCGTTGTCGGGCGCCGGCTGGACTGGTTGCTGCCACGGCGGCGGATAAGCCTGGTGATCGTGGTACGTGGCGCTCGGTGACTGATCGATGTCTGCTGCGCTTTCGGCCTGGTTTAGGACGTCCCGGACTTCTGCGGCGAACTCGATCGAACCAGCGAGAGTCTCCACTCGCGTCATCCGCGCGACTGCTGCCCGTAATTGAGCGCGCAGGGTCCAGATAGCGGCAAACGTAACCGCAGGCCACGCTAGGGCGCGAAGGTACTTGAGTACCAACTCGGCAATCTCCACTGGATCATGTTGACGCCTAACCCGGGGTCTCTCTAGAAGAGGGGGGAGATCTGTGACGGATGTGCAACACGGTTGGTGCAGCACCTCGAACGGGAGTGGGCGACCTGGCAGCCCACCGACCCGGAGTCGCCCGGCCGGATCGACGCCTCGTGCATCCTGGTGTACGGCCTCATCCCGGAGGCCAACCAGGGCGCCATCGCCCACGCCCCGCTGCGGAAGGCCCCGCAGACCACCTCGCTGGGCCGCACGGCCGGCCAGCCAGGTGGCGCGGCGTCCGTCTACGGGCGGAGGATCGGCAAGTAGGCGCCTGCGGGGGTCACGCTGCTGGCCGAAGAGCGCGCGGCCCCAAGCAGGTGGACACCAGGATCACCCAGCCGAAGACTCGCCCCGCTGCCGCAACTGCCGCCACTCCTGGCGAAGCGCTTCGCGGACCGCATCTGTGTCATAGCCACGTGGCAGACGATCCCAGCGCGAAGGGTCTCGCCGGGTGGCGTACTCGGGCGAATCCAGATGTGCGATCGCTGCCGTCGTCAGCTCAAACCTGGTCGCCTGGGGGAGCAGCACGTCAAGGGTGGCGAGAACGTTGTCGCTCACCGGCCGAGGCAGCGCCTCGCGCAGAATGGTCAGCTTCGGATCCTCGCGATTCAAGCTGATCAGCACTGCCGTCGACCAACTGACAGCGCCATCCAGCGCACCCGCCAGCGTGTAGCCGATTCCAACGATGTGCCACTCGACGGAAGCGGTGCACCACACGTGGTCACCGATGCGGTACGCGACGATGTCACTGACCGAGCCGAGCTGTGCATCGGATGAGAGCCACGGCGACGCCTCAATCGCGATGGAACCGCCGTCCAGCATCGGCACGGTGCATTCGAAGGCCGGATGAAGAGACGAAGGCGGAAAGTAGGTGTTAGCCGTCTCGGCGATGCTGCTCAAGACGGCGTCGGACTCCAAGATGTCGATGACGAGCGCCTCGTCTACCGCGGCCGGCTCGGTGAAGTGACTGGCGATATCGTCCATGCTGGTCAGGTGCACGAACCGGTCGGTGATGCCGTGGAGGTCCTCGTTCATCGGGTACGGGTATGAGGCTCCGTCGCCAAAGTCCTTCGTGTTGGCACTGACGAAGTAGACCGTCTCGCCAGGGTGTTTCCGCGCGAACTCCACTGCCGACAACCAGATCGCGGCGTCCCGTGAACCGGTCTTGAAGCCTTTCGCCTCCTTGCACGGCGGCAGAAGGTTTGCTTCCCGGAAGAGGGCCTCCCTCGCAGCTTTCTCACTCGTGGGGATCGTGTCGAGGAGCCGGCCCCACGTCTTGCGCCAGTGGTCCCGGATCCGATCGGTCTCGCAGACACCGAGCCGCGTATCCAAGGCCCACGGGGTTCCTTGGTGCAGCGCTTCCACCGCCTGCGCCGCCCGCTGGTGGATCTCCTCGTACTTGATGGCCTGCTGAGCGGCCAACTCCTCGATCACCATCCACGGCGCCCCAACCTTCTCACCGCCAGAGGTCTTGATGGTCCGTAGGAGGTCAGCGCTGCTGCTCTCCGGGCTAAATGATCGAAGAATGCTCGTGTCCAGAATGATCAAAGGTCTGCTCCGTGTGCCCCGTTGACGTGATCTCTCAGCGTTCCAGGCTGTGAGCCGGCGTGCACCCGCTTTGGCCCGGGGAGGTGGCCAGGGGCAGCCGATCAACCATGGCGCAGGCACACGGGCGCAGGATCGGCAAGTGATTGGAGGAGCCACCGGAGCTGTAGGTAGCCTCCTCTACGGCTGACAGGGGGGCGGGGCTAGTGGCCAACAGAGGTGAGGAACAGCGCGTCAGACTACGGCTGGCGCGGCAGCGGCCTCGGCGGGTCAGGGAACGGGTGAGAGCTGAAGAGCCCGAGCCGGCGAGAGCGGACGAGCCCGAGCCGGTGAGAGCCGACGAGCCCGAGCGGAAGCCTCGGCAGTGGCGCGACCTCACCGTGGTTGCGGCCCTGTTGACCGTTCTGCTGTCCGTCCCGTCAACGGTGTGGGCGGTGCTCGTCGCTCAGGACCAGCTCCATCAGTCGAGGGAAGCCGACACGCGGGAGGTGCGCGCTCAGGCGTCTCGAGTCTCTACATGGCTTGGTCAAGACACACACGGCAAATGGGCCGTGCACCTGATGAACCGGAGCCCCGACCCCATCACGCAGGTACACCTCACCTTCTGGAAGGCGCTCCCGGCGCCGACGGTCGCATGGGCGGTCATGGTGACCAGCCTGCCGCCTTGCACTGACATGACGATCACCCAGGACAACCTGATCTACGACGAGAAGGGTGTCCCCCTGGAAGGGGGGTTCAACGCCTTCGAAATTGCCGGAACGGGTTCCATCTCAGACAAGGACAAGAGATGGCACTCGCTGGCACACGAGCAGCCGCTTCTGCTGAACGGCAATATCGCCTTCCTGGATCGCAACGGGGTCTTCTGGGCGCGCAAGCAAGGGCGCCTCATTCAGGAGCCCGGCCCGCTAGCAACGCTGAACGGTGTGGTGGGCCACGTCACCGGTCTTCCGACCTATCGCGCGTTGGACGGCTGCGAGGACAGCGCAGGCTGACTGAGGCAGGGTGTTCCGTCCACACTGGTCGACGTGAAACTGCCCCGAGTCCGTTGCGAGGAGTGCAAGCGGCCGATCGCGGCCGGGCCGGTCGCCGGAAGCCTCGGCAAGGGCCGGCTGTGGCGGCATGACCCGCCCGACCGGCGCGCCCGCTACGGCGACTCCCTGGTGTCCTGCCCCGGCTCGCTTGCCATCGTGGACCTGTCGCGCCCCGCCCAGCAGCTGGAGCTGGAGCCCGACGAGCCCGTGCAGGATCCCGACGGCATCGACACGATGCTGCTGTTCTGAGGGGGGTGGACGGGGCACCGGCGGCTGGGGATGCGCCACCCCTGCCGTCCGGACGCTGTAGCGGCATAGCCACCGGCGCCCCTTGCACGTCACTCCGGGCCACGGATGACGGAGCCCGAACCGTAGCAGAACAGGCAGACCCGGGCGGGCCGTACGAACCCGACAGGTGATCAAAAGCCTTCGGTAGAAGATCAGTTCTGAAGCAGGATTTTCGGCGAGTGCCTATAGTGTGCCGCCGCATTCCGAACGATCTTCAGCGAGGTGCCGGACATGATCAGCGTTCCGGAGCTTGTCGTCCTAGCGGCCGCCGGGTACCGAGCAACACAGCTGGGAGTTCATGACAGCTTGCTCGAACCGGCGCGCGTCGCCGTCCTCGACTGGCACAGCCGGAAGCCCGCCAGCTCGCTGCGCACTGCGATCGTCACCCTCATCTCCTGCGTGTACTGCCTGGGCTGGTGGATCAACGGCGCGATCCTCGCGACCTGGCTCCTCGCCTCCGGCCAGTGGGACGACGCCCCGCTCGTCGTCCACGGCGTCGAGTGGTTCGCCGTGGCCGGCGCCGCCGTCTTCCTGAACCGCGTGGACGACACGCTCGGCGACCTGGTGAACCGCGGATGAGGCCCGAGCTCGCCGCCGCGGCCTCCCGGTACATCGACCGCAAGCTCGTACGCGGCAGCGGGGCCGCCAGCAAGGGCGGCAACGACCAGGCATGGCAGGGCCGCGCCTGGGACCTGTACCACCTCGTCCCCGAAGTCCGGTTCGCCGCGAACTACATCGGCAACGCCATGTCCGGTGCTGTCCTGTTCGCAGGCCGCCGCGCCGAAGACGGCTCGATCGAGCGCGCCTCCGACGACCACCGCGCCTCGGAGATCGTCGCGCAGATCGCGGGCGGACCCGACGGGCAGGCGAAGCTGCTCGGCGCGTTCGGCAGGCATTTGATGGTGCCCGGCGAGGGCTGGATCGTCATCCGCCCCAACTCCGAAGTCCTCTCCCCGGACGCCCCGGAGGACGGCCACGACTGGCGGGTGCTGTCCACCCGCGAGGTCAAGCAGCAGTCCGGCAAGCTCACTGCCGAGATCGACGGCGAGGACGTCCCGATCCCCGCCGGCGACCCCGAGAACCTGGACCCCGACGGCCCCGTGGCCCTGCGCGTGTGGGAGCCGGACCCGGAGCGCAGCATCGAAGCCGACTCCCCAGTCAGGTCGGCCATCGACCTCCTCGAGGAACTGCTGCTGCTGAACGCCGCGGTGAAGGCGATCGCCCGCAGCCGGCTCACCGGCCGCGGCATCCTCCTCGTCCCCAAGGGCACGCGCTTCCCGACCACGCCCACGCAGGGCGACGCCGAAGACGACCTGATCGAGATCCTGATGACGGTCGCGGAGACCGCCATCCGCGAACCCGAAAGCGCCGCGGCGACCGTGCCGATCGTGCTGGAGGTCCCCGCCGACTCCATCAGCGACTTCAAGCTGCTGACGTTCGAGTCGAACTTCGACGAGCTGGCCCTCCGGTTGCGCGAGGAAGCCATCAAGCGGTTCGCCACCGGCCTGGAGATCCCCGCCGAGATCCTCCTCGGCCTCGGCGACACCAACCACTGGGGCGCCTGGGCGCTCACCTCCGAGGCCATCCGCATGGGGGTCGAACCCAAGCTCGCGACGGTCGCCCACGCCCTCACCCAGCAATGGCTGCGCCCCCTCCTGCAGGCCGAGAACGTCGAGGACTGGCACCGCTGGCTCGTCTGGTACGACACCGCGCCACTGCGGGTGCGCACCAACCGCGCCGAGACCGCCCTGCAGGCATACGACCGAGGCGTCATCTCCGCCGAGGCCCTGCGCCGCGAGACCGGCTTCACCGACGACGACGCCCCCGGCGCCGAAGAAGAAGCCGCCCGCAACCAGCAGAACACCGACCAGAACCAGCAGGACCAGGACCAAGGCCAGGACCAGCAGGACCAGAACCCGCCGACGAAGCCAGACCTGCCGGTCGACGAGACCACCGACGAGCCCAACACGCTGCCCGCCTCCGCAGCCGCCCGGGCCAGCGACGGCCTCCTCGCCGCCGCCGACGGCCTGATCTGGGCCGCCCTGTCCTCGGCAGGGGACAAGCTCCTCAGGACGCCGATCTGCCCCCGCCCGGAGCGCGCCAGGGCCCGCGAGTTCCAGCCCGCCGCCCTGCACACCGTCTTGAAGGTCGAGCCCGGCCAGGTCGAGCAGTACCGGCTCCTGGACGGCGCGTGGCGGCGCGTCCCCGAGATCGCCAAACGGTACGGCCTCGACCCCGACTGCCTGACCGCCTCCCTGGACTCCTACGCCCGGGAGTTGATCGCCGCTGGCATCGAGCACTCCTACGAGGTTGTGCCCGGTGTCCTCACCTCGTGCCTGGGGCTGGCCGCGTGAACGCGACGCAGGGAGAACCGCCATGCCGCAACCGGCGCCGCTCGCCGTCACCGTCGCCCCGGCCCAGGTCCGCGAGGACTGGTGCACGGTGTGCAAAGCCTTCACCCGGCTCACCGGCAGCCTCGCCCTGCTCACCGCGGCCGGCGTCTCCACCGTCGGCACCTGGGCCTGGTGCTCCGTCTGTGATGACCCTGACGACCAAGAGGTGACCCGTGGCTGACCCCCAGTACAAGGCGCCCCTCGGCCACTCGGTGGCCTCCCACCGCGTGCACGGCTGGTGCGCCCACTGCCCGGACCACTACCCGGTCGAGGAAATGGTCGCCTGGCGCCACCACGAGAACGACCGCTACGAGGTGGCGAAGCACACCGTCACCCCCGCGCCGGAGACAGACGTGACCGTGGCGCACGAGCGGCTGTGCCCCGAGTGCGGCCGTGAAGCCCTCATGGTCGTCACCGTGCACGTCCGGGACGACGACGGCCCCAAGCCGGCCGGTGGCTGGGCGCTATGCCTGCACTGCGACGCCCTCCCACACCCCCGCTGGGAGCAGGCCGGTCTGCCCGCCGCCATCGAACGCGTCCGCGCCCTGCACACGGACGACTTCGGCGACTGCTCCCACTGCGGCGGCGACTTCCCGTGTCAGACCATCGCTGCGCTCGACGAGCCCAAGGAGACGACCCGTGGCTGATCTCCACGCGCTGCTCGACCAGGCGGAGGAGACCGTCGCCGAGGAGGTGAGCACTGTCCTCGCGGAGGTCGCCGACGAGTTCGCCGCTGAGCTCGCCGACGCCACCGAGCTGGTCGCCGCGCGGTTCTCCGTGTCCCGCATCGCCCGCATGTTCACCGACCGGATGCCGCGCATCGTGCGGCGTCTCCTGCGCGTCTCGGAGACCGCCGCCCAGCAAGCCGCCGACGACACAGGCGGCCAGCTGCCCGACACGTGGGAGGACCTGCCCGGCCGGTACGACGACGGCCGCACCCTGCCGCCCGCCATGTCGACGTACGTGACGACGACCGAGCACCTGCTGCGCGCCGTCGGTGACCGGCTCGCCGAAGTCGCCCGCCAGGAGCTGGCCGCCGGTGTCGACGCCGGCGAGAGCATCGAGCAGCTGCGGGCCCGACTGCGCGAGGCGTTCACCCGCGAGGGCGCCCAGCTCGGCGACGTCCGCGAGGAGCGCATCGCCCGCACCGAAGCCGGACGCGCCTGGAACACGGCCACGCTCGCAGCGGCCCGCGACGTCACCGGCCCGGACGCGCCGATCGTCAAGCAGTGGATCTCCCAGCGCGACAGCCGCGTCCGGCACGACCACAAGGAGGCGAACGGACAGATCCGCCTCCTGGACGAGCAGTTCACCGTCGGTGAGGCCCGTATGGACTTCCCGCACGACCCGACCGCCCCCGCCGATCAAGTGATCAACTGCAGGTGCGTGCTTTCCGTGTATCCCGAGACGCGCGCCTCCACCTACGGATCTCAAGCGGCCCCGCCGTCCGGGCTTTCAGATCCAAGGCTGACGGCAGCCGGTGCACACACGGGCGCGATGATCGCGCTCATCCCGTCCGACGAGGACCTGGCCCGCCTCGCCATCGACGGCGGCGAACCGGCCGACGAGATGCACCTGACGATCTGGTACCTCGGCGAAGCCGACGTCTTCCCCGAGCACGAGCGGGCGTCCCTCATCGACCTGATCCGCGAGGAACTGGCCGACCGTGGGCTCGGCCCCGTCTCGGCCCGGATCTTCGGCGTGAACCGGTGGAACGGCAACAGCGACGAACCGTGCTGGGTGTACGCCGTCAGCGACGACACCAGCGACGACCGCCCCCCGGCCAGCCCCTACCTGCACGAGGTCCGCAACGTCGCCGCCTACGGCCTGCGCAACAGCGAGCTGGACGACGAGCAGGTGCCAGACCAGCACTCGCCGTGGGTCGCCCACGTCACCGCCACATACGGCGACGCCGACCTCGCCGAGCTCGAAGACCGCCTCGGCCCGATCACCTTCGACCGGCTGCGGATCGCCTTCGCCGGCCAGTACACGGACATCCCCCTCGGCAGCCAGCAGCAGGAGGAAGAAGCAATGCCCGAACAGCAGACCGCGGCCGACCAGGCCGTGGCCGAGCCGATCACCACCCGCGCGTGGTCCACGCCCGGCGACACGGCGATCGCCTTCGAGAACGAAGAGACCGGCGACGGCCGCGTGTTCGCACCCGGCTCCCTGTACTGGGAGACCGACCCGATGCCGCTGCAGTACGCCGACGAGATGAACGGCGGCCACGACGGCGCCGAACTCTGCGGCGCCATCAACACCGCTGCCCGCGACGGCAACCGCATCACCGCCTCCGGTGTGCTCTACCTCAACCGGTACGCCGGCATGGACGCCGCGACGCTGCTGGAAGACGGCGCCCCGCTCGGCGTCTCCGCCGACCTGGACGACGTCGACGTGGAGTTCGTCGACAAGACACTCGACCCGGAAGAGGACGGCTGGCTGTTCGCCTCCGCCCACCTCGCCCACGCCAGCGTGCTGACGCTGGAAGACGGCTCGGTGATGCTGTCCGGCAGCGCCCGTGCCGAATGGGTGGCCTCCACCGGCGGAGACATGACCCGCCACGGGTTCGACCTGCAGCTCGTCACCGGCCCCGGTGGCACGGTCAGCGCGGCCACGATCCGCGCGGCGTTCGAGGGGTCCGGTGTGCTCACCGCGGCGGCCGGTGACCCTGACGACCCCGAGTCCGGGATCGTCGTCCACGAGGAGAAGGCCGGCGACTTCCTCGTCCGGATTACGCGGGCGCGGCTTCGTGGTGCGACGCTCGTGGCGATGCCCGCCTACAACCGGGCCCGGATCGTGCTGGATCCGCTGGAGGAGACGGCTTCCTCGAGCGCCCCGGTCATCTTGGCCGCCTCGGACGACGTCCACGAGCGGGTCGTGACGTACGTGTGCACCTCGCCGACAGCGGTCGGCGCCCGGGACGTGGCGAACGCGCTGGGCATTCGCATGCACACGGCGCGGCACCACCTGAACCGGGCCGCGCGTAGCGGCCGTATCTTCCGCATCGCGCCCGGCCAGTTCGTGCCGGCCTCGACCCTCCCGGAGGGCGTGCACGACGACGAGGAGACATCCGCCGCCGCGTCCGCGCCCACGGAGCCGCTGGACCTGCCCTCTGAGATCGAGGCGTCGGCGTGGCGGGCCATACAGCAGATGCCGCCCATGCCCGCCGAGTGGTTCCGCGAGCCGACCGTCGAGGAGCTGCCCGACGGCTCGGGAGGAGTCCACTACAAGGACGGCCGCGTGTTCGGCTTCGTGGCCACGATGGACGAGCCGCACGCCGGCTACCCCGGCAAGAACCTCACCGTGCGCAAGCTCGCCGCGCAGGGCCTGGACTTCACGCACTTCCTGCGGGCCAAGCGGCAGCTCGACGACGGCACCACCGTGCGGGTAGGCGCGATGACGATGAACGTCGGCCACCACCGCGACGGCGCGGAATGCGAGACCGCCTCCTGCCAGTTCGACGACACCCGAACCGTCGGCGCGATCATCACCAGCGGCCTCAGCGAGCGCGGCATCTGGTTCTCCGGCGCCGCCGCGCCGTGGCT
Source organism: Streptomyces carpinensis (assembly GCF_002154505.1). Taxonomy (GTDB): domain Bacteria; phylum Actinomycetota; class Actinomycetes; order Streptomycetales; family Streptomycetaceae; genus Streptomyces; species Streptomyces carpinensis. The sequence continues at coordinate 1,457 of NZ_MUBM01000214.1, read as the reverse complement.
GTCGGAGTGGGACCGGGCCGTCTTCCAGGCGTGCCAGCCGAGCTACCACCTGAAGCAGGGCCGGGACGGCAAGTGGCAGCTGCGCGCCGTCCTCACCGTGCCGGTGCCCGGCCACTCCACACCGCTCGTCGCCGCGATCCACGCTGTCGCCGAGCGGTCCCAGCTCGCCCTCGCCGCCTCCGCAGCCGGCCTGCTGCCCGCCCCGGACACCCTGCCCGGACAAGATCAGGACACCGACCCGGCCGTGTCCGCGAGCTCCACGGACACGGCCACCGACCAGCCCGGACAGCGTCCGGACACCGTGTCCGGACAGTCGGTCGTGGACGCCACCGCCCTGGCCGCCGCCCTGCTGACCGACTCGTTCGTGGACCGCCTCATCGACGCCATGGCGCTCCGCGAGGCCGAGCGCCGAGCCGAGATCGAAGCCCTTCAGGCCTCCCTCGCCATCACCCCCGCAGAGATCACCGCCGCCGCAACACCGAAGGAGAACGACTGACATGGGATGCAACTGCGGCAAGAACCGAGTCCGTCCGAACGGCGACGCCACGGCCGTGCCCAGGCCCGAGACGTTCGAAGCCGTCCTCCCCGGCGACAAGGTGGTCTTCCGGCACTCCAACGCGGAGACCGTGAAGGCCATCGCCAACCGGTACGAGGACGCCGTGGTGCGCGAGCAGTCCAGCGGGCGCATCGTGCACGAGTCGCCGAGGAAGTCGGCATCGGCTGGCCCGATCACCAAGTGACCCGCCGCCTTGCAACGCCGGGCTCTGGTGGCACACCGGTTTCTTCTACCCTTCTGTCAAGGGGGTGTGTCGCGTATGGAGTCCGGCGCCGAGGTCTGGGAGTCGACGGTCGAGCACTACTCGATGGATGCTTATAAGGATTGGTATCGCTATAAGCGGATCAAGAAGCATGGGAAACCGACGTCCGAACCAAGGCGCCGACGCAGGACCCCGCGTCAGCCGGGTGAGAAGAAGCCTGCGCGAATCCCTCGTGGTGTCCAAGCGCGCCTGCTTCCGGACGTGGTGTCCGTCCTCTTGGCCACCTACGTTGCCGCCCCCTTTCTCCAGAGCCTCGCGAACCAGGCGGCAACGGCTACGTATGAGTCCTTCCTTTCGAAGTTCAGGGCCTTGCGTGACAATCTGGAACTGCAGGACCGCTGGGAACTTGTGGTTCTGCAGACCTCCGACGGTCGTCTGACGGTGGAGATCCCGGGAAATCTGCCGGTAGACGCTCACGCTGCTTTGGAGCGGGACTTCGTCAGCCTTGTCGAGGGAGCCCGTGGTCGTTCGACCGTTCGGATCGTGTGGAGCGCCCGCAGGCGCAAGTGGAAGCGCCTGCGGCGGTAACAATCGGCCCGCTCATCGGTCCAGCGGCGCATCTGCACGACTCGCCGAAGAAGTCCGCCACAGCGGGCAAGACCCCGTGAGGGACCTCATTGGGCTGTGAGGCCCTGGGGC
>NZ_MUBM01000213.1 GCF_002154505.1 Streptomyces carpinensis | reverse complement strand
CACCGCCGAACAACTCTTCAAGCTCTGGCTCTTGGGCAACTCAGCCCAGGGGCCAGAGCTTTTTTGCGTTGATGTAAGGTCAGGAAGCATCGTAGGTACGTTTCCCCAGGAGGCCCCCGGGTGGAGGTCCAGGAGACCCGTGTCCAGACGGACCGGGTCCTCACCATCCCGAACATCCTCAGCATGGCACGGCTCGTTGGCGTGCCCCTTTTCCTGTGGTTGATCCTCAGGCCGGAGTTCGGAGGCCCCAAGAGCGACGGGTGGGCGCTGCTCGTACTCGCGCTCAGCGGCGTCAGCGACTACCTGGACGGCAAGCTGGCCCGACGGTGGAACCAGATCAGCAGCCTGGGCCGGCTTCTCGACCCCGCGGCCGACCGCCTCTACGTCCTTTCCACGCTCGTCGGACTCACCTGGCGTGAGATTCTGCCGGTCTGGCTGACCGCGGCCCTCTTGGCGCGGGAATTGATGCTGCTGGTGGCCGTGGCCGTTCTCCGCCGTCACGGCTACCCCCCGCCCCAGGTGAACTTCCTGGGGAAGGCCGCGACCTTCAACCTGATGTACGCCTTCCCGTTGCTTCTGCTCAGCGACTCAAGCGGATGGATCTCGTCACTCGCTGCCATTTTCGGATGGGCGTTCGCCGGATGGGGTACAACCCTCTATTGGTGGGCAGGAGTTCTCTACGTGGTGCAGGTCCGCCGACTGGTCCGGGCGGACGCCATGGCCGACTGAGCTCGCCCCATTCCGGCAGCCGCAGTTGCTCCGATGGCCCGCTTCGTAAAAGTGCGGGACAATCAGGACGGGTGAAGTCGGCTAGATCGTCGTCTCTTGGAGGAGGACGCTTCCGACATGAAGGCCGTCGTGATGGCCGGAGGCGAAGGCACACGCCTTCGTCCAATGACCTCGAGCATGCCCAAGCCGCTCCTGCCGGTGGCCAACCGGCCGATCATGGAGCACGTTCTGCGGCTGCTCAAAAGGCATGGTCTGAATGAGACCGTCGTCACAGTCCAGTTCCTGGCCTCGTTGGTCAAGAACTACTTCGGTGACGGTGAAGAGCTCGGCATGGAGCTCACCTATGCCAATGAGGAGAAGCCACTCGGTACCGCCGGAAGCGTCAAGAACGCCGAGGAGGCGTTGAAGGACGATGCCTTCCTGGTCATCTCCGGCGACGCGCTGACCGACTTCGACCTCACCGACCTGATCCGGTTCCACAAGGAAAAGGGCGCGATGGTGACGGTGTGTCTCACGCGCGTCCCCAATCCGCTGGAATTCGGCATCACCATCGTCGACGAAGAGGGCAAGGTCGAGCGCTTCCTCGAGAAGCCGACCTGGGGCCAGGTCTTCTCCGACACGGTGAACACGGGCATTTACGTGATGGAACCGGAGGTCTTCGACTACGTCGAGGCCGACGTTCCCGTCGACTGGTCCGGCGACGTCTTTCCCCAGCTGATGAAGGAAGGCAAGCCGATCTACGGCTATGTGGCCGAGGGCTACTGGGAGGACGTCGGCACTCATGAAAGCTATGTGAAGGCCCAGGCGGACGTCCTGGAAGGCAAGGTCGACGTCGAGATCGACGGCTTCGAGATCTCCCCGGGGGTCTGGGTCGCCGAGGGCGCCGAGGTCCATCCGGACGCGGAATTGCGGGGTCCCCTCTACATCGGCGACTACGCCAAGGTGGAGGCCGGCGCCGAAATCCGCGAGCACACGGTGGTCGGCTCGAACGTCGTCGTGAAGAGCGGTGCCTTCCTGCACAAGGCCGTCGTGCACGACAACGTGTACATCGGGCAGCACAGCAACCTGCGTGGCTGTGTCGTCGGCAAGAACACCGACATCATGCGCGCGGCGCGGATCGAGGACGGCGCGGTCATCGGCGACGAGTGCCTGATCGGTGAGGAATCGATCGTCCAGGGCAATGTGCGGGTCTACCCGTTCAAGACCATCGAGGCGGGCGCCTTCGTCAACACATCGGTGATCTGGGAGTCCAGGGGCCAGGCGCACCTCTTCGGCGCCCGCGGAGTCTCCGGCATCCTGAACGTGGAGATCACTCCTGAGCTCGCCGTACGACTCGCCGGGGCCTACGCGACGACGCTGAAGAAGGGCTCGACGGTCACCACGGCCCGTGACCACTCCCGTGGTGCGCGGGCGCTCAAGCGGGCGGTCATCTCGGCGCTTCAGGCCAGCGCCATCGACGTACGGGACTTGGAGAACGTCCCGCTGCCCGTCGCCCGGCAGCAGACCGCGCGGGGCAGCGCCGGCGGCATCATGATCCGGACCACGCCCGGAGTGCCGGACTCGGTCGACATCATGTTCTTCGACGGGCAGGGCGCCGACCTGTCGCAGGGCAGCCAGCGCAAGCTGGACCGTGTCTTCGCACGCCAGGAGTACCGGCGTGCGTTCCCGGGCGAGATCGGCGATCTGTACTTCCCGTCCAGCGTCTTCGACTCCTACACCGGTTCGCTGCTGCGCAACGTCGACACGACCGGGATCGGCGAATCGGGCCTCAAGGTCGTCGTGGACGCCTCGAACGGCAGCGCCGGCCTCGTTCTGCCCAGCCTGCTGGGCAAGCTCGGCGTCGACTCGCTGACCATCAACCCCGGTCTCGACGAGTCCCGGCCGACGGAGACCGAGGAGATGCGCCGGTCGGGGCTGGTGCGCCTCGGCGAGATCGTCGCGTCCTCGGGCGCCGCGTTCGGTGTGCGCTTCGACCCGGTCGGTGAGCGGCTCTCGCTCGTCGACGAGAAGGGCCGCATCATCGAGGACGACCGGGCGCTGCTGGTGATGCTCGACCTGGTCGCCGCCGAGCGCCGCAGCGGCCGGGTCGCGCTTCCGGTGACCACCACCCGCATCGCCGAGCAGGTGGCCGCGTACCACGGCACGCAGGTCGAGTGGACGACCACCTCTCCCGACGACCTCACGCGGGTCGGCGGCGAGGAGGGGACGATCTTCGGTGGTGACGGCAAGGGCGGGTTCATCGTCCCCGAGTTCAGCAGTGTCTACGACGGCACGGCGGCGTTCGTTCGGCTGATCGGGCTGGTGGCCCGGACCCAGCTCACCCTCAGCCAGATCGACGCCCGGATCCCGCGGGCTCACGTCCTCAAGCGGGACCTGGCCACGCCGTGGGCCGTCAAGGGCCTGGTGATGCGCAGGGTCGTCGAGGCGGCCGGAGAGCGTTTCGTCGACACGACGGACGGTGTGCGGGTCGTGGAGACCGACGGACGGTGGGTGATGGTCCTGCCCGACCCGGCCGAGGCGGTCACCCACCTGTGGGCCGAGGGCCCCGACGACGCCTCCGCGCAGGCACTGCTGGACGAGTGGTCGGCGGTCGTCGACAGCGCCGGACGGTAGGCCCGAGCCGGTTCGGACGGGTGAGTCCCGAGCGTCCGGATCGTGAGACCGGGCCGTAAAACGGGGAGCACGCGCGCGTGCCGGACAAGTGTCCCCACGGGGGCCTGTCCGGCACGCCGGTGGGGCCATTCGGAGGACTCGGCCACGACGTGCGACGATGTGCGGCATGCCGCAGCAACCCCCCATTCGGAGCATCCCCCCGCGGCCTTCCCGTCCGGACGCGTCCATGTCGTTGATCACCAACGTCATGGACCACAGCCTCGACGACGGCTATGCCGAGGCCGCCGCACGGAAGAAGGCCGCCGGTGAGGGCGGTCTGCCGAAGACCCTCCGGGCGAGACTGGGGCTGGCCGCCGGCCTGGTGCTGGCGGCGCTGGTGGTGACCGTGGGAGCGGCACAGGCTCGCGTGGCGGCCCCGGCGGTCGCCAAGGAGCGCCAGGAGCTGATCGACCGCATCGACCGCGAGACGGCGGCGGCCGACAAGCTCGAGGGCAATGTCGACAAACTCCGCGACGACGTGAGCGCGCGGCAGCGCCTGGCGCTCAGGCACAGCGGCGGAAACGCCCAGGCCGACCTGGTGGGGGTCCTGGCGGGGGCCACCGAAGTCCACGGCCCCGGTGTGAAGCTCGTCGTGAACGACGCCAAGGAGGCCGGCACGGGCGGGGGCGGCAACCCGCGCGAGACATCGGGCTTCTCCGACACGGGCCGGGTGCGCGACCGGGATATGCAGCGCGTCGTCAACGGGCTGTGGCAGTCGGGGGCCGAGGCGGTCTCCGTCAACGGGCAGCGGTTGACCGCCCTGTCCGCGATCAGGGCGGCGGGAGACGCCATACTGGTGGACAACAGGCCGCTGGTGCCGCCGTACACGGTGCTCGCGGTGGGGGACGGGCAACGGCTGAGCGCGCGGTTCCAGGACAGCTCCGACGGGCTGTATCTGCACGCCCTCCAGGACAACTACGGCATCCGGACGAGCATCTCCGTGGAGAGCGACCTCCGGCTGCCCGCCGCACCGAGTGTGATCGTACGTACAGCACAGCCGAGCAGTGAGAAGGGCACATCGTGATCGCCGTACTGGGCCTCATCGTGGGAGTGGTGGCCGGCCTCTTGGTCCGGCCCGAGGTTCCGGCGGTGGTCGAGCCTTATCTGCCGATCGCCGTCGTCGCGGCGTTGGACGCCGTCTTCGGCGGGCTGCGGGCCATGCTGGACGGCATCTTCGACGACAAGGTGTTCGTGGTGTCGTTCCTGTCGAACGTGGTCGTCGCCGCGCTGATCGTGTTCCTGGGCGACAAGTTGGGCGTGGGTGCTCAGCTGTCCACGGGTGTCGTCGTCGTCCTCGGCATCCGCATCTTCTCCAACGCCGCGGCGATCCGACGGCACGTGTTCCGGGCGTGAGACCGATGAATCACGAGGGCGAACAGCCGGAGAACAGGCTTCGCAGGGCTCAGGGCGAACAGCCGGAGAGCAGCCTGCGCGGGACTCAGGACGAAGAGCCGGAGAGCGGGCTTCGCAGGGAGCAGGACGAACTGCCGGAGAACAGGCTCCGCAAGGAGCTGCCGGCGGAGGTGCCCGCGCAGGGCCCCGGATTCGCCCAGAGCGTCGAAGACAAGTCCGCGCCCGAGCTGACCGGTCGCCAGCGGCTGGCCGAGGGCCTGTGGCCGCCGCGCTTCACCCGGGCCCAACTCGTCGTCGCGCTGCTGCTGTTCGGCCTGGGTTTCGGCCTCGCGGTCCAGGTCGCCTCCAACAGCGACAGCGACAGCGCGCTGCGCGGCGCCCGGCAGGAGGATCTTGTGCGCATCCTCGATGAACTGGACGACCGTACCCAGCGTCTTGAGGACGAGAAGCAGGGTCTCGACAAGCAGCGCCAGGAGCTGGAGAACAGCTCGAACCAGGCCGAGGAGGCCCGCAAGCAGACGGCCGAGAAGGAGAAACAACTCGGCATTCTGGCGGGCACGGTGGCCGCACAGGGGCCCGGCATCACGATGACGATCGAGGACACGAAGGGAGCGGTCCAGGCGGACATGCTGCTTGACGCGATACAGGAGCTGCGCGCGGCCGGGGCGGAGGCGGTCCAGGTCAACGGTGTCCGGGTGGTCGCGAGCACCTATCTGACGGACTCGGGCAAGAGCGTGGACGTCGACGGGAACAAGATCAACGCCCCCTATCGTTTCAAGGTCATCGGCAAGCCGCAGGACCTCGAGCCGGCGCTCAACATCCCGGGGGGCGTGGTGCAGACCCTCGAGAAGGAGCAGGCCACCGTGACGGTCGAGCGATCGGACAAGATCGTCGTGGATGCCTTGCGAGCGGCGAAGCAGCCTGACTACGCTCGGTCGTCCTCCCAGTGAACCGGGGGTGCATGGCGGCCGTCCGGCAGGGGCATGAGGTTGCGGGGGGTCGGCGCACCGATTGGGTGGTGCGTGGTGGAAACTGTCAGGTGGATACGGACGTTGTGAGGATGTCCGGGTCGACCGGTGTATGCAGTCAGGGTTCGTCCTGCCCCACGGGCGGGTCTGTTTCGGTCAAGGGGAATCGCCCGTGAAGTTGTTTGCGAAGTTGTTCGGCAAGAGCGCGCGAGAGGGCAGCGGCAACGCGACCGCTCGCCATCGCGCACAGCCCGACGCGGAGGGCCAGCGTCCGCTGTTCCGCGACCAGGTCCCGGGGCCGGGTGGTGACATTTCCGGCGCACCGGGCGCGCCGTCGGTTGACCCTGCCCAGGCCGGCGGCATAGGTTTCGGCCAACCGTCAACCTCAGGTGCGGGTGGAGGGTTTGCCGCCGGCCCGTACGCGTCCCCAGCCCCGACGGGGCAGCCGCGGCAGGAGGATCCGTCCATGTCGGCCCTGGTCTGTACGAGGTGCGGTCACCGTAACGCGGAGAACAGCCGGTTCTGCTCCAACTGTGGTGCGCCGCTGCGGCCTGGCGCGGTGCCGGAGCGCGCGTCGGAGACGACCTCCACGATCTCCATCTCCGGTCTGGAGGCCTACGACGCCGAGGCCACCGGTCAGACCCCGATGCTGTCGCCGGAGGCGCAGGCGGCCGTCGACGCGTTGCCGCTCGGCTCCGCGCTGCTGGTGGTGCGCCGTGGGCCGAACTCCGGCAGCCGCTTCCTTCTGGACGGCGAGCTGACCACGGCCGGGCGTCATCCGCAGAGCGACATCTTCCTGGACGACGTGACGGTCTCCCGCCGCCATGTGGAGTTCCGCCGCAGCCCGGACGGCTCGTTCACGGTGGCCGACGTCGGCAGCCTGAACGGCACGTACGTCAACCGGGAGCGGATCGACCAGGTCGCGCTGTCCAACGGCGACGAGGTGCAGATCGGCAAGTACAGGCTGGTCTTCTACTCGAGCCGACAGGGCTACTGACCCTCCCCGGACCCTGTCCGGGGAGATCCCAGGGAAGGTCCATGCTTCAATCACCGAGCGGTGGTGCCGGGCACGGCACCACCGCCGCGGACAGTGGGCTGATGAGCATCGGCAGCGTGCTGAACGTGCTGCGCGAGGAGTTCCCCGAGGTCACCATCTCCAAGATCCGTTTCCTGGAGTCGGAGGGCCTCGTCGAGCCGCGGCGTACCCCCTCGGGGTACCGCAAGTTCAGCAAGGACGATGTCGAGCGCCTCGCCCGTGTCCTGAGGATGCAGCGGGACCACTATCTGCCGTTGAAGGTGATCCGCGAGTACCTGGACGGGGTGGAGCGCGGTGAGGCCGTCCAGCCGCCGGTGCTCGGCCGGCAGCGTGACGGCGAGGTCGTGCCGGCACCCGCCGACGCGTCCACGGCGTCCCGGATCGGCAGGGCGGAGCTCATCGCGGCCGCGGAGATCGATGACGAGGTCCTCCAGGAATGGGAGTCGTACGGGCTCGTCACTCCGCTGGAGGACGGCGCCTACGACGCCGAGACGGTGACCGTGGCCTCGCTGGTCCGCGAGCTGGGACGTTTCGGGATCGAACCCCGTCACCTGCGGGTGATGAAAGCGGCCGCGGACCGCGAGGCCGGGCTCGTCGACCAGGTGGTGGCCCCGCTCCGGCGCCACCGCAATCCGCAGACCAGGACCCATGCCGAGGCCCGTACGAAGGAGCTGGCGGCGCTCACCGTGCGGCTGCACGCGGCGCTGGTGCAGACCGCGCTCGGTGTGCGGCTGCCCTGAGCGGGCACCGGCCACGGCGGCCGGATCGTCCTCCCGTTTCCGGCCCGACTACCCAAACGTCCCGGGCACGGCCTAGGGTTGCTGTGTGAACGAGCTCGATGTCGTAGGTGTCCGGGTCGAAATGCCCTCCAACCAGCCGATCGTGCTCCTGCGTGAAGTGGGGGGCGACCGCTACCTCCCCATCTGGATCGGGCCGGGGGAGGCTACGGCCATCGCCTTCGCCCAGCAGGGCATGGCCCCCGCGCGACCGCTGACCCATGACCTGTTCAAGGACGTGCTGGAGGCCGTCGGCCAGGAGCTCACGGAAGTACGCATCACGGACCTGCGTGAGGGCGTCTTCTACGCGGAGCTGGTCTTCGCGAGCGGGGTCGAGGTCAGTGCTCGTCCATCCGATGCCATAGCGCTGGCGCTGCGCACCGGCACGCCGATCTATGGAAGCGACACGGTGCTCGACGATGCGGGCATCGCGATCCCGGACGAGCAGGAGGACGAAGTGGAGAAGTTCCGCGAGTTCCTCGACCAGATCTCGCCGGAGGACTTCGGCAGCAGCAACCAGTGATGTGCGGGTGTGGGCGACGCCCGCAAGCAGTGGTCGTGGGGCTTCGGCACCGGTAAGCAGCGAAACGCCGACATATGCCACCGGCCACCGGGGTTCCCTGCGGCCCCCCGCGAGGGCATTCCGCTAGCCTTTCCCCGAGACGGGGCACGGGAAACCACTCTTAGGGTGATTATCACTCGGCGTGCCGAGTGTGGCGATCGTTGACGCACCCCCGGTGACTGCCTACCGTCGAGGAGGCAGGTCGAGGACGGAGGTCGGCGTGAGAAGCAGCGGCGACGGTACGGCTGGGGGTGCCCCCGGACGCGAGGTCGGGGGGAGCGGTCCGTACCCTTCCCCGGGCTTTCGGCTCCGTTCAAGCGTGGGCTACCCCCATCACGTCAGCGCGGCCGATCACGCTACGCAGCGACCGACGGTCGTGCCCAGCAGCAAGGGGGCGGCGTCCATGGCGTCCGATCAGATCGGCTACCGCGGTCCGACGGCCTGCGCGGCCGCCGGCATCACCTACCGGCAACTGGACTACTGGGCGCGCACAGGCCTGGTGGAGCCCAGTGTGCGACCCGCCTACGGGTCCGGCACGCAGCGGCTGTACAGCTTCCGTGACGTGGTCGTCCTGAAGATCGTCAAGCGGTTCCTCGACACCGGTGTGTCGCTGCAGAACATCCGTACGGCCGTGCAGCATCTGCGTGAGCAGGGCTTTCGCGACCTGGAGCGCATGACGCTGATGAGCGACGGCGCCACGGTCTACGAGTGCACCTCGCCCGACGAGGTCCATGCCCTGCTGCAGGGCGGCCAGGGCATCTTCGGCATCGCCGTCGGCGTGGTGTGGCGCGACGTGGAGAGCGCGCTGGAGCAGCTGCACGGTGAGCGCGTGGACACCGGGGAGACCCTGGTCGGCCACAACCCCGGCGACGAGCTCGCGAGGCGGCGCAACCGGGCGGTCTGACCCGCCCGCGGGGCCCCGGCGCGACGGTGGCCCGAAGGTGTCCGTGACCCCGGAACGGCCCCCGTTCCGGGGCATTGTCAGTGGCGTGGTGCAGCATCGGAGATGTGAGAACCGCGCCCACGATCCTGCATCTCGACATGGATGCCTTCTTCGCCCAGGCGGAGCAGGCGTCCAAGCCGAGCCTGCGCGGGAAGGCCGTCGTCGTGGGCGGGCTCGGACCGCGTGGGGTGGTCGCCACCGCGTCCTACGAGGCGCGGGTCTTCGGCGTCCACTCGGCGATGCCGATGGCCCAGGCGCGGCGGCTGGCACCGAACGCCGCGTACCTCGTGCCGCGCTTCGGCTTTTACCGGTCCATCAGCGAGCAGGTGATGGAGCTGCTGCGGGCGCTGTCGCCGCTGGTGGAGCCGCTCAGCCTGGACGAGGCGTTCGTGGACCTGGAGGCCGGGGGAGCGGCCTGGGACGCCGACTCCGCCCGGCTGGTGGGCACCACGCTGCGCGCCGACATCCGGGCCGTCACCGGCCTGACGGGATCCGTCGGCCTGGCGGCCTCCAAGATGCTCGCCAAGATCGCCTCCGAGCAGGCCAAGCCCGACGGGCTGGTCCTCATCGAGCCGGGCACCGAGCGGGCCCTGCTGGGCCCCATGTCGGTGCGGACGCTGCCGGGCGTGGGCCCGGCGACGGGAGACCATCTGCGGCGGGCCGGGATCCACACGGTGGACGAACTGGCCGAGGCGGGGGAGGACGAGCTCGTGCGGCTGATGGGCAAGGCGCACGGGCACGCGCTGTACGCCATGGCGCTGGCGCACGACGAGCGGCCCGTGGTCGCCGAGCGCGAGGCCAAGTCGGTGTCGGTCGAGGACACCTACGACGTGGACATCCACGACCGGCTGCGGGTGGGCCTGGAGGTGCAGCGGCTCGCCGACCGGTGCGTGCAGCGGCTGCGCGGCGCCGGGCTGTCGGGGCGGACCATCGTGCTGAAGGTGCGGCGCTACGACTTCTCCACGCTGACCCGCTCCGAGACGCTGCGCGGGCCCACCGACGACCCGGCCGTGGTACGGGAGGCGGCGGCCAGGCTGCTGGACTCGGTGGACACCACCGGCGGGGTGCGGCTGCTCGGTGTGGGCGTGTCCGGGCTCGCCGACTACACCCAGGAGGACCTGTTCGCGCAGGCGGCAGGCGCGCAGGCCGAGCACCCTGCGGAGGAACCCGCGCACGAGCCGGCCCCGCAGCAGCCGGCACCCGCCGAGCGGCACTGGCCGGCTGGCCACGACATACGGCACGCCGAGCACGGGCACGGCTGGGTGCAGGGCAGCGGCCTGGGCCGGGTCACCGTCCGCTTCGAGACGCCCGACTCCGCGCCGGGCCGGGTACGGACGTTCCGCGTCGACGACCCGGACCTGGAGCCGGCGGATCCACTCCCGCTGGTGCGCCGAAGACCCGGGGAGAGCGGCAGCACCCCATCACCGGCGGCAGCACCGGCATCGGCGGCACCATCAGTACCAAGTGGGCCGACAGCTCCGCGAGCACCGAAGGGACCGGAGAGTCCGAAGGCACCCACAGCGCGCGCTCGGTGACCGGGGGCGCCAGATCCGCGTAGGGCCCGGCCGGGGCGGGACCCGGATCCCGCCAGGGCCGCGTCCGGTCAGGAGTGAGGTCCGGTGGTGCGCCGGCTCCGTTCGGGGACCAGGTCCGATCCGGAGCCGGGATGGCGGTCAGGAGCCATGTCCGCGACCAGCGGCGAGACATCGCCCGCCGCCGGGGACGAGGCGAGGTGCGCCGTCCCGGCTACGGTCCGGCCTCAGTTCTCCTCCGAGCCGGAGCCCGCGAGCTTGCCGAAGTCGTGGTCCGGGAGGGCGGGGGGAGGGGCCACGTCGAGGCCGTAGTGGTGGTAGAGCTGCAGTTCCTGCTCCGGGGAGAGGTGGCGGCCGACGCCGAAGTCGGGGGCCTCCTTGATGAGAGCCCGCTCGAAGGGGATGTGCAGTTCGCCGTCGACCAGTTCGCTGGGCTCGAGCGGCACGAAGGCGTCCCGGGAGAACAGGCCGGTGCGTATGGCCGCCCACTCCGGCACACCGGTCGCGTCGTCGAGGTAGACCTCGTCCACAGTGCCGATCTTGTTGCCGTTCCGGTCGAACGCCTTGCGGCCGATCAGGTTGCGCGGATCGATCTCGGTCTGCACGTTCCCTCCACGTGGTCGCACCTCATCCGTAAGCACTACGAAAGAGCACAATCGTGACGGCGGCCACTCGAGCCCGCCTCCGGAGGCCGCTGGTAGGCTGGCAAGCGGCTGCTGACCCCGTGCGGGAGAGTCCTCCGGAGCATCGGAGGCGCCGAAGGAGCAAATCCTCCCCGGAATCTCTCAGGCCCCTGTACCGCACGGACGAGGTCACTCTGGAAAGCAGAGCGGGTGTCGACGGCTTCCGCTCTCACCGACGGTGAAAACCGGACGCCTTCGTGCGGTCCGGTGAAACTCTCAGGTTGAGATGACAGAGGGGGAGGCCGTCGGGGCACCCGAGCCGTGGTGTCCCTCGAAGGTCGCGTCAGACCAGGAGGCCTCCGCAATGACCGCCCAGCGCATCCCGCTCTCCGAGCTCGAAGAGGGCATCCCCTTCGAGCAGCGCCACATCGGTCCCGACCAGGAGGCGCGGGCCAAGATGCTCGCGCAGGTCGGTTACGGCTCGCTCGACGAGCTCACCGCCGCCGCGGTGCCGGATGTGATCAAGAACGCCGACAAGCTCGATCTGCCGGGCGCCCGCACCGAGGCCGAGGTGCTGGCCGAGCTGCGCTCCCTCGCCGACCGCAACCAGGTCCTCGGTTCGATGATCGGGCTCGGGTACTACGGCACGTTCACCCCGCCCGTCGTCCTGCGCAACGTCATGGAGAACCCGGCCTGGTACACGGCCTACACGCCCTACCAGCCGGAGATCTCGCAGGGCCGCCTCGAGGCGCTGCTGAACTTCCAGACCATGGTCGCCGACCTCACCGGCCTGCCGACCTCCGGCGCCTCCCTCCTGGACGAGGGCACCGCCGCCGCCGAGGCGATGGCGCTGTCCCGGCGCATGGGCAAGAACAAGAAGGGTCTCTTCCTGGTCGACGCGGACGCGCTGCCGCAGACCATCGCCGTCATCGAGACCCGCGCCGAGCCGACCGGCGTCGAGGTCGTCGTCGCCGACCTGAGCGCGGGCATCCCGGCCGAGATCGCCGAGCGCGAGATCAACGGCGTGCTCCTGCAGTACCCGGGCGCCTCCGGTGTCGTACGCGACCTCAAGCCGGTGATCGACCAGGCGCACGAGCTGGGCGCGCTGGTCACCGTCGCCGCCGACCTGCTCGCGCTCACCCTGCTGAAGTCCCCCGGCGAGCTGGGTGCGGACATCGCCGTCGGCACCACCCAGCGCTTCGGCGTGCCGATGGGCTTCGGCGGCCCGCACGCCGGCTACATGGCGGTGCAGGAGAAGTTCGCCCGCAGCCTGCCCGGCCGGCTGGTCGGCGTCTCCGTCGACGCGGACGGCAACAAGGCCTACCGCCTCGCCCTGCAGACCCGTGAGCAGCACATCCGTCGAGAGAAGGCCACCAGCAACATCTGCACCGCCCAGGTGCTGCTCGCCGTCATGGCCGGCATGTACGCCGTCTACCACGGCCCCGAGGGACTGAAGGCCGTCGCGCAGCGCACCCACCGCTACGCCACGATCCTCGCGGAAGGACTGAAGGCGGCCGGTGCCGAGGTCGTCCACGGCGCCTACTTCGACACGCTCACCGTCAAGGCCGAGGGCCGGGCCGCCGAGGTCGTCGCCGCCGCGCGCGCCGCCGGCGTCAACCTGTACCTCGTCGACGCCGACCACGTCTCGATCGCCTGCGACGAGACCACCACGCGGGTCCAGCTGCGCGCCGTGTGGTCCGCCTTCGGTGTCGAGGCCGACATCGAGGCGCTGGACTCGGCCGCCGGAGACGCTCTTCCCGAGGCCCTGCTGCGTACGGACGCCTACCTCACGCACCCCGTCTTCCACCAGCACCGCTCCGAGACCGCGATGCTGCGCTACCTGCGCAGGCTCGCCGACCGGGACTACGCGCTCGACCGCGGCATGATCCCGCTGGGCTCCTGCACCATGAAGCTCAACGCGACGACCGAGATGGAGCCGGTCACCTGGCCCGAGTTCGGGCAGCTGCACCCCTTCGCGCCCGCCGAGCAGGCGCAGGGCTACCTGACCCTCATCCGCGAGCTGGAGGACCGGCTCGCCGAGGTCACCGGCTACGACAAGGTCTCCCTGCAGCCGAACGCCGGTTCGCAGGGCGAGCTCGCCGGTCTGCTCGCCGTGCGCGGCTACCACCGCGCCAACGGCGACGACCAGCGCACCGTCTGCCTCATCCCGTCCTCCGCGCACGGCACCAACGCCGCCAGCGCCGTGATGGCCGGCATGAAGGTCGTCGTCGTCAAGACCGCCGAGGACGGCGAGGTCGACGTCGCGGACCTGCGGGCGAAGATCGAGCAGCACCGCGACCAGCTGGCCGTGCTGATGATCACCTACCCGTCCACGCACGGCGTGTTCGAGGAGCACGTCGCCGACATCTGCGCGCAGGTCCACGACGCCGGCGGCCAGGTCTACGTCGACGGCGCCAACCTCAACGCCCTGGTCGGCCTCGCCAAGCCGGGCCACTTCGGCGGCGACGTCTCCCACCTGAACCTGCACAAGACGTTCTGCATCCCGCACGGCGGCGGCGGCCCCGGCGTCGGCCCGGTCGCCGTACGCTCCCACCTGGCGCCGTACCTGCCCAACCACCCGCTGCAGCCGGAGGCCGGCCCGAAGACCGGCGTCGGCCCGATCTCGGCCGCGCCGTGGGGCTCGGCGGGCATCCTGCCGATCTCCTGGGCGTACGTCCGGCTGATGGGCGGCGAGGGCCTCAAGCGCGCCACGCAGGTCGCCGTCCTCAGCGCCAACTACGTCGCCAAGCGCCTCGAGCCGCACTACCCGGTGCTCTACACCGGCCCCGGCGGGCTGGTCGCGCACGAGTGCATCGTCGATCTGCGGCCGCTGACCAAGGCGACGGGTGTGACCGTGGACGACGTGGCCAAGCGCCTGATCGACTACGGCTTCCACGCGCCGACGATGTCGTTCCCGGTGGCCGGCACGCTGATGATCGAGCCGACCGAGTCGGAGGACCTGGCCGAGCTGGACCGCTTCTGCGACGCGATGATCGCGATCCGTGCCGAGATCGAGAAGGTCGGGTCGGGCGAGTGGCCCGCGGAGGACAACCCGCTGCGGGGCGCTCCGCACACCGCCGCCGCGCTCGGCGGGGAGTGGAAGCACGCGTACGGCCGTGAGGAGGCGGTCTTCCCGGCCGGTGTCTCGGTCGCGGACAAGTACTGGCCGCCGGTGCGCCGGATCGACCAGGCCTTCGGCGACCGCAACCTGGTCTGCTCCTGCCCGCCGCTGGACGCGTACGAGGACTGAGCGGCGTAGAGTCCGCCCAGCCGCCGCCTGGAGAGCCACCAGGAGAAGCGACCAAGGGGGCCCTGCCCGGCCGGAAAGGCCGGGCAGGGCCCCCTTTGGCGCTGGGGGGGGGCTCAGGCCCTGGAAGGCCTTTCAGGCCGGGTAGGCGTGGGTCTGTGCCGCCTTGACGGTCGCCCAGACCACCGCGCCCGGATGCAGGTCGAGCTCCGCCGCCGCGACCGTGGTCAGGTCGGCGGCGAGAGGCAGCTCGCCGGTGAGGTCCGCGCGGATCTGGTCGCCGTGCGTCTCCAGGCCCGCCACCTCGCAGCGCCACAGGTTGCGCGCGCTGGAGCCGGAGGGGCGGTCCCGGTAGAGGGTGACCGCGCTCGGCGGAAACGCCACGAAGGCCGGTCCGGACAGGTGCTCGGTGGTGGCGAGGACGGGGCCGACGTCCAGCCGTACGGTGTGCCCCTCGGCCTGCCCGCGATACAGGTTCAGGCCGACCAGCTGCGCGATGTAGTCCGTGCGCGGACGACGGGCTATGTCCGACGGGGCGCCCTCCTGCACCACGCGCCCGTGCTCGACGACGACCAGCCGATCGGCCAGCACCATCGCGTCCAGCGGGTCGTGCGTGACCAGGACGGCGACGGCCTCGAACTCGGCCAGGTGCCGGCGGAGCTGGGCGCGGACCTCCAGGCGCGTACGGGCGTCCAGCGCGGCGAGCGGTTCGTCCAGGAGCAGCAGCCGGGGGCAGGTGGCCAGGGCGCGGGCGAGGGCCACCCGCTGGGCCTGCCCGCCGGAGAGCCGGCGAGGCTTGGCGCCGGCGTGGTCGGCCAGACCCATGCGCGCCAGCCACTCGGTGGCCTGCGCGCGGGCCTCGGCCTTGCTCGAGCCCTGGCACTGCGGGCCGAAGGCCACGTTGTCCAGGGCGGAGAGGTGGGGGAAGAGCAGGTAGTCCTGGAAGACGACCCCGACCGGGCGCCTCTCCGGCGGCGTGCGGTCCAGTGCGGCGCCGTCCAGGCGCAGATGGCCGTCGGTGAGGGGGACCAGGCCGGCCAGTGCTCGCAGGGCCGTGGTCTTGCCGGCGCCGTTGGGGCCGAGCAGCGCGACGACGTCGCCGGGGGCGGCGGTGAGGGCCACGTCGAGCCGGAAGGCGCCGCGGTCGACGACGAGCCGGGCGTCCAGCCCCGCACCGGGGACGTCCTCGGCGCTGACGCCGCTTAGGGTCTCGTCGATATCGGTCATGGGGCGATCGTCCAGGATGAGCGAGGGTTCCTGCAGGGGAGCTGCGGCGGCTTCGTGAGGACTGCCGTCATCGGGAGTCGCGATCGGTGATCGGGGCCGTCGTCGGGAGCCGCGATCGAGGCCGTCGGCGGAGCAGTCGTCCGGATCCGTCATGAGGCCGCCGTCATCCAACGGTCCCGCAGACCCGCCAGCACCGCGATCGACACGGCGAGCAGCACCAGGCTCAGGGAGATCGCGGCGGCCGGGTCGTTCTGCAGGGCCAGGTAGACCGCGAGCGGCATGGTCTGCGTACGGCCCGGGAAGTTGCCGGCGAAGGTGATCGTCGCGCCGAACTCGCCGAGCGCCCGCGCCCAGGCCAGCACGGCGCCCGCCGCGATGCCGGGCGCGATGAGCGGCAGGGTGACCCGGCGGAAGGCGGTGAACCGGGACGCGCCCAGGGTGGTGGCCGCCTCCTCGTAGCGCGGGTCGGCGGCGCGCAGCGTGCCCTCGACGCTGATGACGAGGAAGGGCATGGCCACGAACGCCTCCGCGACCACCACCCCGGCCGTGGTGAACGGCAGCGTGATCCCGAACCAGGAGTCCAGCCACTGCCCCACGACACCGTTGCGCCCCAGCGCCAGCAGCAGCGCCACACCGCCCACCACCGGCGGCAGGACCAGTGGCAGGGTCACCAGGGCCCGGACGAAGCCGCGTCCGGGGAATTCGGTCCGGGCCAGCAGCCAGGCCAGCGGGACGCCGAGCACCAGGCTCACGGCGGTGGCGGCGGTGGCGGTGATCAGGGACAGCTGGAGCGCCTGCCACACCTCCGGGCTGGTCAGCTGGCCCGGCAGGCTGCGCCAGGGGGCGCGGATCAGCAGGGCGAGCAGCGGCAGCAGCAGGAACGCCAGGGCGACCAGCGCGGGCACCAGCAGGGGCAGCGGGGCGCCCCGGGGGACACGCCGGCGCGGCGACCCGCTCTCCAGGGTCACCGCGCCGGACTTGTCGGTCGTGGTCACGGCTTGAGGAACCCGGCCTGAGTCAGGACCTTCTGGCCCTCGGCGGACCGCACCAGCTCGATGAACGCCTTGGCCGCCGCGGTGTTGGGCGCGTTCTTGAGCAGGGCGATCGGGTAGTCGTTGACGGCCTTGGCCGCCTCCGGGAACTCCACGCCCTCCACCTTGCCGGCCGCCGCCTTCACGTCGGTCTTGTAGACCACCGCGGCGTCGGCCTCCTTGAGCACCACCTTGTTCAGGGCGGACTTGACGTCCTGCTCGTAGGAGACGGGGGTGAGCTCGAGTCCGGCGGCGGTGAGTGCCTTCTGCGCGGCGGCGCCGCACGGCACCGTCTTGTCGCACAGGACGACCTTCAGGCCGGACTTGGTGAGGTCCTTAAGGGAGGAGATCTTGCCGGGGTTGCCCGGCAGGGTGGCGATCTCCAGCTGGTTGCGGACGAAGGTGGCCGGGGCGCCCGCGGCGTCCTTCTCGTCGGTCACGATCTTCATGGTCTTGGGGCTGGCGGCGGCGAACACGTCGGCGGGAGCGCCGCCGGTGATGCTCGCGGCGAGGGTGTCACTGCCGCCGAAGCTGAAGGTGACCTTGGTGCCCGGGTGCTGCCGCTCGAAGTCCTTGCCCAGCGTCGTGAAGCTCTCCTTCAGGGAGGCGGCGGCGAAGACGGTCACCGTGCCGGACAGCTTCTGCGAGGAGGACGTCCCGGATCCGGACCCGGAGGACGAGCCGTCGGAGGAGGACGAGGAGGAGCAGGCGCTGAGGGCCAGCAGAGCTGCGGCTCCCGCACCGGCCGCCTGCAGCGTCCGGGTCCGGCGCACGGAACGGGTCATCACGGATCTACTCCTCTTGTAGTGCACGGAAGATGTCGCGCCCTGCATGGCCGAAGTGGGGCCGTGCCGCGATCATACTGCCGCAACTGCGAGGGATAAGCCTCCTGTCACATCGCATGAGCTGGCCATCTGGTGCCTCAGGTTCGCATGTGCGTTTGTACGGGGGAGATCCGGCCGTCGGTGCCAGGCCCAGCCACCCCCCACCCGGCCGGGTCGGTTACGCCTTGTCGATATGTACGTTCGTCGACTTCACGCGGGCGGTGGCCTCCATGCCGACCTCCAGGCCCAGTTCCTCGACGGCCTCCCGGGTGAGCAGCGAGACCAGGCGGTGCGGTCCCGCCTGGATCTCCACCTGCGCTGCCACGTCGCCGAGCTTGATGGCGGTCACGATGCCGGGGAAGGCGTTGCGGGCCGAGGTGTAGGAGACCTCCTCGTCGCCGCCGTCGGCCCTGGCCAGCTCGACCGAGAAGGCGGCGAGGTCCCGGCCGTCGATGAGCCGCCGTCCGCTCTCGTCGCGATGGGTGGCCACCCGGCCCGCGTCCGCCCAGCGGCGCGCGGTGTCCGGACTGACGCCGAGCAGACGCGCCGCCTGGCCGATCGTGTAGGACTGCATGCCGGTCACGATAGGACCACCTGGAGGGGACCGCGGACCTGGGTCGTCCGTCGGCCTGCCCGGGTGGCTCAGCCGGTGTGGACGCGGGGCCGCTTGGCCCGGTCCGGCTCCGCCTCGCGCAGCACCTCACGGGTGACCGGTGCGACCTCGCCCTGACCGAAGAGGAAGAAGCGCAGGAAGTTGCGGAACGGGTTGCCCTCGGTCCACTCGAAGTAGATGTGCGGGGTGCAGCCGGTCATCTCGCGGACGTTCAGGAGGAGTGCGGCAAGGGCGTTGGGGATGGAGGAGGACTCCAGGGTCAGGACGCGGTAGCGGTCGTGCAGGACCTCGCCGTGCACCGTCAGACCGGCCTCGAACTCGGAGGGGTCGGTGACCGTCACCTCGACGAAGACGAAGTCCTCCGTCTCCGGAATGTCGTTGTCGGCGCGGATCTGCACGATCTTGTCGCGGTACTCGGCCTTGTCCCGGCGGCCGGGCTTGTTGGCGATGAACCGGATCTTGCGGCTGGCGATGTCCCTGATGAACCGCTCCGCCATCGGATCCATCGTCACGCTGGTCACGCGCAGCTCGAATGCGCGGGCCAGCCGGGACAACAGCGAGACCAGGATGATGCCGACGATGAAGCAGGCACCGATCTTCACACCGTCCGGGCGCTCGATGACGTTGACGACGGTGGTGTAGAGGAACACCGTCGAGATCACCGCGAACGCGATGGTCCAGTTGCGCTGGCCGGCCCGGTGGGCGGCGATGGTCACCGCGATCGCGGCGGAGCTGATCAGCACGAGCACACCGGTGGCGTACGCGCCGCCCTGCTTGTCGACGTTGGCGTCGAAGATCCAGGTGACCAGGAAGCCGACCAGGGTGAAGACGATGACCATCGGCCGTACCGCCCGGGCCCAGTGCGGGGCCATTCCGTAGCGGGGCAGGTAGCGCGGCATCAGGTTGAGCAGCCCGGCCATCGCGGAGGCGCCCGCGAACCACAGGATCGCGATGGTCGAGATGTCGTACACCGTGCCGAAGCCGTTGCCGAGGTAGTGATGGGCCAGGTAGGCAAGCGCACGCCCGTTGGCCTTGCCGCCGGGCTGGAACTCCGGCGCCGGGATCAGCAGGGTGGTGATGAAGCTGGTGGCGATCAGGAAGCCGCTCATGATCAGCGCCGCGGTGGTGAGCAGCTTCTTGGTGTCCCGGATCCGGCCGGTCGGGCGTTCCTCCGTGTCCTGTGGGTCGCCCTTCACGTGCGGCATGACGGCGACGCCCGTCTCGAAGCCGGACAGACCGAGCGCGAGCTTGGGGAAGACCAGCAGGGCCACGCCGACCATGGCGAAGACGCTGCTGTGCTGGGCGGTCAGGGCGCTGGACCAGTCGGTCACCACGTGCGTGGCGGTGACGACGTGCCACAGGCCGACGATCACCACCACGACGTTCAGCGCGAGGTAGACGCCGACCAGCGCCACCGCGACCCCGATCGCCTCCAGGAACCCCTTGAGGAACACCGCGCCCAGCAGTGCCACCAGGCAGAGCGTGATCAGCATCTGGTGACTGTGCAGGGCACTGGTCAGGTGCGGGTTCTCCACCAGGTGGGTGGAGGCGTCGGCCGCCGACAGGGTGATGGTGATCAGGAAGTCGGTGGCGGCGAAGCCGAGCAGGGTCAGCACGAACAACTTGCCCTGCCAGAACGACAGCAGCCGCTCCAGCATCGCGATCGAGCCCTGACCGTGAGGGCTCTCCTCGGCGACCCTGCGGTACACCGGGAGGGCGCCCACGAGGGTGACCAGGACCAGCACCAGCGTGGCGACCGGCGACAGCAGGCCGGCGGCGAGGGCCGCGATGCCCGGCTGGTAGCCGAGCGTCGAGAAGTAGTCGACACCGGTCAGGCACATCACGCGCCACCACCGCTGTCCCTTGTGCGGGGGCTGCGGTGCGGCGTGCGGTGCCTGCTGCACGCCCTTGCCCATGTCGGACAGGCCCTCCAGCATCCAGGCACGCAGACGACTGGGAGGGTGTTCGGTGGTGGCCATCGGCCCTGCTCCTGGTGTGCTGCTCAGCGTGAGGAATCGGCCGTCACGCGGACGGAGCACCAGCGTATGCAGAGCGTGACGCACGGGCCCACGCGTAGCGGGTCGTGCGGGCGTCAATCTTCCGTTAATAACGGCCGCGTCAGGGCCGATGCCGTGTCAGGGGCAAGTGATCCGTACGGGTTCGTCCGGATTGGGCCGTCCGGGGCGGCCATGGCCCTCAGACCCCGGTGCGACGCCCCGGGGCCCGGCTGCGGACACACAGCGTCATGGCCGAAGTCCGGAGATCCGGAACACGGTCAGGGCCGTCTCGCGGTCCACCCGCTCCGCGAGATGGCGCAGAGCGCTTGCCCCGCACCGCAGACAGCCGCTCGCCGCCGAGGTCCGGGCATCCTCCTCGAAGCGGTACCACAGGCCCGGGTTGTCCACGAGGACCCGGGAGTCGACCTCGAGGCGGGCGCCGAAGGCGTCCCGCAGGACCAGTCGCTGGGAGACGCCGTCCGTGACGCTCACCGAGACCAGCAGGTCGGTGCGGACCCGGCGGCGGCGCAGCAGCGAACGCGTGACGAGCCAGCCCTCGCCGGCGCACACCCGGGTCGGGCAGAGCACCAGGAAGAGCAGTGCCGCGAGCGCGCACCAGACGGCGCCGCGCCCCCAGGTCAGGTTGCCCGTGCCCCAGTCGATGAGCAGCAGCAGACCGCACAGTGCCACCGCGGAGCAGATCGAGGTGTGCAGGTCCCGCGCCCAGTGACGGTCGTACGCCACCCGTCCGGGGCGGTGCGCGGGTGCGCCGACACCGGGGCGTACGTCGTTGCTGTGCTGCCTCATGACATCGACGTTAGAACCCCTCCGAGCAGGAGCAACTCCCGTTGACACGCTTCTGACGCGACACCGTCGGTTCTTGACGCCCTGGCAGCGGAACGGGCGGACCGACTTCCCCGTGGGCTTACAGTGCGCTTCCGTAAACATTCGCCAACATGAACGAAAGTTTCGCTGCGCCGAGAGGGGCTCACGCCGATGCGGACGTACGACAACCCGGTGCTCCCGGGCTTCCATCCCGACCCCGGTGTGTGCCGGGTGGGTGAGGACCACTACCTGGTGTGCTCCAGTTTCGAGTACTTCCCCGGCGTCCCGCTGTTCCACAGCCGCGACCTGGTCCACTGGCGCCTGCTCGGGAACGTTCTCGACCGCCCCGGGCAGTTGCGGCTGCCGGACGACGTGCCCGCGTCCGCGGGCATCTACGCCCCGACGATCCGCCACCACGAAGGCCGCTTCCACGTGATCACCACCAGCGTCGGGGGCGGCGGGAACTTCCTGGTCACCGCCGAGCGCCCCGAGGGCCCGTGGTCGGACCCGGTCTGGATCGACCTGCCCGGCATCGACCCCGACCTCTCCTGGGACGACGACGGAAACTGCTGGTGCGCCGTGGCGGGAGTGGGGCTGGCCCGGATCGATCCGGAGACCGGCGAGGTCCTGGAGGGACCGCTGAAGGTGTGGTCGGGGACGGGGATGCAGCATCCCGAGGCGCCGCATCTGTACCGCATCGGGGACTGGTGGTACCTGATGCTTGCCGAGGGCGGCACGGCGCACGGCCACAGCGTCTCGATCGCCCGCGCCCGCTCCCCGCGCGGCCCCTACGAACCGGCGCCGCGCAACCCCATCCTCTCCCACCGCAGCACCGACCTTCCGATCCAGTGCACCGGCCACGCGGACCTGGTCCAGGCCGCGGACGGCACCTGGTGGACGGTGCTCCTCGCCACCCGGCCCCGGGGTTACTTCCCGGAGTTCCACGTGCTCGGCCGGGAGACGTTCCTGGCTCCGGTGCGTTGGGTGGACGGCTGGCCGAGGGTCGGCCCGGTGCGCGAGAGCCACCCCGCTCCGGCGGCCTGGCACCCGTTCGCGCCGGAGCCCGACCGGGACGACTTCGACGCGCCGGCCTTGGCGCCGCACTGGATCTCCCCGCGCAGCAGGCCGGAGGGCTCCTGGTCGCTGAGTCGGCGCCCGGGCCGGCTGACGCTGACCGCGACCGGCGACAGCCTCGACCGCCCCGGCCACACCTTCGTCGGGCGCAGGCAGCAGCACCCCGAGTGCCGGGCGGCGGCCCGTCTGGACGCAGGCTCGGGCCGGGCCGGCCTGTCCGTCCGCATGGACGAGGCCCACCACTACGACCTGGAGATCGGCGAGGGAGTGGCGAGCGTGGTCGCCCGGATCGGGCCGGTGCGACAGCGGATCGCCGAACACCCGGTGCCGCCGGGCCCCCTCACCCTCCGCGTCGAGATCCGCACGTCCGACGTGCCTCCGCCCACGGTCACGGTCGCGGGCGGACAGGCGTCCGGCCTCCGGGCGGGCGGCCCCGACGCGATCGCCTTCTCGGTCGAGACGCGTGAGCGCACCGTGGAACTGGCCGAACTGGACGGACGCTATCTGTCCACTCAGGTCGCCACCGGATTCACCGGGCGGGTGATCGGCATGTACGTCACCGAGGGCAGCGCGGACTTCGACTGGTTCGACTACAGCCCACGGCCCGCCTGAGGCTGCGCGGTGGTCTCAACCACCCTGCGGCCGGGGCGAATCGACCGCGAAACCACAAGTGCCGAGGGGTTGCCGAGCGCGGGCGCCTGTCTCTAGGGTGCACCGCAGCTTTCTGGATATTGACCGAAAGTTTCGAAGACGAGGAGTCGCTGCATGCCCAGGACCACCGTCCGACTCAGCTTCGCCGGAGTGCTCGCCGCCGCCCTCGTGGCCGCGGGCGTGGCCACCGGTCCCGCGGCCCAGGCCCACGAACGGACGCCAAGCCTCGCCGACCTGGCCCACCGGCACGGCCGCTACTTCGGCAGCGCCACCGACAACCCCGAACTGACCGACGGCGCCTACACGAAGATCCTCGGCAGCGAGTTCGACATGATCACGCCAGGCAACGGCATGAAGTGGTACGCCACCGAACCGCAGCAGGGCGTCTTCGACTGGTCCAAAGGCGACGAGATCGTGAAGCTCGCCCGGGCCAACCACCAGCGGGTGCGCGCCCACACTCTGGTCTGGCACAGCCAGCTGCCCGACTGGCTCACCTCGCGCGACTGGACCCCGGACGAGCTGCGCGCCGTACTGAAGAAGCACATCACCGCCGAGGTGCGCCACTACCGGGGCAAGGTCTACTCCTGGGACGTGGTCAACGAGGCCTTCAACGAGGACGGCACCTACCGGGACACGATCTGGTACAAGACCCTGGGCCCCGGCTACATCGCCGACGCGCTGCGCTGGGCCCACGAGGCCGACCCGCACGCCAAGCTGTACCTCAACGACTACAACATCGAGGCCGTCGGTCCGAAGAGCGACGCCTACTACGACCTCGTCAAGCAGCTGAAGGCCCAGGGCGTTCCGCTGGACGGGGTCGGTTTCCAGACGCACCTCGCCCTCCAGTACGGCTATCCGACCACGATCGAGGACAACCTGCGCCGCTTCTCCCGCCTCGGCCTCGACACCGCGCTCACCGAGGTCGACGTCCGGATGCAGCTGCCGGCCACCGACGCCAAGCTGGCCGAGCAGGCCACCTGGTACGGCGACCTGACCCGGGCGTGCCTGGCCGTGCGGCGGTGCGTCGGCATCACGGTGTGGGACTACACCGACAAGTACTCGTGGATCCCGGGTGTCTTCGCCGGGGAGGGCGCCGCGCTGCCGTGGGACGAGCAGCTGCGCCCCAAGCCGGCCTACCAGGCGCTGCGCGACGCGCTCGCCGGGTGACGGGGTGACTGGGAGACCCGGAGACCGAGAGATCCGACGACGGGCCGACGGTACGGCGACCGGGCGATGCGCCGGCCGCGGGTCGCCTGCCGGCCACGGAGGGTAGTAGCCACCGGGCATACGTCGGGGCCGGTCCGCGACTGGTGCGCGGGCCGGCCCCTCGTGATTCACGGTCGGTCGGCCCTGGTCCGTCCGGCGGACCGGGCGGGTCCGGGCCCTGGTCCGCCCGTGGCGCTCAGGCGGCGGTCATCACCCGGTCGGCGCCGAGCGGACGGTGCGGGGCGATGATCTGGCCGTCCGGCAGGAGCTCACCGGTGTCCTCGAAGAGCAGAACGCCGTTGCACAGCAGGCTCCACCCCTGCTCCGGGTGGTGCGCCACGAGACGGGCGGATTCCCGGTCGGCGGAGTCGGCTGACGGACACGGTGGCTGGTGCTGGCACATGGGTGGGATCTTTCGCTTCGTCGTCTGGTCCGGAATGGTCGTCGAGTGCGTCTCGCGGCTGGTGGCACTCTCCATGGCCGCCCCCCGTTGGATGAGTCGGACTGAAACCAGTGTTGCCCCACGAGCGTCTTTCCGCAGGCATTTCGCGGCACCGCTTCTCACAGGTTGGAGACGCCTCACCCGCCTGAGCGGTTCATCCCGAGCGCACGGCCTCTTCGGATGGTTCGGCATGGCCGGATGGGGCTAGTCCGGACGGGCCATCGGACCGGGAACGGCGACGTACCCCGCTTCCGGGAGACCCGGCGGCGGGGTACGAGGCAGATGAGAGGTGGTGCGCCGCGCTCGGGGCGCGGGACGTCAGGCGGGCGAGCCCATGAGCCGTATCGGAGTCACCCGATGGGTGAGGACCGGCAGCAGTTCGGCGACCCGGTGCGGCACGTGGGCCGGTATCCCGGGCGGGGCCGGTGCCAGCGGTACGAGCAGGTCGGCGGGCGCCGGGTGGCCGGTGGCGCCGTCGTCGGAGAGGTCGCCGTGAAGCCACAGGGTGAGCATGTACAGGCTGGGCATCGACAGCAGACGTGGCTGGTACGGCTGGCCGAGGGCCTCCGCCTGGCGCAGCGCGCGTTCGGTGGAGGTGACGTAGGGGCCCTCGAAGAAGTGTGAGAAGGCCCAGCCGTCGGGGGTCAGCATGGTCTCGGCGGCGGCCACCGCGTGGTCGCCGACGCGGATCAGGAAGCGCCACCCGGCCAGCCGGGTG
>NZ_MUBM01000212.1 GCF_002154505.1 Streptomyces carpinensis | reverse complement strand
CGCCTCGGCGGCCCCCGCCCGCCCCACCTCCTCGCCCCTGCTGTCCGCGGCAGCCGCCGCGAAGAACCAGCTGTGGTGGCAGGCTCCGGGCTCCCCCAACTCGATGATCCAGCAAGGTCTGCCAGTCGGAAACGGGCGCCTCGGAGCACTCGCGGGCAACGACCCCGCCCGCGAACTGCTGATGATCACCGACGCCACCCTGTGGACCGGTGGCCTCAACGACACCCTGCAGAGCGACGGTCAGTTCCCCTACGGCCGCGACGACTTCGGCTCCCTGACCCTGCTGGCCGAGCTGACCGTCGACATACCGGGGCACGACCTGGGCTCCGTCGACGACTACCGCCGCTCCCTCGACCTGGCCCAGGGCCTCGTCAGCGCCTCGTACGACCTGTCGGGCGTCACCTACCAGCGGCAGATCTTCGCCAGCCGCCCCGACGACGTCATCGTCCTGTACTTCTCCCAGCAGGGCGGCGGCACCTACACCGGCACCGTCTCCCTCGCCGGCACCCACGGTGAGACCACCAGCGCCGACAGTGCCGGGCGCCACGCCTCGTTCGGCGCTTCCTTCGCCAACGGGCTGAAGTACGGTGCCGCCGTCACCGCCTACAGCGGCAGCGGCACGGTCGTCGTCAAGGGCGCGTCAATCTCCTTCAGCGGATGCAAGGACCTCACCGTCGTCGTCAGCGGCGGCACCGACTACGCGCCCGACGCGGCCGCCGGCTTCCGCGACCCGTCCCTGGACCCGGAACGCCTGGCTCGGGCCAAGGTCCTGGAAGCGGCCGGCCATTCCGCGAACACCCTGCTGCACACCCATGTCGCCGACTTCCGCCCGGTGTTCGAGCAACTGGACATCGACCTCGGCACCTCGTCCGCCGCACAGCGGAGACTGGACACCTGGCAACGGGTGCAGGCGCGCTACCGGGACAACGTCCCCGACCCGGAGCTCGAGGCCGCCTACCTGCAGTTCGGCCGCTATCTGATGATCTCCGGATCGCGGGGAAGCCTGCCGATGGGCCTGCAGGGCCCGTGGCTGGACGGCAACGACCCGGACTGGATGGGCGACTACCACACCGACATCAACATCCAGATGAACTACTGGATGGCCGACCGGGCGGGCCTGTCCGACTGCTTCGACGCCCTCACCGACTACTGCCTCGCACAGCTGCCCTCCTGGACGGACGTCACTCAGCGGCTGTTCAACTCCCCGGCCAACAGGTACCGCAACTCCAGCGGGAAGATCGCCGGCTGGACCGTGGCCATCTCCACCAATCCCTACGGCGGTGGCGGCTGGTGGTGGCACCCGGCAGGCAACGCATGGCTCTGCCAGAGCCTGTTCGAGCACTACGAGTACACCCAGGACCGGGCCCACCTCGAGAAGATCTACCCCCTCATCAAGGGCGCCGTGGAGTTCTGGGAGGCACGCCTCATCACCACGACCGTCACCGACGCCTCCGGCGCCTCACGCGAGGTCCTCGTCGCCGACAGCGACTGGTCGCCCGAACAGGGCCCGCTCGACGCCAAGGGCATCACCTACGCCCAGGAACTGGTGTGGAACCTCTTCGGCAACTTCCGCACGGCGACCCGGGTGCTCGGCCGGGACTCCTCCTACGGCGCGACCGTCGACGCTCTGCGTCAGCGCCTGTACCTGCCCGTCGTCAGTCCCACGACCGGCTGGCTGGAGGAGTGGATGTCGCCCGACAACCTCGGCGAGACCACGCACCGGCACCTCTCCCCGCTCATCGGTCTCTTCCCCGGCGACCGGATCCGCCCGGACGACTCCACGCCCAAGGACATCCTCGCCGGTGCGACGGCCCTCCTGACCGCCCGCGGCATGAACAGCTTCGGCTGGGCGAACGCCTGGCGCAGCCTGTGCTGGGCCCGGCTGAAGAACGCGGAGAAGGCCTACCAGCTCGTCGTCAACAACCTGAGACCGTCGGTGAACGGCGGCAACGGCAGCGCCCCGAACCTCTTCGACATCTACGAGGTCCAGCAGGGCCGCGGCATCTTCCAGATCGACGCGAACTTCGGCACTCCCTCCGCGATGATCGAGATGCTGGTCTACTCGCGCCCGGGCCACGTCGAGCTGCTGCCCGCACTGCCCGCCGCGTGGGCGGCGTCCGGTTCGGTTTCCGGCGTAGGTGTCCGCGGCGGTTTCGTGGCCGACCTCAGCTGGAGGAACGGCAAGGTCACCCGGGTGACGCTGAAGAGCGTCGGCGGCCGGGACACGACCGTCCTCGCGGCCGGCACCTCACGGAAGATCAGCCTCGTGCCCGGCCAGTCCATCACGCTGGGCAACCTCGGGTGAGGCCGGGTCGGCGCACGCGCCCGGACCGCCGGCCCGGACCGCGTGACGACGCCAAGCTCCCTGCCGAGACCGCGAAGCACCTCCTCCCGTCGCGCACCACGAGAAGAGTGGAGAGATCGTCGATGCCCCACAAGAAGGAAGGCCCGGCGCCGAGTCGCCGACCGCGCCGTAGGTTCCTGCTGTCCCTGGCCGGGGCGCTGACCGGCGCGGCCCTCGCCATCGTTCCGCTGAGCACCGCGAACAAGGCGACCGCGGCCACGTCCTCGCCGCAGGGCAAGGGCACGCGCGTCAGTGCCTGGGCGCCCAGCATGACGACCGGCGGCCCGTCCTTCAGCGACCAGACCATCCGGATGGTGGTGCACAGCAGCGTCGCGGGCTCGGACGTACGCATCACCCTGTCCAACCGCTACAGCAGCAGCCCGCTCGATGTCAGGTCCGTGGACGTCGCCGTCCAGGCGAGCGGCGGGGAGGCCACGCGCGGCACCACCCGCAACGTCACCTTCGAGCAGGCCCGCAGCGTCACGGTCCCCGCCGGCGAGGAGGCGGTCAGCGACGTCGTCCCGATCTCGGTCACCGCCGGGGAGAACCTGCTCGTCAGCCTCTATGTCCCCGGCACGACGGGCACCTCGACCTGGCACTCCGACGCGTTCGACACCACCTACATCGCCTCGGGCGACCACACCGGTGACGACAGCGCCGCCGCGTTCGGCACCACCACGACCTCGTGGTACTACCTGGCGGGGCTGGACGTCGTGTCATCGACGGCGAGGGGCGCCGTCGTCGCCTTCGGCGACTCCATCACCGACGGCTACCACTCCTCGACCGGCACCTACACCCGGTGGCCCGACTTCCTCGGACGTCGCCTGGGCGCCGCACCGGGGCCGCAGAAGCTGAGTGTCGTCGACGCCGGTATCGGCGGCAACCGGGTCCTCACCGACGTCCCGAACCTGTGGCAGGGGGTCAGCGCCCTCAAGCGCTTCGGGCACGACGCCCTCGGCCGGCCGGGCGTCAAGGACGTCATCCTCTTCGAAGGCATCAACGACATCGGCAACAACGCCGGTCCCGACGGCCGGCCGCTGACCGCCCAGGACCTCGTCAACGGCTACCGCACGCTGATCGACGAGGCACACGCCGCCCACGTCGACGTCATCGGCGCAACCCTGATGCCCGACGAGGGCAACGGGTACTACACGCCCGCCGCCGAGACGATCCGCCAGGACGTCAACCAGTGGATCCGCACCAGCGGCGCCTTCGACGGCGTCATCGACTTCGACCGGACCATGCGCGACCCCGCGAACCCGTCCGCCCTCGACCCGGCCTACGACTCAGGAGACCACATCCACCCCAATGACGCGGGCATGAAAGCGATGGCCGACGCGATCGCCCTGCGGCTGCTGCACTCCTGACGCGCGCGGACGCCGGTCGCCGAGCTGCCCCTCCAGGGCAACGCGGACAGACGTCAGACGGTTCTGTTCTCCGCGCTGACCATCCAGGCGTACTTCTCCAGGGAGTCGATGACCGTGTGGAGCAGGTCGGCCGTGGCGGGATCCTCGCTGTCGACCCGGTCATGGTGCGTGCGCAGCGTGTCGGCAGTGACGCGCAGGCGCGCGGTGACAAGATCGACAACAGTGCTCACACTCTGTTCCCCTTCCGGGAACGCGGGGAGTGTCGTGGTCGCTGTCACCGTGTCGGAGCGGCCGTCGGGCCAGGCGGCCAGAGCGCGCATGCGTTCGGCAATGGTGTCGGCCGCCTCCCGGGCCTCGTCGACGATTTCGTCGAGTTGCAGGTGCAGGTCCCGGAAGTTGTGGCCGACCACGTTCCAGTGGGCCTGTTTTCCCTGAAGGTGCAGTTCCACGAGATCCACCAGGATCTGTTGCAACGCTTGGGCGAGCTGCGGCGAGGCCGTGAATCCGGCCACATCGGCGTCCGAACGCCGGGAAGCATCGGGGGAAGCGGGCACGGGTGTCTCCTTGCGAAAGCACGACACAGCAGCCCCCTGGAACAGAAGGCCCGTTTTCCTACGCGATCAAGCGTATGCAGGTCACTCGCCGCCGCCACTGCGCGCGGTCCACTCGGGCGAGCTCGTCCGCCCGGAGCCCGGCGGTCCGTCGCCCGCACGGGCCGCGCCGGGTCGGCCCGACGAGCCGCATCCGGGCGACCATCGCCACCAGGTGCGGCCCGTCGCCGCCACGGTTTCTCGACGGTTCCTCACGGAAAGGGGCCCGGTACGCCGGCCCCGGTGGCCCGGGGCGCGCTCCCCGGTACGGAGGCGACGATCGCCACGGCGAGCGCCGCCGCCCTGCCCTCGGCGCGTCACCGCGCCGAGGGCTCGGCGGGCTCCGGCCCGGTGCCTCAGTACTTCTTCGCGCCGGCCTGGATCGCCTCGCGGATGCGGTGGTAGGTGCCGCACCGGCAGACGTTGCGGATCTCGTCCAGGTCGGCCTCGTTGATCTCCCGGCCCTCCTGGCGCGCCTGACGGACCTTGGCGACGGCCGTCATGATCTGCCCGGGCTGGCAGTAGCCGCACTGGGCGACGTCGTTCTCCAGCCAGGCCTCCTGCATCGGGTGCAGATCCTTGCCCACGGTGGCGGGCAGACCCTCGATGGTGGTGATCTCGTCGTCGGTGCCGACGTCCTTGACCGGCACCGAACACGGGTTGAACGCCTTGCCGTTGATGTGGCTGGTGCAGGCCTGGCACACGCCCAGACCGCAGCCGTACTTCGGTCCGGTCACGCCGAGGACGTCGCGCAGCACCCAGAGCAGCCGGACGTCGTCCTCGATGTCGACGGTCACCCGCTCGCCGTTGAGGATGAAGGTGTGTTCGGGCACGGGGGCTCCTAGAAGGCGCGGTCGAGGCCGTCGGTGGGGGATTCGGGGATCGGTGGGGTGGTGGGCAGCGGCTCGAAGCCGAGCGGTCCGTCGTGGTTGATCGGGAAGGTCGTCGGCATGGTGCCGGTGGCGCGGCCGTAGGCGCAGGCCACGGCGGCCGAGGTGGCCGGGACGCCCAACTCGCCCGCGCCACCGGGCTGTCCGGTGGTGGGCGGCATGACGAGGATCTCCAGCTCGGGCGGGGTGTTCCACTGGCGGGTGTAGAAGTACTCGTCCCAACTTCCTTCCAGGAAGTGCCCGTTGTCGAGGTGAAGGCTGGAGCTGAGGGTGATGGCGATGCCGTCCATGATGCCGCCCATCATCTGCGCCTCGAGACCGCGCGGGTTGACGGCAAGGCCCACGTCGACCGCGCACACGACCTTGGTGACGCGCGGGCCCGTGTAGGCGTCGCGGACCTTGCGGCCGGTGGTCCGGGGCCGGCAGTCGATCTCGGCCAGGACGGCGACGCAGGCGTGGTACTCGGGGTGCAGCGCGATGCCCTGCGCCATGCCGGCGGGCATGCTCCGGCCCCAGTCGCCGACCTCGGCGACCTTGTCCAGCACCGCTCGGGCCCGATCCTCCTTCAGGAAGGAACGGCGGAACGCGTAGGGGTCCTTGCCCATCCGCCTGGCCAGCTCGTCCACGACCAGCTCCTGCGCGCACCGCACGTTCGGCGAGTAGATGTTGCGCATGGAGCCGGTGCTGAAACCCTTGTCGGTCTCGCTCAGCAGCTGGGTGACGACACCGAAGTTGTAGGGGGTCTGCTGGGTCAGCGCGAAGATCGTCTCGGAGAAGGTGAGGTCACCGACCGGCAGCCGCGCCGCCTCGGAGGTGATGATCTCGCCCAGGCCGTGGCCGAAGTCGGTGGCGACGGAGGTGTGCCGCTGGTCGTAGGTGAGAACGTTGCCCAGCGCATATGTGGCACGTACCCGCGAGGTGGCCATGGGGTGGGCACGGCCCTGCCGGAAGTCGTCGGTGCGGTGCCACATCACCTTGACCGGCTTGCCCATCGCCTTCGAGATCTCGGCGGCCTCGGCAGCGGCGTCGTGGAAGAGCTTGCGACCGAAGGAGCCACCGCCCTCGGTGACATGAACCTTCACCGCGGAGACGGGCAGCCCCAGCTTCAGCGCGATCTGCTCCTGCGCGACGATCGGGGACTTCAGGCTCCCCCAGATCTCCGCCGAGCCCTCGCGCACGTCGGCGATCGCGCAGTTGGTCTCCAGCGCACTGTTGCTGGCGAAGTGGAACGTGAACCGGGCGTCCACCGACTTGGTCAGCAGGTCCAGGGAAGGGAGAGGGAGTTCGGCTCGGCGGAGTTCGTCGCGAATCGTGGCGTCCGAGGCACCCTCCGCGCTCCCCGGTCCCCAGGAGACCTTCAGCGCGCGCACGGCGTCGATGCACTGGCCGAACGTACGGCCGCGGACGGCGACACCGGTGGAGACCGTCACGACGTCGGTGATTCCGGGCATCGCCCGCACCTCTGCGAGATTGTCCACCGAGCGGACGGTGCCGTTGATCGTCGGCGGCCGGCACACCATCGTCGGCAGCGCGTCCGGGACATGCAGGTCCATCGCGAACTTCTTGCGCCCCGTCACCGCCTCGTGGGCGTCGATACGCCGCTGGGCGGTGCCGATGACTTCGAAGTCGCCGGCATCCTTGAGGGTGACCGGCTCCTGACTCGTCGTCACGGCCGCGGCCTTCTCCGCCAGCTCGCCGTAGGTCAGTGACTTTCCGGTCACCGTGGAGGTGATGACACCGGCTTTGGCGGTCAGGGTCTGCAGGGCCTCCCCGAGTACCGAGGCCGCCGCCTTCAGCAGCCGGCCCCGGGCCACGGCAGCCGCCACCCGAATCGGTGTGAAGGTCGAGATCGTGGTGTTGGAACCGCCGGTGAGCTGGTTGAACAGCAGCTCGGGTCGCGCGTCCACAAGCGTGATGCGGATCCTGTCCAGCGGCAGGTCCAGCTCCTCGGCGATCAACATCGCGCTGGACGTGGTGATGCCCTGCCCCACCTCGGCCCGAGGCAGCGCGAAGGACGCCGTACCGTCCGGGTCGACCCGGATCGTGATCAGGTTCGCCGTCGGCAGCGTCGCATGCGTGAGCATGTCGTTGAGGTCGTAGATCTCCGCCGGTCCCGGCAGCGACGGGACGGCGGCCGCCGCCTCGTTCGGCGCGAGTGCCGCCTCGCCGAGTTCGGCGGCCACGGTCAGCGTCGAGGCGGCCAGCACGTATCCGAGGAATCTCCGGCGGCCCACCCCGACCGGCTCGGAGGCTTCAGCCTGTCGCACAGAGCGCTCGTCTGCGTCCGTCAACGGTCCTCCCGGCCAAGCGGATTGCTCGTGCTCACAACGGCTCCTTGCAGTGCTTCCTGGGCCACTTCCCTCTTGAGGATCTTTCCGCTCGCGGTCGTCGGCGGGGAGTCCCGGGAGCATGGTGGTTCTCCGGTGGTTCGGTGTCGGTCTCGCGGCGCACAGGTGAAGATCTCCGGCGGCGCCGCCCCGTGGTGCGTCGCTACGGCGGCCGGGCCGTCGTGGTCGGGCCGGTTGCCGACCAGTCACGCGCCGTGCTGCCGGCCGTCGAACGAAGCCGACCCCGGAGAGCCGGCGTGCGCCGGCCGGCGTCGGCGTCCGTCACTGCCCGCCCGCCTCCCGGGCGATCTGGTCGAACTGGGCTCCCATGGCTTCGGCGAGCGCCTTGGCGGCGGAGAGCGGACGGACCATGACCAGGAATTCGTCGATCTTCCCCTCGTCGTCGAAGTGGAGGAAGTCGCAGCCCTGGAGCTGCCTGCCGTCGACCGTGGCGGTGAAGACGAAGGCATGGTCGCGGCCGTCCGGGTTCGCGATCTCGCGCACGTACGTGAAGTCCTCGAAGACGCGGGACACCCCGCGCAGGATCGCGGCGGTGATGGCCTTGCCCGGGTACGGCTTGAAGGCGACCGGGCTGGTGAACACGACGTCCTCGACCAGCAGGGCCTCCAGGGCGGCGTGGTCTCGGGCCTCGACGGCCTTGCGGAAGGGGTGCACGAGATCGCCTCTAGTCAATTTGTTGAATAAACGCATCGGATACTAGGGCTGGGCCGCGTGGGTTGTCGACCCCTCTGCGGCAAGGCCGGCGGCACATCAGGACAGGGCGGCAGTGGTCGCATCCGTGACTAATCAACGACGCGATAACCTCCCGTCATGGCATTGCGCAACGCGGTGATGGCCGCACTCCTCGATGGGGAGGCGTCCGGCTACGACCTCGCCAAGGGGTTCGACGCCTCCGTCGCGAACTTCTGGATGGCCACCCCTCAGCAGCTCTACCGGGAGCTGGAACGCATGGAGGGCGAGGGGCTCATCACCGCCCGTGTCGTCGAGCAGGAGCGCCGGCCGAACAAGCGGCTCTTCTCACTCACCAAAGCCGGGATGGAGGCCGTGCGTGCCTATGTCGCCGAACCGCCGGGCAGGCCGACGACGATCCGGGACGAGCTCCTGGTGAAGGTGCAGTGCGCGGACGTCGGCGACATCGCGGCCGTACGAGCGGCGATCGGCGAGCGTATGGAGTGGGCCACGGCCAAGCTCGCGCGTTACGAACGGCTCCGCGAGCACCTCCTGAAGGGGCGCACGGAAGACGAGTACTTCGCCGAGGCCGAACGGATCGGGCCGTACCTGACTCTGATGCGCGGCATCGCCTTCGAGCGGGAGAACATCCGGTGGGGCGAGTTCGCGCTCCGCAGGCTCGAGCGGCGTGCGATGACCACCGGCGGGCAGGGACGCGCAACGCCGGAGACGTGACGCCCCCGCCCCTCGCCGCTCGGCACCGGCCGCGGCCGGAAGTAAC
>NZ_MUBM01000211.1:41106-41248 GCF_002154505.1 Streptomyces carpinensis | reverse complement strand
CGGCCCCTGCGGGCTCAGGCGTGATCAGTGGTACCGGCTGTTCGACGATCCGTCAATCATGCGCACAGCGAGGCGATTTCCCATGTCAATCGGGGTTCCGGCGAGTTTCGCGACGGCGGTCCCGGGGCCTGCGGGGCGTCAG
>NZ_MUBM01000211.1:40614-41059 GCF_002154505.1 Streptomyces carpinensis | reverse complement strand
GCCGACGGCCGCGCGCACGGCCCGGCGGGCCAGCTGGCAGTCGTCGTGCAGCCGCCGCAGCAGCAGCCGCTGTTCCTCGCCGGACGGCACCGCACCCGGATGGGACGAGGCGGGTACGGCCGGGGCCGTGTCGTGCATCGAGCGCTGCACGGCCGTCTCGTACGTACGGATCTCCCGGGTCAGCACGAGCATCAGGTTCACCAGGAACGCGTCCCGTGCCGCCGGGCCCGCCGCCTGGGCGAGCTGGCTGATCTGCCGCCGCGCCACCGGCGCGTCCCCGAGCACCGACCACAGCGTCGCCAGGTCGTAACCCGGCAGGTACCAGCCCGCGTGCTCCCAGTCCACCAGCACTGGACCGGCCGGTGAGAGCAGGATGTTCGCGAGCAGTGCGTCGCCGTGGCAGAACTGGCCCATGCCCTGCCGGCCCGCCGCGTGCGCGATGCCG
>NZ_MUBM01000211.1:40351-40600 GCF_002154505.1 Streptomyces carpinensis | reverse complement strand
AGGGCGGCCACCCGGCCCGGCATACGCTCGATCACCAGTGTGCAGTTGTCCGGGTCCGCCGCGATCAGCCGGGGCACACGGACCGGGGGCCGGTGCCGGACGAACGAGCGGTATGCGGCTATCTCGTGCCGGTACCGCTCGGTCCACGCGGGCGAGTGGTCCAGTAAACACTTGGCGACGGCCGTACTGCGCCCGGTCGTGCCGACCAGGAGCACGGACCGTCCGCTGCGGCGCAGCACCTGCACCGGA
>NZ_MUBM01000211.1:0-40308 GCF_002154505.1 Streptomyces carpinensis | reverse complement strand
CCGCGGCGCGCCGCGGCCGGCCCACACCGAGCACGGGGGCCGCCGGACGCGCGGGGTCGAGGTAGGGACCGCCGGCGCCCGGACGGGGGCGCAGCGACCGGGGCGGGGCGGACACGGAGGACGATGCTGCGTACATGGCGAGACAGATCCCTTCGTGTGCCTGCTGCTTGGCGCGCACCGCCCGGCCCGGACGCCTGGATGCACCCTGGGGAATGCACCCGTCATATCGAGTGGCGACCGGGTCGGGGTGGCGCGTTCCTACCTGACACCCGTCGGCCGGTGGCACACCATCTGGCGCACCCTGGCGAACCGTGGCGAATAGTCGCCCGGCAAGTCTCGGTGGGTCTACTGTCAACTCAGCCGAGTACCTGGGGGCTTGACGTGACAGGACAACCCAACACCCGTCTCGCGGACCTGTTCGGCCTGGCCGGCTGGTCCAAGGGAGAGCTCGCGAGGCTGGTCAACCGGCAGGCGGCGGCCATGGGCCACCCCCAGTTGGCGACCGACACCTCCCGGGTGAGGCGGTGGATCGACATGGGAGAGATCCCGCGCGATCCCGTGCCGAGGGTGCTGGCGGCCCTGTTCACAGAGCGTCTCGGCCGTGTCGTGACCATCGAGGACCTCGGTCTGGTACGGCACGGGCGCACGGGGAAACGGCAGGGCGACGGGAGTGTGGAACATCCCGACGGAGTGCCGTGGGCGCCCGAGCAGACCGCCGCGGTCCTCACCGAATTCACGGGAATGGACCTCATGCTCAACCGACGCGGCTTGGTGGGCGCGGGTGCCGCGCTCACCGCGGGATCCGCACTCAGCGGCGCCATGTACGACTGGCTGCACACCGACCCAACTCTCAAGGCCGACGCCCCGGAACTCGAACAATCCCTGCACGCCGACCCCGTCGGGTACGACCGCTACGACGCCGCTCCCGTCGGATCGCAGGAGATCGAGGAACTGGAGCGCTCGGTGGAGGTGTTCCGGGCCTGGGACGCGGCCCGCGGCGGCGGGCTGCAGCGCAAGGCGGTGGTCGGCCAGCTCAACGAGGTGGGCGGCATGCTCGCCTACCACCACGCGCCCCACCTCCAGCGGCGCCTGTGGGGCGTCGCCGCCAACCTGGCCGTCCTCGCGGGCTGGATGTCGCACGACGTCGGCCTGGAGCCCACCGCCCAGAAGTACTTCGTCATCGCCGCGCACGCCGCGCGCGAGGGCGGTGACCGGCCCCGCGCGGGCGAGGCGCTGTCCCGCGCGGCCCGCCAGATGGTGCATCTGGGCCGGCCCGACGAGGCGCTGGACCTGATGAAGCTCGCCCAGTCCGGCTCGGGCGACCGCCTGCAGCCGCGCACCAAGGCGATGTTCCACACCATCGAGGCCTGGGCGCAGGCGTCGATGGGCAAGGGCCAGGCAATGCGCCGCACCCTCGGACAGGCCGAGGACCTGTTCGTCTCCGAGAAGGGCGACGCGGAGCCGCTGGACTGGATGCAGACCTTCAAGGACGAGGATCTGTACGGGATGCACGCGCTCGCGTACCGCACGCTGGCCGAGTTTGACCCGGGCGCCGCCGTGCACGCCCAGCACTACGCGGAGAAGGCCCTGGCCCTGCGGATCGACGGGCGCGAGCGGTCGAAGATCTTCGACCATCTCTCCATGGCCTCCGCCTGCTTCATCGCGGACGATCCCGAACAGGCGGCCAGGTACGCGCGATTGGCCCTGATGGCGA
This sequence comes from Streptomyces carpinensis, assembly GCF_002154505.1. Classification (GTDB taxonomy): domain Bacteria; phylum Actinomycetota; class Actinomycetes; order Streptomycetales; family Streptomycetaceae; genus Streptomyces; species Streptomyces carpinensis. Next base: position 38,594 of record NZ_MUBM01000211.1, on the reverse strand, counting down.
TGGGGTCGAACTCCTCCCGCCGCACCTGGGACCGGCTGCGCCAGATGTACCGGCTCACCGCCGAGTACGCCACCTATCCGAAGATCCACGAGCTTCGGGAGGAGATCCGGCTGGTCCTGCCCAAGGGGAAGGGCAAGGGCGCAGGCAGCGCACCGGCTTAGGGGGCGTTCCCTACGGCGACGTCCTCACCCTGGCGACGAGTACGCAGGCGTCGTCCGTGCGCCCGCTCACGGTGAACTCCTCCACGAGCGTCCGCACGCAGTCCCGCGCGCTGCGCGCCGCGCCGAACAGCGGGGCGAGGCCGAGCAGGCGGTTCACGGCGGCCGTGCCGCTGTGCCCCGGCACCAGTCCGTCGGTGTGCAGCACCAGCAGGTCGCCCACGCCGAGGGTCTCCTCGGCCTCCCCGTAGGCGGCGCCGCGAGTGGAGCCGAGCGGTACGCCCTGCGGCGCGTCCAGAGGGCGGCCCGTCCCGTCGCGGAACAGCAGTGGGGCGGGGTGGCCCGCCCGCGCCCACACCAGGGTGCGGGTGGCCGGCCGGTAGCGGCAGCACACGGCGCTGCCCAGGGCCGGCTGAGCGGTGGCGTCCAGTAACTGGTTCAGCCCCGTCATCAGCCGGCCGGGCGCCGTGCCCGCCATCGCCAGGCCGCGCAGGGCGCCCAGCAGCATCGCCATGCCGGAGGTCGCGCCGGGGCCGTGGCCGCTGAGGCCGCCGACGCTGAGCAGCAGCTCGCCGTCGGACAGCTCCAGCGCGTCGTACCAGTCGCCTCCCACAGGGGCGCCGGCCGAGGCGGGCAGACGGTGGGCGGCCACGTCGAGCACCGGACGGCCCTCGTGCGGCAGCCGCAGGGCGCCCTGCCGGGGCGGCAGTACGGCCTCCTTCAGCTCGGCCGCGAGCCGACGCTCGGTCTGTGCCAGGTGCCGGTGCTGCTGGAGGGAGTCACGGGTCTCACGCACCGCGGACTGGCTGCGGCGCAGCTCGCTGACGTCGCGCAGTACGGCCCACATCGAGGCGGTGCCGCCGTCGGTGTCGACCACGGGCTCGCCCATCATGTGCACGGTGCGCACCATGCCGTCGGGTCGCACGATCCGGAACTCGCCGTCGATGAACCGGGCGTCGACCAGGCAGTCGGTGATCATCGTGGTGAGCCGGGGCCGGTCCACGTCGAGCGCCAGGGAGGGCAGTTCGTCGAGGGTGAGCGCCGGGGTGGCGGGGTCGAGGCCGAGGATCTGGTAGAACTCGGCGGACCAACCGGCCTCGTCCGTCAGCAGGTTCCATTCCGCACTGCCGACCCTGCTGAGCAGGGAGCCGCGGCGCTCCCCGGCCGGTTCCGCGGGTGCGGGGGACACCGTCCCGGGGACGGCTGGAACCGGCGGCGGACCGTCGCGCAGCTGGGCCAGATGTTCGTCGAGATCGCTGAGTTGGTGCAGCGCCAGGTCGCACAGTGCGCGTTCCCACCGGCCCCGCGGATCCCCGGTGTCGCCCTGCGCCTCCCGGCGCACGGCGTCCACCTCGCCCCTGAGCCGGCGTGCCTGCGATATCAGGGCGTCGACCGCGCCGCGTCCCGGTGGCTGGGCGGGCGAGCGGTCCGCGGAGAGGTGGGACGGCATGACGCACTCCGATGAGGGAACGACGGGCGTTACAACCAGGGCGGTGTGAGGGACCGTTACGACTGTTGCACAGCGGGCCACGACCCGTAAGGGATTCGACGACACACGATACGGTGGTGCATCTGGCATATGCCATAGTCCTCCGCGTGCGACTCCACTGCCGCTCCGGCGTACGCGATCAGAGGGTCAAGTCGTAGGGGCTCTACGTGACTTGGTGGATCGACATCGGTCCGAGTCATCGTTCAAGAGAGCGTTCGACGGTTCTGTGTTCTATTCCGCCCGGCCGTCCGGGCCGCCCCGAGGGGATGGTGACGCACGTCACACGAATTGGGGCGGGGTAGACGTAATGCAAACGGCTCCTGCGGGCTCCTAACAACACACGGCAGACCGACCCACGGCAGCACCGGCCGACCTCCCGACCCGCAGGAGAGACCGACCCATGGACATCACCCTCGAGCAGCCCGTCCGCGCCCGTCTGATCACCGGGGGCGAGCAGGAGCTCGCCGTGCCCGCCACCCTCCGCTACGCCGCGGCGGATCCGCTGGCCGTGCACATGGACTTCCCGCCCGAGGCCTCCCTCGACGGCAAGGAGGTCTCCTGGACCTTCTCGCGCTCCCTGCTGGAGGAGGGCCTCGGGCAGCCCGCCGGGGCGGGGGACGTGCACCTGTGGCCCTGCGGCGACCGCCGTACGGCAGTGGAGCTGCACTCCCGGTCCGGCATGGCGCTTCTGCAGTTCGACACACCCGCGCTGCGCCGTTTCCTGCTGCGGACCTACGCCGTGGTCGCGGCCGGCCACGAGGACGTCGGCGCTGCCGTCGACCAGGGGCTGAACGCGCTGTTCGGCGCCGTCTGAGCGGAGAGGCCGCCACGAGCCGCCACGGGCCGCTGCCCTCGGCGGCCTGCCCGCGGTCGGTTCGGCGGCCCGCACGCGGTCGGTTCGGGGTCCGTCCGCACACGGTCCGGCGGTCCCTGCCTGGTCGGCTGGCAAGCCGCCCGCGGTCAGTTCGGGGGCCGTCCGCACACGGTCCGGCGGTCCCTGCCTGGGCCCGCCCGCAGTCGGCTCGGGGGCCGTCCGCACGTGGCCCCTCGGCGCGTCCGCAGGCGGCTCGGCGGCTTCTCCCCGCTTGGCGCCCGCAGGGGGTTCTCCGCGTGGCTCAGCGGCCGGTGTCCGCGTACAGGTCCGGGCGCGGGGCGAGGTCGATGGTCACCCGCCCGCCCTCCTCGAGCGACCGGACCCCCGCCTCGGCGACAGCCGAGGCGGCGTAACCGTCCCAGACGCTGGGGCCGGTGACGCGCCCGCGCCGCGTGGCGTCGACCCAGGCCTGGACCTCGCGGTCGTAGGCCGCCGCGAAACGCACGATGTAGTCCTGCGGCACATCCTCGCGCGCGGCGCCCCGCGAGGTGACGACCATCCCGTGTTCCTCGCCGATCCGGGCGCTGCCCGTCTCGCCCACGGCCTCGCAGCGCACCTGGTAGCCGAAGCCGCAGTTGACGAAGGCCTCCACGTCCACCAGCGCCCCCCGTTCCGTCTCGAAGAGCACGAACTGCGGGTCCACCAGGCCCTGCGGTGCCCCTGACGAGGGGGCCGGACGCAGCACGGTCACCGCGGTCAGCTCCTGACCGAGCAGCCAGCGGGCCGCGTCGATCTCGTGCGACACCGAGCTGTTGATCAGCATGGCGCTGGTGAAGTGCGGCGGGGAGGCGACGTTGCGGTGGGTGCAGTGCAGCATCAGCGGCCGGCCCAGGGCCCCGCTGTCCAGCAGCGACTTCAGCCGCAGGTACTCGGCGTCGTAGCGCCGCATGAACCCGATCTGCGCCAGCCGGCGCCCGAGCCGCGCCTCCGCCTCCGCCACCCGCAGCGCCCCGGCCGCGTCCGGCACCATCGGCTTCTCGCACAGCACCGGCAGGCCGCGCGCGAAGGCCGCGAGCAGCGCCTCCTCGTGCGCGGGCCCCGGCGAGGCGATCAGGACGGCCTCGACACCGGGAGCGTCGAGCGCGGCCACCGCGTCGTCGTGCACCGAGACGCCCGCGACCGCGCCCACGGCCTCCTTCGCCCGCGCCGTGTCGGGGTCGGCCACCGCGGCCACCCTGGCTCCGCTCACCACCTGATCCAGCCGTCGTATGTGATCGGCCCCCATGTTTCCGGCACCCAGCACGGCCACGCCCAGCAGCTCACCCACGTGCGCACTCCCTCCTCGCCGACGAGTCCCGCCGTAGCGTAGACGCCGGCCAGGAGGGAGCGTGAGGGGGCGGGAGCGCTCTCAGAACCGCAGCACGCCGGCGATGCCCTGTTCCTCGCCCAGCGTGCCGTCCGGGACGAAGCGGACCTCGCCCCCGGTCTCCAGGCACAGCTCGACGATCTCGTCCACGATGTCCTCGCGGGCGTCGAGGTCGCCGCTCTCGGCCGGGACCAGATGGTCGCCGAGGGTGTCGCGCACCGTAACCCGGTAGTTCTCCTCGACGGCCAGCAGTCGCACCCGGCCCTCCCGGACGGTGCGCCACAGCTCGTCGACGCCGGCCGCGAACTCCTTGCGCCCGCGAGCCGCCTCCAGCTCTCGGACGACGGCCTCCGCGGCCTCGCGCGCCTGGGCCTCCTGCACCGGCCGGATCGCGCGCCACACGGCCTCGGGAGTGCCGTGCGCCAGCCCGCCGCGCGGCACCTGGACCGCGCCCCTGGCGATCGTGCCGAACTCGTCCAGGACGGACAGCGCGGCCGGCTCGCCCGTGAGGTACAGCGGTCGCGGATGATCGCGCAGGACCGCGCTCATCGCGGTGTCGGCCTCCCGAAGGAAGTGGCGGGTGCGCTCGTCGCGGAACATGCTCGGCGCGTCACCGATCTGCTCCTGGCGCTCGGCGTCGAAGTTCTCGCCCAGGTCACGGGTCAGCGGGAAGCCGCCGGCGTGGTTCTCGGCGACCCGGCCGGCGCCGCCGCTCCACAGGGTCGCGCGGTCCGCGGAGACCGACAGCACCCAGAAGGGACGATCGGCGGCGTTCGCGGAGACCAGGTTGCGGGTGAGGTACGTGTCCGAGAGGATCACGCGCTCCGGCACGGTGCGGCCGAGCGACCACACCTCGTGCTCGCCGGGCGCGGCGAAGATCAGCAGCCCGTCCTCGGCATAGGTCAGGTCCACCTCGGAGAGGGCCTGGTCGAGTTGCCGCACGACGTCGGCGCGCCGCTCCCGGGTGACCGCCGGGTCGCTCTCCAGCTGCTTCTTGGCCTCGGCCACGACATTGCGCAGCCGGACCCGGTCCTGCATGTTGTCGGGCTCCCGGCGGTGCGTCGGCGTCAGCACGGACACCGCGGGATAGCTGCGGGGACGCCGCAGCCGGGCAAGGGTCGCGGGACTCAGATCGTGCTCCATGACAGCACCATAGGGCGATTTCCCATATCGGGCATTTGGAGTAATCGGGACTTAATGCGGCAAGGGATGCGTTTGCCATGTTGGGTAAGTCTTTGCCCGTGGCCGATTCCTGACGGGTCACCCCTGGTGGTCTGGGGTTCCGTCGGTGTCGCGGAAGCAAAGTGCGGCCGAAAGCGCGAGGCTCGCGCGGCCGTTCGGGTCACGGTCGCGTTGACCGCCCTCGGCGGGTGGCACACGCTCGTCATATAGGTGCTTGATGCAACTGGTGCGCCAGGAGGTACGACATGTGCGGCATCACCGGCTGGGTCTCCTTCGACCGCGACCTGCGCGCCGAGGCAGCGACACTGGACGCGATGACGGAGACGATGGCCTGCCGTGGCCCCGACGACCGCGGCACGTGGATCGACGGCCCCGCCGCCCTCGGCCACCGTCGGCTCGCGATCATCGACCTGCCGGGCGGCCGCCAGCCCATGAGCGCCGACACCCCGGACGGCACGGTCGCGCTCGTCTACTCGGGGGAGGCGTACAACTTCACGGAACTGCGCACCGACCTCACCGCGCGCGGCCACCGCTTCACCACCGACTCCGACACCGAGGTCGTCCTGCGCGGCTACCTCGAATGGGGCGACGCCGTCGCGGAGCGGCTCAACGGCATGTACGCCTTCGCCGTCTGGGACGGCCGCCACGACAAGCTCGTCATGATCCGCGACCGCATGGGCATCAAGCCGTTCTACTACCAGCCCACCCCGGACGGCGTCCTCTTCGGCTCCGAGCCCAAGGCGACCCTTGCCAACCCCTTGGTCCGCCGCCGGGTCACGCTCGACGGGCTGCGCGAGCTGTTCACCTTCGTCAAGACCCCGGGGCACGCCGTGTGGGACGGCATGCACGAGGTCGAACCCGGCACCGTCGTCACCTTCGACCGCACCGGCCCGCACACCCGCGTCTACTGGCGGCTGGACACCCGGCCCCACCACGACGACCGCGACACCACCATCGCCACCGTCCGCACGCTCCTGGACGACATCGTGCGCCGCCAGCTCGTCGCCGACGTGCCCCGCTGCACCCTGCTCTCCGGCGGACTGGACTCCTCCGCCATGACCGCGCTGGCCGCCCGTCAACTCGCCAAGCACGGCGAGAGGGTACGCAGCTTCGCCGTGGACTTCGTCGGCCAGGCCGACCACTTCGTCGCCGACGAACTGCGCGCCACCCCCGACACGCCGTTCGTGCACGACCTGGCCCGGGCCGCGGACACCGACCACCAGGACATCGTGCTCGACGCGCACACCCTCGCCGACCCGGAGGTGCGGGCGAAGGTGCTCAGAGCCCGTGACCTGCCCATGGGCTTCGGCGACATGGACGCCTCGCTGTACCTGCTGTTCCGCAGCATCCGCGACCACTCCACCGTCGCCCTGTCCGGTGAGTCCGCGGACGAGGTCTTCGGTGGCTATCAGCAGTTCTTCGACGAGGAGGCGCGGCGCGCCGACACCTTCCCCTGGCTGGTGCGCTTCGCCCGCGACTTCGGTGACGAGGGCGACGTCATGCGGTCCGACTTCGCCCGGACACTGGATCTGCCGTCGTACGTCGCCGACAGCTACCGCACAGCCGTCTCGGGCATCCGCCGCCTCGACGGCGAGAGCGACTTCGAGTACCGGATGCGGCAGATCTGCCATCTGCACCTGACCCGCTTCGTGCGCGTCCTGCTCGACCGCAAGGACCGGATGAGCATGGCCGTCGGACTGGAGGTGCGGGTGCCCTTCTGCGACCACCGGCTCGTGGAGTACGTCTACAACACCCCCTGGTCCCTGAAGTCGTTCGACGGACGGGAGAAGAGCCTGCTCAGGGAGGCGACCGCGGATCTGCTGCCCAGGTCCGTGTACGACAGGGTCAAGAGCCCCTACCCGTCCACGCAGGACCCCAAGTACGCGCTCGCCCTCCAGGACCACGCCAAGGAACTGCTCGCCCGGCCCGACCATCCGGTGTTCGACCTGGTCGACCGGGAGCGGGTGAGCGAGGCCGCGCACCGCGACACGCCCGTGATCGCGCAGGCGGCCAGGCGCGGCCTGGAGAAGACCCTCGACCTGGCACTGTGGCTGGACATCTACCGCCCGGAGATCGTCACCGGCTGAGCGGGGAGTCGGGGGATCGCCACCGGCTCAGCGCGCCGGGTCCCTCGATCGCTCACATCGGACCGGCCGGGGCGGGCCGGGTCCCTCAATCGCTCACGTCGGGCGGCGTGTCCTCCGGGCAGGAGCTGCCGCTCGGCGGCAGGGACCCGTAGAGCAGGAAGTCGTTCACCTTGCCGTGCACGCACGACGAGGACGCGTAGCCCGTGTGACCGTCACCCCGGTTGTCGAGCACCACGGCCGAGGAGCCGAGCCGCCGCGCGGTCTCCACGGTCCACCGGTACGGGGTCGCCGGGTCGCCGCGGGTGCCCACCAGCAGCATCCGGGCGGTGTCGAGGTTCTTGACCTTCTCGCGGATGAAGTCGCTGCCCTTGGGACGGCCGTAGCACATCAGCAGCTCGGCGAGCCGGTACCGGCCGAACACCGGTGAGGCCGCCTGGTAGTCGGCGCTGAGCCGGGCGAGGTCCTTGGTGATCTGCTCGGCGCTGGGCCGGTCCGGGTCGTCCGCGCAGTTGATCGCCATCATCGCGGCCGGCGTGTTGTCCGCCGGCACGTCCTCGGAAGCGGCCAGTGCGCCGCCGTTCCGCGGCGTCTTCGCCGCTCCGGCCCGCTCCGGCGCATCCCGCCGGGCCTGCCGGCCTCCCACCGGCGGGGTGAGGCCACCGCTGGAGAAGGCCTCGACACCACGGGGGTCGCCGTCCTGGACGAGAGAGGCGATCGCCCGCTCCAGGGAGGGCCACATGGCCTTGCTGTACAGCGCCTGGCCGATCGCGCCCACCAGGTCCTGGCCGGACAGCGTGCCCCCGGAGCCGGTGGGCACCGGGTTCTTGTCGAGGGACCGTACGAGCTGCAGCACCTGGTCGTCCGCCTCGCGCCGGTCCTGGCCGAACGGGCAGGCGATGTCCTGCATGCACCAGTCGAGGAAGTCCTCCAGGGCCGTCTGCTGCGCCTCGGCGGCCACCCGCCCCTGCTCGGAGAGGGGCTCGGTCAGCGTGTCCACCCCGTCCAGGACCATCCGGCCCACCTTGTCGGGGAACTCGGCCGCGTACACCGCGCCGAGCCGGGTGCCGTAGGAGAAGCCCAGGTAGTTGAGCTTGCCGTCGCCGAGCGCCTGACGGATCACGTCCAGGTCGCGGGCCGCGTCCACGGTGCCTATGTGCGGCAGGACCGGGCCGGAGTGCTGGGCGCACTGGGTCGCGACCTTCTTCCACTCCGCCAGCGCCTTGCGTGCCGCCTGCGCGTTGCCGAGGTCCGGGTTCGCGTCGCTCGTGGTGCCGCCCGAGTCGGAGGAGCCGGCGCCGATCCCGCAGCTGACGGGAGAGGACTGCCCGACGCCCCGGGGGTCGAAGGTGACCACGTCGTAGCCGTTGGTCAGGTCCATGAACGGCTTGCCGTCGCCCGCGGCGAGCGTCGGGACACCCGCGCCGCCGGGGCCGCCGAAGTTCAGCACCACCGAGCCCCGCGACGGACCGGTGGCCCGGTAGCGGGCCAGTGCCAGCTCCAGGGTGCCCGCACCCGGACGGGCGTAGTCGAGGGGGACGGTGACCTTGCCGCACTGCATGTCCCTGGGGCCGTCCGCGTCGCACGCCGCCCACGTCACCTTCTGGTGGTAGAACCGGCTCAGATTGGACTTCCCGTCGCCCGCGGCCGCCCCCGGCAGCCCCGCGCCGAGCAGGGCCAGCGTGACGGCCCCGACGGCCGCACAGCGCCGGGCCGCGGACCGCGTCGACAGCTTGGCCAGCATCGATGCCTCCAAGGGTGCTCCGCCGCGGACCGGGACAACGCCCTCGATCACCATAAGCGGCCCCCATGGGGCGCGCCTCTCGGCGCCGAGGCGGGCGTGACCCGCCCCCCGCCCAGTCGCCCGTGCGAGCTTCCGTGTGCCGTTCGAAAAACGGGCCGCTCGTTGGGGTGAAAGGCCGATGAGCCATAACTCGGATCGTTCCCCAGCGTTTTACCCAGCGCGGGCGAGCGCCCGCGACCCTTGTCTGGAAGGCACAGGATCTATGAAACGGGTTACCCGAAACGGGGTGATCGCCGTTGCCGCCTCCGGCGCGATGGCGATGACGGTGCCGGTGTCCGCCGCGTTCGCCGCGGACGGCGGCGCGATGGCGGACGGCGCGGCGGTCGGCTCGCCCGGGTTGATCTCAGGCAACACCATTCAGCTCCCGGTGCACGTTCCGGTGAACGTGTGCGGCAACACGGTGAGCGTGGTGGGACTCCTCAACCCCGCGGCGGGCAACGGCTGCGCCAACGCGTCCGCCGGGAGGGATGGGGCGCCGTCCGCCGGGAGGGATCGGACGTCGTCCGGCGGCGGAGCGACGGCACGGGCCGACGGAAAGGATTCGCCCGGCGTGGCCTCCGGCAACACCATTCAGCTCCCGGTGCACATCCCGGTCAACGTCAGCGGCAACTCCGTGAACGTGGCCGGCGTCGGCAACCCGGCCGTCGGCAACACCTCCACGAACACCTCCGTCGACCGCCCCGCCGAGCCCGCTCCGACGCCGGTCGCACCGCCCGCGCGGTCGAAGCCGCACCCGGCGCCGAAGCCGCTGCCGCACCCCGTGACCGCGCCCATGACCGAGGCGTCCCTCGCCCACACCGGCACCGACCAGACTCTGCCCGCAGCCGCCCTGAGCGCGGCGCTGCTGCTCGGCGGAGCCGTCCTCTACCGGCGCTACCGGCCCGGGACGACCCGCTGAGGCGCCCGCCCGTTCGACCGTTCGACGGGGGAGGGCCCCGCCGGCACCGGACCGTGCGGGTGGGGCCCTCCGCCACCGGACCGTGCCCGGTCCGTGAGCGGCGCGGCCTCAGCCCAGGTCGCCGCGCAGAATGCTGTACCGCACCCCGTCCCGCCAGAGCCCGTCCCGGAAGGAGACGCTGCGCAGGACACCCTCCCTCGTGAACCCCGCCTTCTCCAGGGACCGTTGCTCCGCGAGGTTGTCGGCCTCGGTGTCCGCCTCGATCCGCATCACGGTGCTGTGCGCGAAGAGGTACCGCACGAGTTGCCGCTGCGCCTCGGTCCCGGCACCCTTCCCGCGGGCCGCCGGCAGCAGCGCGATGCCCATGTTCCAGTAGTACGAGGCCGGCGCCGGAGTGATCCTCCGCCAGGCGACGAACCCCAGCCGCTCCGCGCCCCGCACCACCATCAGGTGCCCGACGTCCTCGCCGAGCAGGCCGTTCTCGGCCCATTGCCGGCGCCAGCGGCCCGGATCCCGCCAGCCGTACCACTGGAACGGCGACGCGGCCTGGGGGTCGTGCAGGAAGCGATCCAGGACGGGCAGGTCCGCCTCGCCCACCGGGCGGAGGCTGATGTCGGCCGAGGTCATGAACCGCCACCCTAAAGGGCACGAACGCCGTGCGGAAGCGGTCGGTCGGCCGTCACGGCACGGCTTGATCCAGCCGTGGCGCGCCCGCCTGTGATCCGGAAGGATGCTGCGCGCACCCGCCCCACGGAATCGGAGCGCATCCATGGCCCTGACCGCCCACGAGGACCTCGTCGTCACCCGGGCCACCCTCGAGGACTGGCCCGTGATCTGCGGGTGGGCGGCGGACGAGGGCTGGAACCCGGGGCTGTCCGACGGCCCGGCCTTCTTCGCCCAGGACCCCGACGGCTTCTTCCTGGGCCGGATCGACGGCGAGCCCGTCTCCGCGATCTCGGTGGTGAACCACGGTCCCGACTACGCCTTCCTGGGCTGCTACCTCGTCCGCCCCGACCTGCGCGGGCGCGGCCACGGCCTGACCACGTGGAAGACCGCCCTGGCGCACGCGGAAGACCGCACGATCGGCCTGGACGGCGTCGTCGCCCAGCAGGACAACTACCGGCAGTCGGGCTTCGAGGCCGCCTACCGCACCGTCCGGTTCACCGGTCCGGCACCCGCCGCCCGCCCGCCGGCCGACGTCCGGCCGGTCGGCCCCGCTGACCTCGTGGCCGTCACCGACTACGACACCGCCTGCCACCCGGCCGAGCGCCCGCGCTTCGTCGCCCACTGGCTGACCACGCCGGGACACCGCGCCCTGGTCCGCCGCGCCGGCGACCGCGTCACCGGGTACGGCGTCCTGCGCCCGGCCCGCGACAGTCTGCGCATCGGACCGCTGTTCGCCGACACCCCCGAGGACGCACGGGCCCTGTTCACCGCGCTGACCGCCGACGCCGAGGGCCGCGAGGTCGCCCTGGACGTGCCCGAGACCAACGCGGCGGGCATCGCCCTGGCCGAGGAGGCCGGCCTCGCCCCGGCCTTCGAAACCGCCCGCATGTACACGGGACCGGTACGGCCGTACGCACGCACGCGGGTCTTCGGAGTCACCACCCTGGAACTGGGCTGACTTTGCCGACCGGTGGGCAACCGCCCGCCCGGGCTTCGTCCGGCTGACCACCAGGACGCCGTACGACCACGACCGGAGCCCCGGCCGCGACCACGGCTCCAGCCGGAACCGGAACGCGAACCGGAATCAGAACCGGCGCCGGGGCGGAGACGACTTCGCTCGCCCTCGGTCGCGGTCCGCCCAGGGCTCCAGGGCGAACGCGTCCGCCAGCGTGTCGATCTGCGCGTCCGGCAGCGTGGCGCCCTCGTGGCCCATGCCATGGTCCTGCCCGAGGCCCGCCCCTTCGGTCCGTTCGACGAGCGGTTCATGGGCGAGTACGCCGAGATGTGCTATCAGCACACGGAGCCCCAGGTCATGGACCCCTCCGCGTTCGAGCGGGCCTTCGGCGCGGCCCCGATCCCGCTCGTCGAGACGATCGACACCACCTTGCCCGGTACGGGAAGTGGCTCGCGAGCCGTTGACGGCCGCGGTGGGGGCGGGCGCGCCGACCCCGGCCGGCGTCAGCGCTGCACCGTCTTCGCCCGGTCCAGCGCGGCGACGCCCACCGCTGCGAGCGCTATCTGGATGAGCCACTCGATCCAGTCGACGCCCTTGGTGTCGGCCACGCCGAACGCGCCCGCGATCGCCGCGCCGACCAGTGCGGCCACGATGCCGATGAGGATCGTCCAGAGAATGCCGATGTGCTGACGGCCGGGGACGACGAGCCGCCCCAGTACACCGATGACGATGCCGATGACGATGGCACTGATGATGCCGCTGATCTCCATCTTCGCCCCTCTTCCTCGTTGTCCCTCGCGACCTTCGGATGCCCCCTGTGACCGGATGCACTCCGTCCGGGTTGTTGTCGCGGAGTTCTGTTCACCGTCCGGTCATGCCATGTACCTTTCAATCGCGTGACGCGTGTAGAACGCTCGATCCGATCTACGCGCGCAGACTCGGCGCCCGCACCATCCCTTCACCCCACTCGGAGGTTCGTCGGATGCCCGGACCCAGAAGATTCCGCCGCAGGCTCACCACCGGCCTGGCCGGACTCGGACTGCTCGTCGCCTCGGCGGCCCTGCAGGTCTCCACCAGCGCCACCCCCGCCCACGCGGCCACCGCCCACCGCGTCCTGTTCGACAACGCCCATGCCGAGACGGCGGGCAACGCCGACTGGATCATCTCCACCAGCCAGCCCGACCCCCTCGGCCAGAACCCCTCCCCCTCCGCCGAGACGGACTGGACCGGAGCCCTGTCCTCCTGGGGTGTGGCCCTGCAGAAGACCGGCGGCTACAGCCTCAAGACGCTCCCGTCCGGGTCGAGCCTCTCCTACGGCGGCTCGTCGTCGACCGACCTGTCCAACTTCGACACGCTGGTGCTGCCCGAACCCAACACCCTGTTCACCAGCGCGGAGAAGACGGCGATCATGAACTTCGTCAAGAACGGCGGCGGCCTGTTCATGATCTCCGACCACACCGGCTCCGACCGGAACAACGACGGCAAGGACTCGGTGCAGATCCTGAACGACCTGATGAGCAACAACAGCGTCGACTCCACCGATCCGTTCGGCTTCTCCATCGACTCGCTCAACATCGCCTCCGGCAACCCGGCCGCGATCAGCGACTCCACCGACCCGGTGCTGCACGGCTCGTTCGGCACCGTCACCAAGAGCCTGATCGCCAACGGCACCACGGCCACCCTCAAGCCGTCGGACAACTCCTCCGTCAAGGGCCTGCTGTACCGCAGCGGGTACTCCGGCAACACCGGTGCCTTCTTCGTCACCAGCACCTTCGGCAGCGGCCGCGTCGCCTACTGGGGCGACAGCTCGCCCATCGACGACGGCACCGGCCAGTCCGGCAACACGCTCTACGACGGCTGGCACGACTCCAGCGCCACCAACGCGGCCCTCGCCCTCAACGCCACCGCCTGGCTGGCTGGTTCGGGCACCGGCAGCGGCGGGGGCGGAGGAACCGGCTCCTGCACCGCCGCCCAGCTGCTGGGCAACGGCGGCTTCGAGTCCGGCAACACCGTCTGGAGCGCCAGCAGCGGCGTGATCACCAACGACTCCGGCGAGGCGGCGCGCACCGGCTCCTACAAGGCCTGGCTGGACGGCTACGGTGCCGCCCACACCGACACCCTCGCCCAGACCGTCACCATCCCCTCCGGGTGCACGACGGCCGCGCTGAACTTCTACCTCCACGTGGACACGGCCGAGACGACCACCTCGACGGCCTACGACACCCTCAAGGTCCAGGTCCTCAACGGCAGTGGCACCGTGCTGTCGACCCTCGCCACGTACTCCAACCTCAACGCCCAGAGCGGCTACACGCAGCGCGGCTTCGACCTGGCCGGCTACGCGGGCCAGACGGTGACGATCAAGTTCACCGGCACCGAGGGCTCCACCCTCCAGACGTCGTTCGTCGTCGACGACACGGCACTCACCGTCAGCTGACGCCGGCCCGGTGGGCCCGACCGGGAGTGCTGCCCGGCGGGCCCACCGTCGTGTGCTCAGGTCGGGCTCGACCACCGCGCCCGCATCGCGGCGCGTCCGGCTCGGCCTTGACATGCAAGCAATTACCTGCATAACTTTCAGTGTGCAAGGTGGCAGCGACTCGGTAATGGACAGGGTCTTCAAGGCACTCGCCGACGAGACCCGCAGACGGCTGCTGGACCGGCTGCGCGAGGACAACGGTCAGACGCTCGCGGAGCTGTGTGCGCGCATCGACATGACACGCCAGTCGGTGACCCAGCACCTCGCCGTCCTGGAGGCCGCCAACCTGGTGAGCACGGTGCGGCGGGGACGGGAGAAGCTGCACTACCTCAATCCGGTCCCGCTCCACGAGATGCAGGAGCGGTGGATCGAGAAGTTCGAGCGCCCGCGCCTGAGCGTGCTCGGCGCCGTGAAGCGAAAAGCCGAGGAAGCCATGACCGACAAGCCGACCTACGTCTACGTCACCTACATCGAGAGCACGCCCGAGGCGGTGTGGGACGCCCTCACGGACGCCGACCTGACCGCCGCCTACTGGGGCCACAGCAACGTCTCGGACTGGAAGCAGGGCTCCCGCTGGGAGCACGTCCGCACCGACGGTTCCGGCGTCGCCGACGTGGTCGGCACCGTCGTGGTGGCCGAACGTCCGACGCGCCTGGTGACCACCTGGGCCGCGCCCGAGGACGCGGACCGGGAGGAACGCCACTCGCGGGTCACCTTCGACATCCGGCCCCACGGCGACATCGTCCGACTCACCGTCACCCACGAGGACCTCAGGGACGAGCGCGAGCTCGCCGACGTGTCCGGTGGGTGGCCGGCGGTCCTGTCCAACCTGAAGTCCCTGATCGAGACCGGCACTCCGCTCCCGCAGGAGCCGTGGCTGATGCCGAACCGCTGATCCGGCTCTCTGTCACGCCCTCGTGAATTCGGCAGCCCCCCGTACGAGAACGGCCGGCCTTTCCTTGACGGCCGTCCGGGGCGGCTGACACGATCGGCGGCATGACGATGCGACTGGACCTCACGCGGCGACGCCATGTCGACCTCGCACGCGTCTCCAGCGCCTCCTGTTGCCCGGCGGTCTGATCCCCCTGCCGATCCGCCGCCTCCTTCCCCACCACCTCGTACCACGCGAATTCACGGCGTTTTCGCGTGCGGGAAAGCGTGGGGAGAACCACGTGCGGAATTCGGCGTCCCCGAAAACCACCGCAAGCATTCCGCAACAGGAGTTCCGTATGGCCACCGTCCTGTCCGTCTCCGGCAGCCCTTCCGTGTCCTCCCGCACCAACCGCCTGCTGCGCCACCTCGACCAGCGGCTCCTCGCACAGGGGCACGAGGTGATACCGCTCGACGTCCGGACGATCCCCGCCGAGGCCCTGCTCGGCGCGGACTTCCGGCATCCGGCGATCGTCGAGGCCACCGAACTGTTCGCGCGCGCCGACGGCGTCGTCGTCGGCACCCCCGTCTACAAGGCGTCGTACTCCGGTGTCCTCAAGGCGCTGCTCGACCTGCTGCCGCAGTACGCGCTCACCGGCAAGACGGTGCTGCCGCTCGCCACGGGCGGATCCGTCGCGCACGTCCTCGCCATCGACTACGCCCTGCGTCCGGTGCTCAACTCCATGGGCGCGGCGCACATCGTGCAGGGCTGGTTCACCCTCGACAAGGACATCACCGTGTACGAGGACGGCTCGCTCTCGGTCGCCGCCGGTGCCGGCGAGGCGCTGACCCAGGTGGTCGACCAGTTCTCGGCGGCCCTGGGCCGTACACCGCTGCTGGCCGCGGCGAGCTGAGCCGGGAAGAGATTCTTCGGGCGTCCTCGGGCGAGGTGCCCGTACGGGCGTGTGCCGTTCGTGTAGGAGGTGAGGCAACGGCACGACGCCAAGGGAGGACGTCATGAAGTACTACCTGCTCAGCGTGATCCAGCCGAGCGAGGGGCAGCCGCCCTCGGCGGAGGCGCTGGCGGAGATCGTGGGCAGTCTGGAGATCTTCCACCAGCAGCTGCGCGAGGCCGGGGCCTGGGTGTTCGCGGGCGGGCTGCACGGTCCGGAGTCCGCCGCCGTGCTGCGCCCCGAGGGCGACGACGTGCTCGTCACCCAGGGCCCCTTCGCCGAGGGCAAGGAGTACCTGGGCGGCGTGTGCGTGATCAAGGCGCCCGACCCGGACGCGGCCCTGGAATGGGGACGGAGGGCGAGCCGGGCCACCACCCTGCCCATCGAGGTCCGCCCCTTCCTGCACCCGGCCGACGAGTGATGCCCGGCGCGCGTGACGTGGAGAAGCCGTCTGCGCCGAGTGCGGCGCGGACGGCCGAGCACCGCTCTCGGCTTATATAAGTGGGCAGTGATATGGTGTCCGTATGCACGCCTTCGATGTGCTCGGAGACCCCGTGCGCCGCCGGATCCTGGAGCTGCTGGCCGACGGCGAGATGACCTCCGGCGCCGTCAGCGAGGTCATACGGGAGGAGTTCGGGATCTCGCAGCCCGGAGTGTCGCAACACCTGAGGGTGCTGCGGGAGAACGGGTTCGCGACCGTGCGCCCGGAGGGGACCCGGCGGCTGTACGCGGTGAACTCCGAGCCGTTGCGGGACATCGACGCCTGGCTCGACCGGTTCCGTCGCTTCTGGGCGCCGCACCTGGACGCCCTGGCCACCGAACTGGCGCGCGGCAGGCGAGAGCGTCGCCTGCGCGGCGCGGACGAACCTCCGAGGAGCACCTCATGACCGATGTGACCCACGAGATCAACGCCGTACACCGACAGGTCGGCAAGCGGAACCTCAAGGCGGGCGAGGCGCGGGTGGTGACCATCTCCCGGTCCTACGACTCCCCGCTCGAGGACGTGTGGGACGCCTGTACCAATCCCGAGCGCATCCCGCGCTGGTTCCTCCCGGTCTCGGGCGAGCTGCGGCTGGGCGGCCGCTACCAGCTGGAGGGCAACGCCGGTGGTGTGATCGAGCGCTGCGACCCGCCCAGGAGCTTCGCCGCGACCTGGGAGTTCGGCGGCGAGGTCAGCTGGATCGAGCTCCGCCTGACGTCCGAGGAGAGCGGCACGCGTTTCGAGCTGGAGCACATCTCCCACGTGGACGACACGAAGTGGGCGCAGTTCGGCCCCGGAGCCGTCGGTGTCGGCTGGGACATGACGCTCCGGGGACTCTCCCTGCACCTGACGACCGGCGCTCCCCTGGACGCGCAGGAGTTCATGGCCTGGGCCGGCTCCGAGGAGGGCCGGCGCTTCATGACGACCAGCAGTGAGGCCTGGTACGCCGCGAACGTCGCGGGCGGCGAGGACGAGACGGCGGCGCGGGAAGCCGCGGACCGGACGACGGCGGCCTACACGGGAACGGGAGAGAGCGCGGACGCGGGAGAGGGCGACGGCGACCAGGGCGTGATGTAGAACAGGGTTTCCTGACACGCCCCATGCCGCGATGATCGCGGGGTGGGGCGTGGGGATCGCTTCTGGGGGCCTCTGGATCGGGCCTGCGAGAAAGAGCTCGGCCGCGCCATCCGGGCGTCCCGTGTCCTGAGGCTCGACTGCAACCACCGGACGGTGCTCGAGAAGCCGGCCGAGGTTGCCGCAGCCCTTGAGGCGCACTGGAGCCGGCCCGGGTAGACGAACCGGGCGGCGGAGCCGTCCCGGACATGTGCCCGGCGGCACCGTCCCGGCGCGCGGTGCGTGGCGGTGAGCGGCGGGTCGCCGTCCGCGGTCAGCCCAGCTGCTCGTGCAGGAAGGCGACCGTGCTCCGCCAGGCCCGGTCGGCCGAGTCGGGGTCGTGGCTCGGGCGGTGGTCGTTGACGAACGCGTGGCCCGCCGGGTACAGGCGCAGGTCCGGGGTGACGCCGGACTGCCGCCGCAGGGTCTCGCGCAGCTCGTCGACCTTCTCCGGCGGGATGCTCCGGTCGCGCTCCCCGTAGTGGCCGAGGACGCGGGCCCGCAGCCCGGAGAAGTCGGGCATCTCGCCGCGGATCACGCCGTAGAACGGCACCGCGGCGCCGACGCGCGGATCGACCGCCGCCAGGTACAGGACGAAGCCGCCGCCCATGCAGAAGCCGACCGCGCCGACCGTGTCCGAGGTGACCTCGGGCAGTGACAGCAGATGGCCGACCGCGCCGGAGAGCAGTTCGACACCGCGGGCCATCGGCAAGGCCTTCATCATGCGCTGGGCCTCGTCGGCGTCGTGTGCCACGCTCCCGCCGTACAGGTCGGGGGCGAGGGCGACGAAGCCCTCGGCGGCGAGCCGGTCGACGAGGTCCGCGATGTGGTCGGTCAGCCCCCACCACTCCTGGATGACGAGGACGCCCGGTCCGCGTCCCGAAGGAGGCAGCGCCAGATAGCCGTGGGCGGTGGCTCCCGCGCTGGGGAAGGTGACGTTCTGGCGGGCGGGGGTCTCGGCCGGCTTCGGCTGCTCGGGCACGGTGCTCAACTCCTGTGCGTTCGCGTCGGGTGCCGGGCCGGGGACGGCACGGCATGTCATGACGGAAGGGCGGAAGCCTTCCTTCCGGATCTCTACCGTGCCACCCTGCCCCTTCATAATGGGCAGCCGGGCGCAGGCGCGAGCAGGAGACCGGCACCCCGCTGACTACAATGATGTAGACGGCCTGCCGGACTGCGGACGAAGACGGGGTGAGGGGCGTTCCCATGACCGACGCGAAGGACGAGCGCAGGCCGGCCGGTGAGCTCGAGGCGAGTGTCATGGCCGTCCTGTGGGCCGCCGGCGCGCCCCGGACGCCGGGACAGGTCCAGATGGGCCTCGGGGCCGGCCTCGCCCGCACCACCGTGACCACGATCCTGACCCGGCTGCACGACAAGGGCGTGGTCGAACGCCGTCGTCAGGGCCGCGGCTACGCCTACTACCCCGTCCAGGACGCGCACGGGCTGACCGCCCGCCGCATGCACGTCGAACTCGACCGCGACACCGACCGCGAGACGGTCCTCGCGCGCTTCGTCGCCCAGCTCAACCCCGACGACGAGCGCATCCTGCGCGACCTGCTCGAACCCGGTGAGCGATGACCGCGTTGCTGATCCTGCCGCTGCTGCTGCCGTTCGCCGTGCCCGCGCTGGCCCGGCGCACGCTGGACCGCCTGCTGCCCGTGACAGCGCTGTGGGTGATCACCCTCTGCGCTCTGGTGCTCGGCGGCTGCTCCCTCGCCGCGCTGGGCGCCTTCGTCCTGACCGGGCTGCTCGAGCTGCCCGTCTTCGCCGCCCTTGGCGAGCTGGTGCAACCGCTGCCCGGCGCCTCGGACCTGGTGGTCCTGCCGGCGGCCGCGGTCTCGGTGGGGACGCTCGCCGTGTGCGCGGGCACGCTCGGGCGCGCCGCGCTCAGGGAGTTCCGGGCCTTCCGCAGCGCCCGCACCGAGGCCGGCCGCAGGCCCGCCGCGGGTGACCTGTGCGTCGTCGACTCCCCGCACCCGGACGCGTACGCCCTGCCCGGCCGTCCGCACCGCATCGTCGTCACCACCGCGATGCTGCGCAGCCTCGACGCCGCCGAACGCGAAGCGCTGTTCGCGCACGAGCGGGCCCACAACCGGGGCGGCCACCACTACTTCCTGGCCGTCGCCGAACTCGCCGCGCACTGCCATCCCGCGCTGCGCCCGGTCCGCGGCACCATCCGCCTCGCGGTCGAACGCGCGGCCGACGAGGCCGCCGCCGCGGCCGTCGGCGACCGCCGGCTGACCGCCCGCGCCATCGCCCGCGCCGCCCTGGCCGGCCAGGACGCCCGCTCGGTGCGCCCGGAGTTCGCCTCCGCCGCCACCTCCGGGCCCGTGCCGCACCGCGTCAAGGCCCTTCTCTCGGCTCCGCGCGCCCCGCGCCGGGCCACGGCCTGGATCGCCGTGCTGCTGCTGGCCTGCACCACGGCCTCCTTCGCCGCATCGGCGACCGGCATGCTCGACGTCCACCACCGGGTGGAGGTCGCCCAGGGCGAGGCCCGCTAGCGCCTGTCCGGCGGGTCATGGCGCAGACGCGGGGCCTGGCACGCCCTTCTGCGGCGTTGTCGTCGGTTGCCGACGCCCCGCGTCGACGCCCTCCTCCGCCTTGCACATGGACGCACCAGGCCCCGCTCACCTGGGTCTGTCGGCGCCGTTGCTCACCTGCGACCTGATCCGCCGGACAGGCCCCGACCCTGCCCAGGCCCCCGTCCGCGCAGTGATCCGCCGGACGGGCGCCGCCTGCCGGAGCCCCTCCCGCGCACCCTGCGCTCCCCCCGTGGGGAGCGGACTGGCGTGCGCGGGGTTTTACGTATAACCTCACCCGTCGATCGCACGTCCCCGAAAGGCCCCGATGAGACGCATCGCCCTGGTCACCCTTGTCGTCGACGACTACGACGAGGCAGTCCGCTTCTACACCGAGGCACTCGGCTTCCACCTCGTGGAGGACGCCCCGCGCCCCGACGGATCCCGCTGGATCGTCGTCGCCCCGGATCCGGGCGGCCACGGCACCGGACTGCTGCTCGCCCGCGCCAAGGGAGACGCCCAGCAGTCCCGCGTCGGCGACCAGACCGGCGGGCGCGTCGGGCTCTTCCTGCACACCGACGACTTCGCCCGGGACCACGCCCGGATGCGCGCGGCGGGCGTGACCTTCCTGGAGGAGCCCCGCCACGAGCCCTACGGGACCGTCGCCGTCTTCCAGGACCTGTACGGCAACAAGTGGGACCTGCTCCAGCCCGTCCCCGTCTCCGACTGACCACCGCCCCATCACGCACCACCTGCCGAGGAAACACACATGACCGCGCCCCGCGTCGACACCGACACCCTTCGCCGGCTCCCCAAGGCCGTGCTGCACGACCACCTCGACGGCGGACTGCGCCCCGCCACCGTCGTCGAACTCGCGGACGCGGTCGGCCACACCCTGCCCACCACCGACCCCGGCGAGCTCGCCGCCTGGTACTACGAGGCCGCCAACTCCGGTGACCTGGTCCGCTACATAGCGACCTTCGAGCACACCCTGGCCGTCATGCAGTCCCGTGAGGGCCTGCTGCGCACCGCCGAGGAGTACGTCCTCGACCTCGCCGCCGACGGTGTCGTCTACGCCGAGGTGCGCTACGCCCCCGAGCTGATGCTCCGGGGCGGGCTGACCCTGAACGAGGTCGTCGAGACGGTGCAGGAGGGCCTCGCGGCGGGCATGGCCAAGGCGGCCGCCGCCGGCACCCCGGTCCGCGTCGGCACCCTGCTGTGCGGCATGCGCATGTTCGACCGGGTCCGCGAGGCCGCCGACCTGGCCGTCGCCTACCGCGACGCGGGCGTCGTCGGCTTCGACATCGCCGGCGCCGAGGACGGCTTCCCGCCCGCCGACCACCTGGCCGCCTTCGAGCATCTGCGCCGCGAGAGCGTGCCGTTCACCATCCACGCCGGCGAGGCGCACGGTCTGCCCAGCATCCACCAGGCGCTCCAGGTGTGCGGCGCCCAGCGGATCGGCCACGGTGTGCGCATCACCGAGGACATCGTCGACGGCAAGCTCGGCCGCCTCGCGGGCTGGGTGCGCGACCGCCGTATCGCCCTGGAGATGTGCCCGACGTCCAACCTCCAGACCGGCTGCGCCACCTCGATCGCCGAGCACCCCATCACGGCCCTGAAGGACCTGGGCTTCCGTGTCACCCTCAACACCGACAACCGTCTGGTGTCCGGCACCACGATGACCCGCGAGATGTCGCTGCTGGTCGAGGAGGCGGGCTGGACGGTCGAGGACCTGCGCACCGTCACGGTGAACGCGGTCAAGAGCGCGTTCCTCCCGTTCGACGAGCGCAGGGCCCTCATCGAGGACGTCGTCCTGCCCGGTTACGAGTCCGCGCTCTGAAACAGCCCGCGCACGTAGGCGGCCTGTCCGACGTGCTGCAGATCGTCGGACAGGACGCTGACCAGGCGCACGCCCAGGGTGACCGGGGGGTCCCAGCGCTCGTCCACGACGCCTTCGAGGTCCTTGGCGGTCAGGCCGTGCAGGGCCCGCAGGGTCTGTTCGTGGACGGCGTCGTAGTACCCGGTCAGCAGTTCGGCGGATTCGACCCGCACCTTCGCGACCTTCGCAGAGGTGTGTCCGTAACCGGTGTCGTGGCGCGGCAGGTCCAGGCCGAAGCGCTTCTCCCAGCCCTGGGACAGCCACACCTGGTCGAGGTCGAAGGCGTCGGCGACGTGGTCGTCCTGGACCCGGGTGAGATGCCAGACGAGCCAGGCGACGGAGTTCGCGCCGGGAGCCGGCTGGGCGTGCAGTCCGTCCGGTCCGAGGCCGTCGAGGGCGGCATGGACTTCTTCCTGGATGCGGCCGTAGCCGTCGATGAGGATGTCCTTCGCATGCATGCGTCCACCATGGCGCATCGCACGCCGTGCCGCGTCCGGAATCCGGCCGGAACTCTCGGGTGCCGGGCCGCCGACCCGGTCAGGCCCCCGACTCCAGGAGTGTGATCAGGGCGCGGGCCGCCGGACTGGTGCCCTGTTCGGGCGGCAGCAGGGCGACGGTCTCGTACCACCGCTCACCCGCGCCCTGGAACGGCAGCGCGGTGAGCGAAGGACGCTTGTGCTGGAAATGCCGGGGAACCACCGCGATGCCCAGGTTCTCGTCGACCAGATCGAGCAGGCTGTGCACGTCGTTGACCTCCAGCGCCACCGTGCGTGCCACGCCCGCGGCGGAGAAGGCCGCGTCGGTGGCGCGGCGCGGCCCCCAGTCCGGGTGGAAGTCGACGAAGACCTCACCGCTCACCGCCTCCAGCGTGAGCGGCGTGCCCGCCGACGCGAACCGGTGATCGGGATGGCACAGCACCGTCATCGGTTCACCGGCCAGAGCCACCGAACGCAACTGGTCGGTGTCCGCCTGGGTCCGGTAGGCGAACGCCAGGTCCAGCCGGCCTGCCGCGACCCCCTCCGCCAGCGCTCCGGAGCCCGTCTGCCGCAGCCGGATCTCCACATCCGGATGCCGCCGCCGGAACGCGGCGAGCAGCCCCGCCACGTCCACCCCCGCGATGCACTGCTCGGTGCCGAGCGACAGCGTGCCGCGCAGCACGCCCTGCACGGCGGCCACCGCCTCGTGGGCCGCCCGGACCTGCGCCAGGATCCGCTCCGCCTCGCCGAGCAGCGCGCGCCCGGCCTCCGTGAGCGTCACCCGGCGTGTGGTGCGCACGAACAGCGGGGCCCGCAATTCCCGCTCCAGCGCCCGGATCGAGGCTGACAGGCCCGACTGCGACACCATCAGGCGCTCCGCCGCCCGGGTGAAGTGCTGGTCCTCGGCGACGGCCACGAAGTGCTGGAGATGACGCAGTTCCATGATTGAGAAGCCTAGCCGTTCAATCCCATCGGATTCTCCTGTTGGACCACTGCCCGCAGGTGGCGCGAGAGTGGGACAGCGGTTCCCCGGAACGCCGCTGCCGCGTGTCCCGGGGAACCGGTCATCGCCGTGCCAACCCCTCATGGAGTCGCGTTGTACACCGCCCACCCCGACCGCTACGCCGACATGCCCTACCGGCGCACCGGGCGCAGCGGCCTGAAGCTGCCCGCGTTGTCGCTCGGCCTGTGGCACAACTTCGGTCCGGACCGCCCGGTGGCGACCCAGCGTGCCATCCTGCGCCGCGCCTTCGACCTCGGCGTCACCCACTTCGACCTGGCCAACAACTACGGCCCGCCGCCCGGCGCCGCGGAGTCCGCCCTCGGCGAGGCGCTGCGGGCGGACTTCGCGCCGTACCGCGACGAACTGGTGATCTCCACCAAGGCCGGCTACCTCATGTGGCCCGGCCCGTACGGCGAATGGGGCTCGCGCAAGTACCTGCTGTCCTCGCTGGACCAGAGCCTGAAGCGGATGGGCCTGGAGTACGTCGACATCTTCTACTCGCACCGCCCCGACCCGGAGACTCCGCTGGAGGAGACGATGGGCGCCCTGCACTCGGCGGTCCAGCAGGGCAAGGCCCTGTACGTCGGCGTCTCCAACTACTCCGCGGAGCAGACCCGTGAGGCCGCCCGGATCCTCGGCGAGCTGGGCACCCCGCTGCTGATCCACCAGCCGCGCTACTCGATGCTCGACCGCCGCCCCGAGGAGGAGGGCCTCCTCGACGCGCTCGACGAGCTCCAGGTCGGCTCCATCGCCTACTCCCCGCTGGAGCAGGGCCTGCTCACCGCCCGTTACCTCGACGGCATCCCCGAGGACTCCCGGGCGGCCGGCGACAGTCCCTTCCTCAACTCCGACGCGGTGACCGGGGAACTGGTGGACAGGCTGCGCGCCCTGGACGAGATCGCCAAGTCCCGGGGGCAGTCGCTGGCCCAGCTGGCGCTGGCCTGGGTGCTGCGCGGCGGACGGGTGACCTCGGCCCTCGTCGGCGCGAGCAGCCCCCAGCAGCTGGAGGACAGCGTCGCCGCGGTGCGCAACCTGGACTTCGACGCGGAGGAGCTGGCCCGCATCGACGCGCTCGTGAAGCCGTAGGCACCGCATCCGCGAGGCGGCCGCCCACCGTTGGACCGGTGGGCGGCCGCTCGCCGTTTCGCCCGTCCCCTCGTGCGGGCGGCACGTCCTCAGGCGCCGTCCGGCACCCGGTCCAGGAAGCCCAGCACGGTACGGATCCGGTCCTCGCCGTCCAGGGTGATCACGTCGAAACCGGCGACCGGGGCGGAGCCTCCCCCGGAGGAGGCACCCTCAGCCTCGCTCACCAGCTCCCAGGCGAATCGGGCGGTGTCGTGGTGACCGTCCACGGTGCCGGTGAGCCGGAAGACGAAACCGGGGAACTGCTGCTGCGCCGCGGTGATCAGGGCCGTGATCTGCTCGTGGCCGCTGACGTCTGCGAGGGGGTCGGTGTAGCTGCCGTCGGGGGTCCAGGCGGCGGCCACCGCCTTGCCGAGGGCCTCCGGCCCCTTCGCGTTCCACGCCTCGAGGTAGCGGGCGGCGGCGCTCTCGTAACGGTCGGTCTGTGCGGACATGGGGAATCAGCCTCCATCGAGGGCGTCGGTACTGGGTACTGGTCGGGACCCGGATCTCCGTGGTCGGCGACCCGATGGGACAACCATGCCGGGACCGCGGGGGATGGGGCGATTACCGCCGGGGTAATGGCGCCGACCACGGGATCGTGCCCGCGCCCGTGCCACCCGGAGGGCTCGCGTCGTTTCGGCCATGCCCCGCGCCGGATGTGCCAGGAGACTGGCCGGAAAATCGTGGTGACAGTGTTTCAGGAGTGAACATACTCGAAGGTAAGGGACGCTTCACCGCACAGGAGCCACAGGAGCCGCACCGAGAGCGAGGCACGACCAGCAGGCGCACGACGCCACCGGGGGAGGAGCTGTGCACGACGAATTCCTGTGCCATGTCACCGGGTACGGGGTGTGCGACGGCCGCCGCGTCGGCGTACCGCTCGGCACCTACCGGGCGCCCACCCTCGCCCTGGCCCTGTGGTGGCTGCGCGACCGCGCCTCCTGGATCGCCGAGCGGCTCGACCCGGGCCCCGAGACACCGTATGTGCCCTCGGGCGCGCTGGCCCCGGTGCCGATCGACGTGCCGGACGTGCCCGGCGTCCTGCGGGCCTGGTGCGCCGACCCGGTCCGGCAGGAACTGGTGGCCGACGAGCTGGCCGAGGGACGGCTGGTGCGGATCGCCGCGGGCGACGACACCACCGAGTACGAGCTCCTCGCGGAGTCGGTGGACGCCCTGCGCATGCAGCGGACCGTCCCGGCCCTCGTCCTGCCGATGGCCTGACGGCTCCGCCCCGGCGGCGCGCGGTCGGCCACGTGGCCCCGACGTGGGCGCCCGCTCGGCTCGGGGCGGGGTGCCGTGTCGTGCTACACGTGGGGTGCGCCGCTGCGGTCGGCCGGGCCGGGTGGGGTGGAGGGGCCTGCCGAGTCCGGTGGGCCCTCGCTCCGGTGGCCCACCAAGAGGGTTGCCAGGGCGCCCAGGAATCCGCTGACCAGGCCCCACAGCGCGGCGATGCCGAGGGCGCCCCACAGCCGGGGCCGCAGCAGCAGTTCCCCGGAGAGGCCGCCGCCCACATTGCCGATGCCGAGGAGCGACAGCCCGTAGTGGGCGGAGATCCGGCCCGCGAGGCAGATCATCAGCACCGTCAGCACCAGGGCGACCGCCATCCGCACCGCGTGCTGCCACGGGCGCACCCGGGCCGGGGCACGGGCCGCCGCGAAGTATGCGGCGGCGAGCACCAGCACGACATCGATCACCACCAGCCACCACACCCGGCCGTCGTGCTCGGCGAGAGTGCTCAGGTTGAGCGTGGACACGTCCGGGGTGCGCAGCACCTCGTCGAGCAGGTGCGGAACCGGCAGTCCGAAGGGGCCGTCCACGCGGCCGTTCCAGGTGGCGCCCAGCCCGATCGTGAAGGCCGGCCAGGTCAGGTTCGGCAGCCCGAGCAGGATCAGGGCGAAGGTCTCCGCCGGGTGCCCGCGCGTCCCCGCCGTCACCAGCCCGATGACCAGGCCCACAACCACGTACACGAGCAGCAGGGCGACCATGGCGTACGCTGGCGGACACGCCCATGCCCGGAAGCGCGCTGCCCGCTCCGGCAACGGCACGTCGCGGGCCACGAGCAGCGCGATCAGCAGCACGCCCAGCAGCCAGAGCAGCCCGAAGCCGACGGTCAGCGGCACGTGTGTGGTGAAGCCGACCTCGGGCTCGGCGCCGAACAGCTGGCCGATGGCGCCGAGCACTCCGTTGCCGAGGTCGATGGCGAAGGTCTGGCGGGCGGCGAACGCCAGGCCGACCAGCGCCGCCAGCCACAGTACGGCGATCCGGGCGGCCGACCAGGCCAGCTCACCCGCCCGGACAGGACCTCGCGTCGTCGCCGTCCGTTGCCGCCGCAGCGGGCGCAGGAAGCCGACGCCGACGGCGAGCGCTCCGACGAGCGTGACCGACAGCGGCATCACCGTGACCCCGGCGTGCGTCTCGGCGAGCGCGCCCGCGTTCCCCGAGAGCTCCATGCTGCCGCCGACCGCCGTCACCACGGTCGCGGCGACGACCCGTGGGAAGGCGTTGTCGGGCAGGTTCCCGGCCCCGGCCGCCCACAGCCCCAGCGCGGCGACCACACACATGGCCAGCAGCGCGGCCAGCACCGTGGCGAGGGCCTGTGCCCAGCTGTGAAGGAACCGGCCGTGGGGGGCGGCCGGCGGAGCGGAGGGGCTCGCGGGGCTCACGCTGTCACGCTAGGCACCGCGGCGCCGGTACGCCCGTCGGGAGGTCCGTCCGCGCCTTCCTGCCCGCCCGGTCCGCCTGCCCGCCCAGCCGTCCGTCTGCCCGCCGGCCGGGTTCGTCTGGTCCCGGCCCGACAGCCTTGTCGGCCTGCCGCCGCCCGGCGGGGACTGGCGGGCGTAGCCGTGGGTATCAGGACATGTGCAGTAGCGTCCGGTCGTACCGGCTTCCGAGAGAGAAACGCATGATCGAGCACCCGGACGAGGCAGCGATACGCACTGGCTTCGACGTTCCCGTGGAACCGCTTCGGCGGACGACGCACTACACCGGGGAGCCCGGCTGCATCGCCGACGCGCGCTCCTTCGCCGCGCACTTCCTCGACCAGCTCAGGACCGAATGGTGCGCGGTGATCGGCCGCCGCTCCGGCGAGGCCCTGCTCCTGGTGGTGAGCGAGCTGATCACCAACGCCGACCGGCACAGCGACGGTCCGTACATTCTGGAGCTGGAAGGCACGGACGCCGCGGTGAGCGTGTGCGTCTACGACAGCAGCGTCGCTCTGCCGCTGCGCTACCCGCGCGACCCCGAGCGCATCGGCCGGCACGGCCTGGAGATCGTGCACGCCCTGGCGGACGAGGTCAGCGCGGAACGGGTTCCGGTGGGCAAGCGGGTACGGGCCCTGGTGCACCTCGGACGCGACTGAGCCCGTGGGGCGACGCCTCAGGCGCAGCCCATCTCGCCCAGCATGCCCTGCCGCAGCTGCGTCAGGATGCGCTTGATCAGCCGGGAGACGTGCATCTGCGAGCAGCCGAGCCGTTCGCCGATCTCCGCCTGGGTGGCCTCCTCCACGAACCGCATATGGATGATCTGCCTGTCCCGTTCTCCCAGTTCGGCCACCAGCGGCGCCAGCGAGTGGAGGTCCTCGACGAGCCTGATGCCGTGCTCCTCCACGCCGATGAAGTCGGCGAGCACCGCTTCTCCGTCCTCGGGTCCGTCACCGGTGAGCGCGGCGTCCAGCGAGGCGGAGTTGTAGCCGTTGGACGCCAGCTGCCCCTCCACCACTTCCTGCTCGGTGAGGTTCATCAACGTCGCGAGCTCGGCGACGGTCGGCTCCCGGTCCAGGCGGCTGGAGAGCTCCTCGCGCGCCCTGGCCAGCTCCACGCGCAGCTCCTGCAGCCGCCGCGGCACGTGCACCGCCCAGGTGGTGTCCCGGAAGAACCGCTTGATCTCACCGACGATGTAGGGCAGCGCGAACGACGTGAACTCCACCTCACGCGACAGCTCGAACCGGTCGATGGCCTTGATCAGGCCGATCATCCCGGTCTGGACGATGTCTTCCATGTCGTCACTGCGGTTGCGGAACCGGCCGGCCGCGAACCGCACCAGCGACATGTTCATCTCGATGAGGACGTTGCGCGCGTACTGGTGTTCGTGAGTGCCCTCTTCGAGCTCGGTCAGCCGCCGGAAGAAGTGGCGGGAGAGCTCGCGCGCGTCCCGGGGGGCGATGGACCGCGGATTCGCGACCGCCGGGAGCGGTGCTCCGTCCGTCCGGTTTCCCGCGGTCTCCTCGATCGCTGCCTCGGACCGGATCACGGCGGTGTCCATTTCCCCTCCACGAAAGTCACGGTTCGGTCACCATCGGGTACCCAGAGCGCCGGAACCCATGCACGGCGCTCGTACGTCCTCTTCCGTGCAGGTGATTCACCCAGGGCGGAACGCCGTCCCCTTCCACGGGCGTTCGTGGCGCCTAGTCTGAAGAGGTGAGCAACCAAGCGCCGAACCCAGCCCGCGTCATCCCGCTGCGCCCGCCGGCAGCACGCCCGGAGAACAGCCGTCAGACGCCCGCCCGTCCGGCCCTCGCACGGCCGGCCTCCGCCCACCCGGTCGTCGAACGGCCGGTGACCGGCCGCCCCGCCGACCGGAGCGCGCCGACGGCCCCCCGCGAGCCCCTGTGGCGCGACCTCGTCGGCGACGTGCTGCGCCGTCAGCGGCTCGCCCAGGAACGCACGCTGAAGGACGTCGCCGAGGCCGCGCGCATCTCCATGCCGTATCTGTCGGAGATCGAGCGCGGCCGCAAGGAGGCATCCTCGGAGGTCCTCGCGGCCGCGGCCCAGGCCCTCGGACTCGGCCTGGGCGACCTGCTGTCGCTGGCGCAGGGCGAGCTGGTCCGTCTCACCAGCAGGACCGCGGGCCGCGGCCGGGCCACGTCCACCTCCCGCATCGACGGCCTGTGCCTGGCGGCCTGACGGCCCGACAGCCAGCATGCTCCTAGGTCCTGTCGTCAAAGTCCCGTCGTCCGCCCGGAGGGCGGGCCCTGCGGCGGCAGGTGCGTGCTCTCGGTGTGCCGGGCACGGCCCTCGTACTGATTTGTACTCGGGCCTGGTCCCGGTGCGGCGAGTGGGGGCGCCTCCCGCGCCGTCAAGGCAGTGGGGGAGCGTGCACGGCGTCGCTGGGCAGACAGGAGTTTGACACAGGGCCTAGAGCTGTCGGGCCGGCCGACAGCCGACGGCCCGACAGCCCCCGCGAACCCCGCCCCGCCCGTGCGGCCGGCGTCTCAGGCCACCATCGCGAGGCGCCGGCTCAGTACCTCGTCGGCCAGCCCGTAGGCCACCGCCTCATGGGCACTGAACACCTTGTCGCGGTCCATGTCGGCGCGCAGGGACTCGGGGGCGTGCCCGGTGTGCCGGGACAGCACCTCCTCGACCTGGGAGCGGATCCGGACCATCTCCTTGGCCTGTAGCGCGAGATCGGAGACCGTGCCCTGCCGGCCGCCGCTGGCCGGCTGCCCCAGCAGCACGCGCGCGTGCTCCAGCACGAACCGCCGCCCCGGGTCCCCGCCGGCCAGCAGCACCGCCGCGGTGGAGGCCGCCTGCCCCACGCAGAACGTGGAGATGGGCGACTGCACGAACGTCATCGTGTCGTAGATGGCCATCAGCGAAGTGAACGAGCCGCCGGGCGAGTTGAGGTAGATCGAGATCTCGTGCTCCGGGTTCGCGGACTCCAGATGGAGGAGTTGCGCGATGACGACGTTGGCGACGCCGTCGTCGATCTCGGTGCCGAGAAAGATGATCCGCTCGTTCAGCAGCCGGCTGAACACGTCGTACGACCGCTCGCCCTGCGCGGTCCGCTCGATCACGTACGGAACCGTGTACGACCCCATGTCACAACCCCATCCGTCGGCGCGACGTGGCCGGACGGACGTCGGCAAGCGACTCCACCACCCGGTCCACCATCCCGTACTCCCTGGCCTGCTCGGCCGTGAACCAGCGGTCCCGGTCGCCGTCGCGTGAGATCGTCTCCTCGCTCTGACCGGTGTGCTCGGCGGTGAGCCGCTCGATGGTCCGCTTGGTGTGCTCCAGGTTCTCCGCCTGGATCTCGATGTCCGCGGTGGTACCGCCGATCCCGGCCGACGGCTGGTGCATCATGATCCGCGCGTGCGGCAGCGCGAACCGCTTGCCACGGGTCCCCACGGTGAGCAGGAACTGCCCCATGCTCGCCGCGAACCCCATGGCCAGCGTCGAGACGTCGTTCGGGATGAGCCGCATCGTGTCGTAAATGGCCAGGCCCGCGGTGACGGACCCGCCGGGGCTGTTGATGTACAGGCTGATGTCGGTGCGGGGGTCCTCGGCCGACAACAGCAGCAACTGCGCGCACACCCGGTTGGCCGACACCTCGTCGACCTGGGTGCCCAGGAACACGATCCGCTGGGTGAGGAGTTGGGCCGCCAGATGGTCGTCGAAGCGGCTGGGCGGTGTGTCGCCCTCCTCCGAGCGTGGCGAGTGCGCGGTGATCAGTGGAGTCATCGAATCTCCTCGTCGTGGCGTGGATGCCGTCGACTTCACTGTCGACCGCGACGGGCCGGCCGATGCGGTTTCTCTGCCCGCGGCAGATTCGCCACGGGCAGAGCGCCTCGCACGGCGTCCTGAGGCCGCGGCCTCAGCCCTTCTCGCGCAGCTGCCGGAAGAACGCCCGCACGTCCGCGACCAGCAGGTCCGGCTCCTCCATCGCCGCGAAGTGCCCGCCCCGGTCGAACTCGGTCCACCGCACGATGTTCTCCGTGCGCTCCGCCCTGTGCCGCAGCGGAACCTGGGGTTCGGCCGGGAAGACGGCGAGCCCGGTCGGCACGGTCGACGGTTGGGCCGGCGCGGCGGCCCGGCGCGAGCCGGCGTGGGCCCGCTCGTAGTAGATCCGGGCCGCGGAACCGGCGGTCCCGGTCAGCCAGTACAGCATGACGTTGGTGAGCAGCAGGTCCCGGTCGACGGCCTCCTCGGGCAGCTCCTCGGAGTCCGTCCACTCCCGGAACTTCTCGACGATCCAGGCGAGTTGGCCGACCGGGGAGTCGGTGAGGGCGTACGCCAGGGTCTGCGGGCGGGTGGAGTTGAGGATCGCGTACCCCGCGCTCTCCCGCTGCCAGGCCGCCCAGCGGCGCCACGAGGCGAGGGTGCGTTCACGCTCTTCGGGGCCGAGCGCGGCCAGCTCCGCCTCGGTCGGCTCGGTGGCCTGCTGCGCCCCCGGCAACAGGTTGAGGTGGACACCGATCACCCGATCGGGGTGGGCGCGGCCCAGCTCCCGGGAGATCGCCGCGCCCCAGTCCCCGCCCTGGGCGCCGAACCGCTCGTAGCCGAGCCGCCGCATCAGGTCGGCCCACGCGTCGGCGACCCGGCCGGCCTCCCAGCCCCGGTCGGTCGTCGGCCCTGACAGTCCGAAGCCCGGGATGCTCGGTACGACGACGTGGAACGCGTCGGCGGGGTCGCCACCGTGTGCGGCCGGGTCGGCGAGCGGCCCGACGACGTCCAGGAACTCGACGATCGACCCCGGCCAGCCGTGGGTGACGATCAGCGGGGTGGCGTCGGGCTCGGGGGAGCGGATGTGCGCGAAGTGGACGTTCGCCCCGTCGATGGTGGTGGTGAACTGCGGCCACTCGTTCAGTCGCGCCTCGGCAGCCCGCCAGTCGTAGGCGTGCCGCCAGTGCCGCACGAGGTCGCGCAGGTAGTCGCCGGGCACGCCGTAGTCCCATCCGGCGCCGGGCAGGTCGTCCGGCCGGCGGGTGCGGTCGAGCCGGTCGTGCAGGTCGTCGAGGTCGCTCTGCGGGATCGCGAGGCGGAAGGGCCGGATGCCGTCGGTGGGCGGCGGTGACGTCGTCATGGCCGGATGCTAGTTCGCGCCGTCCAGGGAGCCGTCCGAATTGATTCCCGTGGATTCCCCGAAGAGCGATGAGTTCCGCAGCCCGGACCGGTCGATACAGATGACCGTGTCCCACACCTCAGGAGGAACCCGTGGCCACCGAAGGATTCACCACCTGTCTCTGGTTCGACGGCCAGGCCGAGGAGGCAGCCGACTACTACGTCTCGGTCTTCAAGAACTCCAGCATCGGCCGGGTCGGCCGCTACACCGAGGCTGGACCGGGACCGGCCAGCTCAGTGATCGCCGTCGAGTTCACGGCCAACGGACAGAAGTTCGTCGCGCTGAACGGCGGCCCGCAGTTCAAGTTCAGCGAGGCGATCTCGTTCCAGATGTTCTGTGCGGACCAGGACGAGGTCGACCACTACTGGGCCAAGCTCACGGAGAACGGCGGAGAGCCCGGCCCGTGCGGCTGGCTCAAGGACAGGTACGGCGTGTCCTGGCAGATCATCCCGGACGGCCTCATGGAGATGATCGGCGACCCCGACACCGAGAAGGCGGCCCGCACCACCCGGGCGATGCTCGCGATGGGCAAGCTCGACATCGCCGCCCTGAAGAGGGCTCACACGGGCGAGTAGCGGGGCGGCCGCGGGGCCGGCCCACCCATCCGGGGGAGTGGGCCGGCCGCCGGGCGAGGACTCGGGGCCTCTCGTTCGGATCATGCCGGGGACCCGAGTTGCACCACCGCGAGGGCTCCGCCCGGGCGGGCCGGCGGCGAGGGCGTTTCTTCGGCGCGCGACCCGCCCCGGGTGTGGCTAGCGTGTGAACCGGGAAGCCACCGAGCCATCGAACGGGAGAGGGGCCCCGCCATGGCGGTACGACCCGAGGGAACCCCCTGCTGGGCCGACGCGATGTTCACCGACGTCGAGGCGGCCAAGAACTTCTACGGCGAGGTCCTCGGCTGGACCTTCGGCGAGTCGTCCTCGGCGTACGGCAACTACACCCAGGCCTATGTGAACGGCAAGGCGGTGGCCGCCGTCGTGCCGCCGATGCCCGGGCAGGAAGGGCAGTCGCAGTGGTGCCTCTACCTGGCCTCGCCCGACGCTGCCGCCACGGCCCGCCGAATCCGCGAACAGGCCGGCGAGGTGCTGATGGAACCGATGCGGATCGGCGACCTCGGCACCATGTGCCTGGCCCGCGAGCCCGGTGGTGCGGTGTTCGGTGTGTGGCAGGCCGGCCGCCACGAGGGTTTCGAGGCCACCGGGGAGCCGGGCGCCTACTGCTGGGCCGAGGTCGTCACCCGCGAGCCCGAGAAGACGGACCCCTTCCTCACCGCGGTGTTCGGGTACACCGCGAAGCAGCTCGACGACGCGGCGATCGACTTCCGTGAGTTCCACGCGGGCGGCGGCGCGGTCCTCGGCCGCATGAGGATGACGGACGACTTCCCGCCCGAGGTGCCGTCGTACGTCAACGTGTACTTCATGGTCGCCGACTGCGACGCCGCGGTGGCCACCGCGACCGAGCGCAGCGGTGTCCTGCGGTTCGGCCCGGCGGACAGCCCCTTCGGCCGGGTCGCGGCCCTCACCGACCCCCAGGGCGCGAGCTTCTCCGTGATCGACGTCACCACGAGCCAGGGAGAGAAGCCCCAGGCCAAGGAGATCCCGTAGGGCCTCTCGTTTGGATCATGCGGGCGCGCGGGGCCCGGCACTGCATGGCGTCGCTGGGCAGAGGGGAGTTCGACGACAGGGCCTGGGCCCCAACCCGGGCGACTTCCGGGCTCGGGCCGCTCCCGGACCTGCCGTTTCCCTGGGCGAAGCCGTTCCCGGACCCCGGCCGCCCTCAGGCCGGATCGATCCCCGATCCGGGGTCTCCCCAGCGGCTCCGAGACCGGCGCCGTACCCGGCCCAAGCCGTCCGAGACCGGGCCCGCACCCGGCCCAAGGCGCTCCCAGCCCCGGGGCGTACCCGGCCAAGTCCTCCGAGACCGGGCCCGCACCCGGCCAAACCGTCCGAGACGGGGCTCGTACCCCGGCCCAAGAGCTCGCAGTCCCGGAGTGTGCCGGGCCCCGGGCGTGGAGGCGGCGGCTCCCCGGCTCGGCGCGCTCCCGTTCCGGCCGCCGCCCCGGTCCGGCGCAGGGGCTCGGGTGGGCGTGGCATGATCGGGGGCATGCGTGAACGAGTGGTGGCCGCGTGCGACGGGGCCTCGAAGGGAAATCCGGGTCCGGCGGGCTGGGCGTGGGTGGTCTCCGAGGACGCCGAGACCCCGGCCCGCTGGGAGGCGGGCCCGCTCGGCACCGCGACCAACAACGTCGCCGAACTCACCGCGCTGGAGCGGCTCCTCACCGCGACCGACCCCGATGTGCCGCTCGAGGTCCGCATGGACTCGCAGTACGCGATGAAGGCGGTCACCACCTGGCTGCCCGGCTGGAAGCGCAACGGCTGGAAGACGGCCGCCGGCAAGCCGGTCGCCAACCAGGAGCTGGTCGTGCGGATCGACGAGCTGCTCGACGGCCGTACCGTCGACTTCCGCTATGTACCCGCCCACCAGGTCGACGGCGATCCCCTGAACGACTTCGCCGACCGGGCCGCCAGCCAGGCGGCGACCGCACAGCTGGCCGCCGGCAGCGCCCTCGGCTCCTCGGAGCCGCCGCCCGCGCCCACCGCCCCGGCGTCCGCCGGGTCGCGTCGCCGCGCGAACGGGACCAGGACGGCACGGGCAGGCGCCGGCGCCGCGGGATCCTCGTCCCGCACGATCAAGGCCAAGTTCCCCGGCCGGTGTGTGTGCGGCCGGTCCTACGCGGCCGGTGAGTCCATCGCCAAGAACGACCAGGGCTGGGGCCACCCGGAGTGCCGCACGGCGGCCGCCGGATAGCGGGGTGCCGGACACGACGGCGGGCGACGGCTCGAGCCGCCCCGTCCGCCCTGATCCGGCTCCGACCCGGGTGACGCCCCTGCGCGGGTGAGGGACCGGAGCGGCCGGGTGGCCGGTGCCGCGGGGGCCCGGCACGGGTGCCAGACTGGCGCCATGGACGAACGTGAATTCGGCAGGTCGCAGCAGCACGCCTCGGTCGTCGGACTCGGCACCTGGCAACTGGGCGCCGACTGGGGCGACGTCGAAGACAAGGAAGCACTCGCCGTGCTGGAGGCCGCCGCCGAGTCGGGCGTGACCTTCTTCGACACGGCCGACGTCTACGGCGACGGGCGCAGCGAGGCGACCATCGCCACCTTCCTCAGCTCCCGGCCGGACCTGCATGTGCTGGTCGCGACCAAGATGGGCCGCCGCGTCGAGCAGATCCCGGAGAACTACGTCCTGGACAACTTCCGCGCCTGGAACGACCGTTCCCGCCGCAACCTGGGCGTCGACCGCATCGACCTGGTGCAGCTGCACTGCCCGCCGACACCCGTGTACTCCACCGACGCGGTGTTCGACGCGCTGGACACCCTCGTCGAGGAGGAGCGGATCGCCGCGTACGGCGTCAGCGTCGAGACCTGCGCGGAGGCCCTGACCGCGATCGCCCGGCCGAACGTGGCCAGTGTGCAGATCATCCTCAACCCGTTCCGCATGAAGCCCCTGCGCGAGGTGCTCCCGGCCGCGCGCGAGGCCGGTGTCGGCATCATCGCCCGCGTACCGCTCGCCTCCGGGCTGCTGTCGGGCAAGTACACCAAGGACACGGTGTTCCCCGCCAACGACCACCGCACCTTCAACCGGCACGGCCAGTCCTTCGACCAGGGCGAGACCTTCTCCGGCGTCGACTACGCGACGGGCGTGGAGGCCGCGGCCGAGTTCGCCGCCCTGGCCCCCGAGGGCTGCACCCCCGCCCAGCTGGCACTGCGCTGGATCATCCAGCAGCCCGGCGTCACCACCGTGATCCCCGGTGCCCGTTCCCCGGAACAGGCCCGCGCCAACGCGGCCGCCGGCAAGCTGCCCCCGCTGACCGACGAGACCCTGGCGGCGATCCGGGACCTCTACGACCGGCGGATCAAGGACCAGGTGGAGGACCGCTGGTGAGCCCCGCCCGTCAGTAGGCTCCGGCTCAGCGCGTCGGCCGCGGCTGCCGGGTGACCGCGACCCGGTGGGCCGGTGGCCGGTCCGAGCGGTCGGCCACGGGTCCGTCGCCCTGGCGGTCGGCCTTTCGGCGGGCAGGATTCCCGCTCTCCGGGGCACACGCGAGGAGAGGGCAGCCAGGGATGCGGGCCGCGGGAATCGGGAGGCGACGTGACGGCAGCGGGAGACGGCGCGGCGAAACGCCGGGGACGCAACGAGACCGAGGAGGAGCGGGCCGACCGCATGTGGGTGGAGCTCATCCAGGAGGTGCGGGTGGCCCAGACCGGTGTGCAGATCCTGTTCGGCTTCCTGCTCACCGTGGTGTTCCAGCCCAAGTACGACACGCTGACCCACACCAACCAGGTCATCTACATCGTCACCGTCTTCCTGGGCGCCGCCGCGACCGGCGCGCTCATCGGACCGGTGTCCCTGCACCGGCTCGTCTCGGGGCGCCGGGTGAAGCCCCAGGCGGTGCGGTGGGCATCCCGGCTGACCTTCGTCGGACTGGTCCTGTTGCTCGCCACCATGACCGCCGCACTGCTGCTGATCCTGAGAGTGGCGACGCACGGCGGTGTCGTCTCCTGGCTGGTCCTGGTCGTGGTCGCCTGGTACATGCTGTGCTGGTTCGTGCTGCCGTTGTGGGCCCGGCACCGCTACACCTCCCGGTGAGGCGGCCCGCGGCCACGGCCCTGGCTGGTCTTCCCGGGCGCGGTGCGCTCAGCCGAAGGCGTCGCGCAGTGCGGGCAGCAGGGTCTTGGCCGACCAGTCCAGGAACGCGTCCTGCTCATCGCCGCCGATCTGCACCAGCGCCACCTCCGTGAACCCGGCGTCGACAAACGGGCGTACGGCCTCGACGAACGCCTCCGGGTCATCGCCGCACGGGATCGACTCGGCGACGTCGTCGGGGGTGACGAACTGGGTGGCCGACTCGAACGAGTCCGGGTGCGGCAGCTCGGAGTTGACCTTCCAACCGCTGCCGAACCAGCGGAACTGCGCGTGCGCGCGCTTGACCGCCGCGTCCCGGTCGGTGTCATAGCACACCGGAAGCTGGCCCACCCGCGGCTTGCCCTCGCCGCCGTGCCGGTCGAAGGCCTGCAGCAGGCCGGCCTTCGGCTCCGTGGCGATGACGAGGTCGGCGAGATGGCCGGCGATCTTGCAGGACTGCTCGCCGGAGACGGCGATGCCGATGGGCGGCGCGGTGTCCGGCACATCCCACAGCCGGGCCGACTCCACGTCGAAGTGCGCGCCGTGACGGGTGACGTGCCCGCCCGCGAACAGTGCGCGGATGATCTCGACGGCCTCCTGAAGCCGTTCGTGACGCACGTCGACGGACGGCCAGCCCCCGCCCACCACGTGCTCGTTGAGGTTCTCGCCGGCGCCGAGGCCCAGCCGGAACCTGCCCTGCGACAGCAACTGCACCGTCGCCGCCTTCTGCGCCACGATCGCCGGGTGGTAGCGGAAGGTCGGACACGTCACGTACGTCATCAGCGGGATGCGCGAGGTCGCCTGGGCGGCCGCCCCGAGGACGCTCCACGCGTACGGCGAGTGACCCTGCGAGCGCAGCCACGGGAAGTAGTGGTCCGAGGTCACCGAGAAGTCGAAACCCACCTCCTCGGCCCGCACCACATGGTCGACCAGCTCACGCGGACCGGCCTGCTCGGTCATCATCGTGTATCCGATTTGCACCATGTCCGCCGAGTCCCCGGGTCACCTGCGGGAAAACGGCGGATCAGCCGGAGGCGGGCCGGAAGCTGCCGAGGAACACCTCGAGCGCCTGCCTGTTCGCGGCCGTGCCGAAGGCGTCGGCCGGAGTCGTCCAGCGCAGCGAGAAGCCGCGCCGGCCGCCGAGGAGGACACCGCGGCCGAAGGTGTGCACGCGTCGGTCCGCGGACCCGGACAGCCACTCCATGTCCGCGGCCGGGCGGCCCTGGTAGGCCGTAGCGCGGATGCCGCCGATCGGCCGGTAGCCCGGCTGCCACTCCAGGCCGGGTACGACGTCGTCCCGCCACACGGCGACCGGGTCGGGCCCGACGTGCTCACTGTGCGTGACCGCGAGGGTCCGGGCGTCGCCGGCCGACCCGAAGACGACGCGGTACGCCAGCTCGGGCGCGCGTGTGGTGCTCAGCCGCTGCCACCCGGTGGGCAGGGCGACCGAGAACCCCTCGGGGGCGCGGTAGACGCGGAAGCCGGACGGCAGGCCGGTCGCCGTGGCCGAGGGGGACACGGAGGTGGGGGACGGGGACGGCGGCGCAGTGGCACCCCCGGTCCGGCTCCCGGAGGCGGAGGCGGAGGCGGGCGGCGGCCCGGAGGGGCCGGAGGCGGCCGTGGAGCCCGCGCCGCCGGTGCCGGGAAGGGGGTGGGTGGCGGCCAGCACGGCGACGGCGACGGTGACGACGGCGAGGGCGGTGCCGGTGACCACGGCCCGTCTGCCCCAGGCACGGCCCGCCCGCCGGGCCGCCGCCGCGT